>CAKTZK010000038.1 GCA_934635515.1 uncultured Oscillospiraceae bacterium
GCCAGATACGCAACAACATGGATTTCCGCGTTTGTGGCAGGGCGGACAGTGTGCTTTCCCAAATTATCCTCGACAACACCAGTGCCGCCGAACAGATACCCAAGGACGCGCGAGGCCGCTTCATCACCGGGGATGGCACGGTGTTCCAAGGCTACCTGTTCGACGAGGGGCAGCTATAACGGGGTGATGCCATGCCGCGCAAGAAAAAGCCCAATGATTACGGCACAGGTATCCCCTATCACGAGGTAGAAGCCCTCGCCCGCGTTCTTCTTCCGGAGATTCAAGCGTTCTTTGAAAGCGAGGACGGGCAGCGGGAATATACCGAGTGGAAAGCAAAGCAGCAGGTCAATATCAAGCAAAAGTAATCAAAGGTGGGAGTACCCTAATGGTATTCCCACCTTTGATTGATATAAATTGAGGCGATCCTAAGATAGTAGTTTTTATTTAGAAATGGCACAAAATCATAGGAGTTGTTTTCAAATTACCAGCATGCTATAATTGTTAAAAATGTTTTGTTTATGAGTTGTGGGGGGAAATAAATATGAAAAAGCCAAGTATAACACATTTGTCCGATGAGCAAGAGTTGTTCTTGCACAAGGCGCTATTAGGCGAGAACATTCTTGTAGATGCCTGCATTGGGAGTGGGAAAACAACCGCAATTCAGCATCTTTGCCGGGCCTTCTCTGAAACAACACAAATTCTCTATTTGACTTATAATAAGTTGCTGAAATTGGATGCTAAGGGGAAAATTAAGAACAAAAATGTTACAGTAACAAATTATCACGGCTTTGCTTTTCACATGTTGAGAAAGGTTGGCGTAGAACCAAATATTGCAGATGCAATACAACTGTTCAATGACATGAAGCCCCAAATCAAGACATATGACGTGTTAATTATAGACGAATATCAGGATATAGAGCTGGAATTTTCCGAAATGTTGGAGTACATAAAATCTACGAATCCAACAATTCAAATAATTGCTGTTGGAGATATGGCACAGAAAATATACGACAAAACGACCTTAGATGTATCAGCTTTTATGGAAGAGTTTCTTGGCCCGCACATAAAGCTAGTTTTCACAAAATGTTTCAGACTTTCCGCTGGGTTGGCAGAAAAATTAGGACGCATTTGGAAAAAGCAGATTGTTGGTGTAAATGACTCTTGTGTGGTAGAAGAAATGACTGTTCCAGAGGTAATGAGATTCCTGTCCGTGCAAGATCCAAAAGAAGTACTCTGCTTGGGCTCCCGAACCGGCGATATGGCAAATGTATTAAACGACTTAGAGAACTCTTACTCGGATAAATTTAACAAGAAAACCGTTTATGCGAGTATTGCAGATAAAGATTCTTTAGGAAAATCAGTGCCGAGCAAGACCTCTGCAATTTTTACCACTTTTGATAGCAGCAAGGGGCTTGAACGAAAAATATGTGTTGTATTCGATTTTACAGAAAGTTATTGGAATGTTAGAGTAAAGAAGCCACAACAAAAGTATGAAATCCTTCGTAATATTTTTTGTGTAGCTGCCAGCCGGGGAAAAGAACATATAATTTTTGTTACCGGCGACGAGGCCCTTCTATCAGAGGAAACAATATTGACTGAGCCTAACACCGAGACAAAATACGATGATACAGTTAATATTTCGGAAATGTTTGATTTTAAATATCGTGAGGATGTTGAAAACTGTTATGCTCTGCTGGAATGTTCTGAAATAGAAGTCGATGATAAATCCGTCATTGACATAACACCAACAGATGACTTAATTGACTTATCACCTTGTATCGGTATATATCAGGAGGCGGTATTTTTCAACCAAGATCAATATGATATTGATAAAGAGATTGAACTATATTTTAGGACTCATAAAAACGGGGGCAAAGATAAGGAAGCCGCGAAATTAAGTTTAGACGAAAAAATCCTTTATTTGACAGCGTTAGAAACAAAACAGGAGCGTTATCAAAAGCAGGTCACAACACCTTTTGTTAGTGATAGTGAACAAAAGGCAATTATAGAAAGATTGTCAAAAATATTTATTCGAGATGAAACCGTTCAGGTTCAATGTGAAATTCCATTTTATGAAGAAAATTCAGATCATGAGTGTTTCACAGCAATTGGATTGTGTGATGTATTGAAAGATGATGTCATCTATGAATTAAAATTTGTTTCTGAATTATCGCACGTTCATTTTCTACAATGTGCCTGCTATATGATTGCATTGAAAATAGAAAAAGGAATTTTGTGGAATACACGTGATAATACTCGCTATGAAATCCATATACCGGACAGAGACGCATTTCTGAATGCAGTTGCAAAGGCAACAACAAAAAGGAAACTTGAAAGATATTACCATCCTGTGATATGAGGAGGCATTTAAATGGACATTTCTACCCATAGCCAAAGTATGACGGATAGAGAGTATTTCGCAGTTATTGATACTGAAACAACTTGGCAAGATGAAGTGATGTCGATTGGAGTGGTAATAGCCCACAAAAATACCTATCATATCGCTGCAGAAAAGTACTATGTAATTACACCAGAATGTAGGCAGCCTGCTATGTACGGATATGCGCTGAATGATTATACCCCCTTTACAAAGTGTAACAGATCAAAAGCAATATCTGATTTACGTTCATTGCTGCAGAACTATTGCATAGAGGACATTTTTGCATACAATGCACACTTTGACTATAATCACTTACCAGAACTGAAAGATTTCGTTTGGCGTGATATCATGCGTATAGCGGCATACAAACAGTTTAATCCAAGTATTCCAGATGATGCAGAATGCTGTTCAACAGGAAGATTAAAAAGCAATTATGGCGTAGAATCCATGATGCAACTCCTGATGGGGAACGAAAGGTATTTTGAAAGACATAATGCAGCATTTGATGCAAAAGATGAATTGCTAATAATGCAAATACTAGGATACCCAACGGAACAGTATCCTAGTATTCAAGAGATTTCTTCGATGAAAACGAGAATGCATACACGGCTTGAGCGACGCGAACAGCGAAAGAATGATCTACAGAAACATTTGACTTATGGAAATATTGATTTAATTAGTTTTGAAGCGACAAATAAGCCCGTTATTATAAAGTGCAGGATATGCGGGCATTTTTGGAATGTGAGCTTTTATACAGCAAGCACCAGCACGCCTAAATGTCCCAACTGTTTTCCGACGGCCAATCCTAAGCCTAAAACACATAAAGAAAAACTATCATTAGAAGAACAATTACAGACAAGAGCAAAAGACTATGCCGATTTAATCTCGAGCAAAAGCGGCGGAACGTTAAAAGTTATAGAGTATAGGGGTTCAAACAAAAAGGCAACGGTAATATGTATGACGTGTGATTACCGCTGGGAGATTAGAGCGGATCACCTCAAGACTCGTTGTTATTGCCCGTGTTGCAAAAAGAAAGCTAAGGCTACCATAATATAAGAAAAAAGGGCGGAAGTTCCGCCCTTTTGTTTTCTACAGTACAGTCTCAATAGAAATGATAAATCCGAACACATTACCCACTTGGATAATGTAGTTCGGATTATCATTTCTTGGTCCGAGTGTCGAGATTCGAACTCGAGGCCTCTTGAACCCCATTCAAGCGCGATACCAAACTTCGCCACACCCGGATATGCACTTTTTTGCTGTTCAAATCGAATCAGCTTGCTTATAATACCACCGTCCGCGGCAAATGTCAACACCTTTTTTCTGTAATTGCGAACGAAATGTAAACTTGCCTGGTAATACAGGGGAAATGCCGCTTCGGTGTTGACGGAAATCGGAAGAAGGGTGTATAATACATTGATTTATTATGCGGAGGTAGACCCTTTATGTGGATCGCGGACGGTTGGAAGGATTATGAGCTGCTGGATTGCGGCGGCGGGGAAAAGCTGGAGCGCTGGGGACAGCAGATCCTGGTGCGGCCCGACCCCCAGGCTATTTGGGAGACGGACCATCGCCACCCCGGCTGGCGCCAGGCCAACGCCCGGTACAGCCGCTCCTCCACCGGCGGCGGCCACTGGGACAAGCGCAAGCTCCCGGAGCAGTGGGCCATCGGCTACAAGGACCTGCGCTTCCAGGTGAAGCCCATGAACTTCAAGCACACGGGCCTTTTCCCGGAGCAGGCGGCCAACTGGGACTTTGCCATGGAGAAGATCAAAAACGCCGGGCGGCCCATCCGGGTGCTGAACCTCTTTGCCTACACAGGCGGGGCCACGGTGGCCTGCGCGGCGGCGGGGGCCACCGTCTGCCATGTGGACGCGGCCAAGGGCATGGTGGCCTGGGCCAAGGAAAACGCCAAGGTCTCCGGCCTCACCGAGGCACCCATCCGCTGGATCGTGGACGACTGCGCCAAGTTCGTGGAGCGGGAAATTCGCCGGGGCAAGACCTACGACGCCATCATCATGGACCCGCCCAGCTATGGCCGGGGCCCAGGCGGCGAGGTGTGGAAGCTGGAGGATAACCTCTATCCCTTCGTGAAGCTCTGCGCCCGGGTGCTGTCGGACAAGCCGCTTTTCGTGATTCTAAACTCTTACACCACGGGTCTTGCGCCCTCGGTGCTGGGCTATATTCTGCAAATGCTCATCGGCAAGGACCGGGGCGGCAAGGTCACCTGGGACGAGCTGGGCCTGCCGTGCAGCGAGAGCGGCATGGCGCTGCCCTGCGGCGCCACAGGCCGGTGGTATGCGGAATAAAAAGGAGATAATACATGCTGAAAACAACGGAAAAATGGCGGTTTGCTTGCTATGGAATTATGTGGGCGGTCATTGCGGTCAGCGTTATGGTAGGACTTTCAACAGAAAAAATGTTGCCGGATTGGACTTTGGCAATGGCGAAATACACGATAACGGTGCTCTTTTTAGCAGGAAAGTCTCTGAGGATCATCGAATTGCGCCGGGAAAAGGAAAGCGTCATGTTTGATGTGATCTCGGCAATATTCATTTGCGGCGTTTTCTGGAGCACCGGCACTTAATTGCAGTGAAGGCGGAAAAACTTATGTCAACCATGATAAAAACAGAAAAACTCACCTTCGCCTACCCGGCGGAGGAGGGGGGACAGCAGGAGACCTCCGCCCTGCGGGAGGTAGACCTGGAGATAGAAAAAGGGAGCTTTGTGGCGATTTTGGGCCACAACGGCTCCGGCAAATCCACCCTGGCCAAGCACATGAATGCGGTACTGCTGCCCACCGGCGGCAAGGTCTGGGTGGAGGGGATGGACACGGCGGACCCGGCGCTGCTGCTGGAAGTGCGGCGGCGCATCGGCATGGTGTTCCAGAATCCGGATAACCAGATCGTCGCCAATGTGGTGGAGGAGGATGTGGCCTTTGCCCCGGAGAACCTGGGTGTGCCCTCGGCGGAAATCCGCAAGCGGGTGGACGACGCCCTGGAGGCCGTGGGCATGGAGGAATACGCCCGCCATGCGCCGCACCTGCTCTCCGGCGGACAGAAGCAGCGCGTGGCCATTGCCGGAGTCATTGCCATGGAGCCGGAGTGCATCGTGCTGGACGAGTCCACCGCCATGTTAGACCCCGTAGGCCGCCGGGAGGTGCTGACCACGGTCCACAAGCTGAATAGGGAGCGGGGCATCACCGTGGTGCTCATTACCCACCACATGAACGAGGCCATGGAGGCCGACCGGGCCATTGTGATGAACAAGGGCCAGGTAGCCATGGACGGCACGCCCCGGGAAGTGTTCGCCCGGGTGGAGGAACTGCGGGCCCTAGGCCTGGCGGCGCCGGACACGGTGGAGTTACTTTATGAATTGCGGAGCCGGGGCATAGACATCCCGCTGGATGCTATGACCGTGGAGGAGTGCGCGGACGCCATCTGCCACGCCTTTGCCGGCGGAAAATAAAAGGGGATTAAACAAGTTGAAACCAGTATTAGAAGTTAAGGCTCTCACGCACACCTATAGTGCGGGGACACCTTTTGAGCACAAAGCCATTGAAGATGTAAACCTGGAGGTGATGCCGGGGGAGTTCCTGGGCATCATCGGCCACACCGGGTCGGGAAAGTCCACCCTGATCCAGCACCTGAACGGGCTGCTGCGCCCCACCGGCGGGCAGCTGCTGCTGGACGGAGAGGATATATGGGCCAAGCCCAAGGAGATCCGCAAGGTGCGCTTCCAGGTGGGGCTGGTGTTCCAGTACCCGGAGTACCAGCTCTTTGAGGAGACCGTATTCAAGGATATCGCCTTCGGCCCCAAGAACATGGGTCTGGAGGGCGAGGAGGTAGAGCGCCGGGTGCGCCAGGCGGCGGCCTTCGCCGGCATTGACGAGGAGATGCTGGAAAAGTCTCCCTTTGACCTCTCCGGCGGACAGAAACGCCGGGTAGCCATCGCCGGGGTCATCGCCATGGAGCCCAAGGTGCTGATTTTGGACGAGCCCACCGCGGGCCTGGACCCCCGGGGCCGGGAGGCCATCTTGGCCCAGCTGCGCTCGTATCATAAGCAGAAGGGCAACACCGTCATTCTGGTGAGCCACTCCATGGAGGAGGTGGCCCGGAATGTGGACCGTATCATCGTTATGAGCCACGCCCACAAGCTGATGGACGGCACTCCGGAGGAGATTTTTTCCCGGGCAAACGAGCTTTTGCAGGTGGGTCTGGATGTGCCCCAGGTAACGAAGGTAGCCATGGAGCTGCAGAAGCGGGGCCTGCTGCCGGACAGCAGTGTATACACCATTGACGAGCTGGTGCGCCGCCTCCTGGCGCTGAAGGGGGGCGAGGCGGCATGCTGAAGGATATTACCCTGGGCCAGTTTTTCCCCGGGAACACCATTGTTCACCGGCTGGACCCCCGTACAAAGCTGCTGGCGGTGATCCTGTATATCGTGGCCCTGTTCACCGCGGACAGCGTGCTGACCTATGCCATCGTTGCGGTGGTGCTGGCGGTGTGCATCCTGGTGTCCAAGGTGCCCTTTAAGTCCCTGACCAAGGGCCTCAAGCCCATCCTCATCATCGTGCTGTTCACGGCCATTATGAATCTGTTTTTCACCAAGGGTACGCCCGTGTGCGATGTGTGGCTGCTGCGGCACATCACCTGGGAGGGCCTGGTTGCGGCGGTGAAGATGCTGCTGCGTATTGTGATGCTCATAATGGGGACCTTCCTGCTGACCTATACCACCAGCCCCATCGCTCTGACGGACGGACTGGAGTCGCTGCTGGGCTTTTTGAAGAAGATCAAGGTGCCGGTCCATGAACTGAGCATGATGATGTCCATTGCCCTGCGTTTTATCCCCACCCTCATTGAGGAGACAGATAAAATTATGTCCGCCCAAAAGGCCCGGGGCGCGGACTTTGAATCCGGAAACATTTTCCAGCGGGCCAAGGCTCTGGTGCCCATTCTGGTGCCGCTGTTCATCTCCGCATTCCGCCGGGCCGACGAGCTGGCCACGGCTATGGAGTGCCGGTGCTACCACGGCGGCGAGGGCCGCACGGCTCTGCATGTGCTGCGGTATAAGACGGCGGACTGGCTGGTGCTGGCAGGCTTCGCGGTGCTGATGGCGGGCATTATCGCCCTGCGGCACTTCGGCCTGTAAAATAAGTAAGAGGAAAGGATACGCTATGCGGAATATTGCCCTGGTACTGATGTATAACGGCACCGCCTACCACGGCTGGCAGGTGCAGAAAACCGAAATTTCCGTGGCGGAGACCCTGGAGAGGGGCCTTTCCATGGTGTGCGGCGAGAAGATCAAGTGCGTGGGCTGCGGCCGCACCGATGCCGGCGTACACGCGGAATACTATGTGGCCAATTTTCATACCAATTCCCGCATTCCCGTGGAGCGCATCCCCTTTGCGGTGAACACGCATATTCCCGAGGACATTGTAGTGCGTCGAGCCTTTGAGGTGGCGGAGGATTTTAACGCTATCGGCTCCTGCATAAAAAAAGAGTATACCTACCGTATTTATAACTCCCGCATTAAAAACCCATTCTATGTCCACCGGGCCTATTTCTATCCCAAGAGGCTGGACGAGACGCTCATGGATCGTGCGGCCCGGATGTTTGAGGGGACCCATGACTTTGCTGCGGTGCGGTCTGTGGGGACCAATGTGAAAAGCACGGTACGCACCATCTATTATTGCCGCGTGGAGCGCCGGGGAGAGCTGCTGGAGCTGAAGGTGTGCGCCAACGGATTCCTATATAATATGGTGCGGGCCATCACGGGCACGGTGCTCTATGCCGCCGAGGGAAAGCTGCTGCCGGAGGATATTCCGGCGATCCTGGACTCGGGCAACCGCACCCTGGCCGGGCCCACGGCGCCGCCGGGCGGTCTGTATCTGACCCGGGTTTGGTATGAGGATGAAAGACTGAATGGAACAGATGAGATTTGAACAGGGCGACCTGCAGCAGGAGGAGCCCAAGCGCGTAAAAAAAAGACAGCCGCCCCGGCGAAAGCTGCGGGTGCTGCTGATCGTGATAGCCGCGGTGCTGGCGGCGGTGGCCGCCTTTGTGCTGCTGGACCGCACCGCCTTCGACGGTCTGCGCCGAAACATTGCCTATATGCAGGCGGAGAAGGACGAGAGCGGCTGCGCACGGCTGTATCAGTATAACAGCGACGGAAGCAGCCATTTTGCCGACCTGGACGGAAGCTTCCTGGTGGCCTCCGACAGCGAGATCACCCTGCTGGATGACAAGGGAAACGCCGTTTACCACACGGCCCTGCAGTTCAGCCAGACGGCGGTGAGCGCCTGCGAAGGTATGGCGGCGGTGTATGAGATCGGCGGACGGACCCTGTATCTGCTGGATGGCAAGGGCCTGGTGCGGCAGATGGATCTGGACGGGGATATCTTCTCCGTGCAGATGGGCCGGGACGGCCGGTTTGCCGTGACCCTGAAAAAAACAGGATATAAAACCACCGTGTCCGTCTATAATGGCAAGGGTGAGCCGCTGTACGACTTTAATTCGGCCCAGAATTACCTGCTGACCGCCGCCGTGTCGGAAAACGGGAAATATATGGCGGCAGCCGCCATGAGCCAGGACAGCGGCAGCTTTGTCAGCTCTCTGCAAATTTATAAGCTTACCTCCGAGGCCATGCAGGCCCAGGGAGCTATGGAGGGCGGCGTGTATGAGTTGGGCACGGCAGACGGCCGGTTTTGCGCCGCCACGGATAAGGCGCTGTACTTTGTGAAGACCGACGGCTCCGTGACTTCTTATGATTTTCAGGGCGCCAGCCTGTCACGGTGCGGCCTGGGGGCGGATAAGTTCGCCGCGGTGCTGCTGGAGAACTACGCCTCCGGCGGCCAGACCCACCTGGCCACGGTGAATACCGCCGGGGAGGAGATCGCCGCCCTGACCGTGGACAGCGAGGTGCTGGACATGTCGGCGGCGGGACGGTACCTGGCGGTGCTTTACAGTAATAAGCTGGTGATCTACGACCAGAGGCTGCGGGAGTGCGCCGTGCTGGAGGACGTAAGCTCTGCCCGGCGGGTGCTCATGCGCAGCGACGGATCGGCCGTGCTGGCGGGGACCAATGCCGCCAGCCTGTACTTGCCGTAAAGGAGACGGATGCGTATGATTTGGTTGGATCTGGTGATCGTGGGCGTGCTGCTGCTGGGCCTGGGCATCGGCGCCAAGCGGGGTTTTTTGCAGACCCTGGGCAGCGTGGCGGCTACGCTGGTGTCCTTCATAGGAGCCGGGATCGCCGCCGGGGCTTTTTCGGGTACGGTGGCCAAGTGGATACGCCCCATCCTGGAAAGGAAGCTGGAAAATAAAGGTGTTTCCGGTGCCAGTGTCGGGTCCATGGTGGAGCAGGCGGGGTTCTTTGGCGACACCGCCCAGCGCATCACGGACAGCATCGGTACCATAGTGAAAGAGACCAAGGAGACCATGGTGGCCGCCGTCACCGACGGCATTGCCCAGTCCATTGCCTATGCGCTGGTATATTTGGCGGCATTTGTGATACTGATGCTGCTGTGCAGGCTCCTGCTTCGGATGCTGAAGCTGGCGGGAAGGCTGCCGGGGCTGCGCACCCTGAATTTGGTGGGCGGCGGCGCGCTGGGGCTGGCCGTGGCGGTATTGCTGGTATTTCTGGCCGTGTGGGTGCTGCAGAGATTGCAGCTGGTCATCACGGAGGATATGGTGCAGCAGTCCGCTTTGCTGCAATTTTTCGTGGGGCAGTCCCCTATGGACTGGTTCACATCGCTGTAAACCCAAAGTCCATCCCCGGGTGGGGTGGCAGGAAAAACGGAGGAAACTATGCAACCTACTCTTTGCTCAAAGTGTAAGAAAAACGTGGCTGTGGTGTTCATCTCCCGGATGAACGAAAAGGGCGAGCCGGTGAATGAGGGTCTGTGCCTGCAGTGCGCCGCCAAGCTGGGCTTGCCCCAGGTGGAGGACATGATGAAACGCATGGGCATCACCCCGGAGGACCTGGAGAGCCTCAGCGGCGAGATGATGCAGGCCTTCGGCGGCGCCGAGGAGCTGGAGGATCTGCCCGAGGACGAGGGCGGCGACGAGGACGAGAGCGGCAAGACCGCCACCTTCCCGTTTCTAAACCGGCTTTTCGGCGGCAGCCAGACCCCGGCGGAGAAGCAGCCCGGGGACCAGTCCGCCCAGGGCCGGGAGGCCAAGGGCGGCAAAACCGAGAAAAAGCGTAAATTCCTGGATAATTACTGCATCAACCTCTCCCGCCGGGCCCGGGAGGGCAAGCTGGATGCCGTTATCGGCCGGGAGGAGGAAATTGAGCGGGTGGTGCAGATCCTAAACCGCCGCCAGAAGAACAACCCCTGCCTCATCGGCGAGCCCGGCGTGGGCAAGACCGCCATCGCCGAGGGCCTGGCCCAGCGCATCGTAGCCGGGCAGGTGCCCTTTAAGCTCCGGGATAAGGAGGTCTACCTGCTGGACCTGACGGCCTTGGTAGCCGGGACCCAGTTCCGGGGCCAGTTTGAGAGCCGCATGAAGGGACTCATTGAGGAAATCCGCAAGGCCGGGAACATCATCCTGGTCATTGACGAGGTGCATAACATCGTAGGCGCCGGAGACGCCGAGGGCAGCATGAACGCCGCCAATATCCTCAAGCCCGCCCTGTCCCGGGGTGAGATACAGGTCATCGGCGCTACCACCTTTAATGAGTACCGCAAGTTTATTGAGAAGGATTCCGCCCTGGAGCGCCGTTTCCAGCCGGTGACGGTGGCAGAGCCCAATATGGAGGATACGCTGAAGATCCTCAAGGGCATTGCCCATTACTACGAAAATTTCCACGGGGTGCAGATTCCCGAGGGCATTCTGCGCCAGGCGGTGACCCTGTCAGAGCGGTACATTACGGACCGTTTCCTGCCCGATAAGGCTATCGACCTTATCGACGAGGCCTGCTCGGACCTAAATCTCCGGGATGCGTCTATTAACCGCCGCATGGAATTAAAGCGTGACCTGGAGAACATCACCTTTGAGCGGGAGAAGCTCATGTCCGCCGAGCCGGAGGAAGGGAAGGAGTTCACCCAGGAGGAGCTGGACACCCGCTACGCCCGTATTGCCGAGCTGCGCAGCCAGGAAATGCGCCTGCAGGCGGAGCTGACGGAGATCGAGAAAAAGGGCGTGCCCCAGCTCACCATGGAGAATATCGCCCGGGTCATCGAGCTGTGGACCAAGATCCCGGCCAGCAAGATTCGGGAGGAGGAGTTCAAGCGCCTGTCGGAGCTGGAGCTGCGGCTGAAGAAGCACATCGTGGGCCAGGACGAGGCCGTGGCCGCCGTGGCCGCCGCCATTCGCCGCAACCGCGTGGGCATTTCCCCCAAGCATAAGCCGGTGAGCTTCATCTTCGTGGGCAGCACCGGTGTGGGCAAGACCGAGCTTGTCAAGCAGCTTGCCGACGACCTCTTCCACGCGCCGGAGTCGCTTATCCGCCTGGATATGTCCGAGTTCATGGAGAAGCACTCCGTCTCCCGCATCGTGGGCTCGCCTCCGGGCTATGTGGGCTACGATGAAGCGGGCCAGCTGACGGAGAAAATTCGCCGCAAGCCCTATTCCGTGGTGCTGTTCGACGAAATTGAAAAGGCCCACCCGGATGTGCTGAATGTGCTGCTGCAGATTCTGGACGACGGCCAGATCACCGACTCCCACGGCCGCAAGGTCAACTTTGAAAACACCGTCATCGTCATGACCTCCAACGCCGGCTCCGACAAGAGTGCCGGCGGCACCGTGGGCTTTGGCCGCAGCAGCGATGAGCAGGACAAGGAGCGGGTGATGAAGGCCCTCCAGTCCTTCCTGCGCCCGGAGTTTATCAACCGTGTGGACGAGATCGTGTATTTCCATCAGTTGACCAAGGATAACTTCCGTGGCATCGCCGCCATTATGCTCAATGAGCTGGCGGAATCCCTTTCCGCCAAGGGATTTACCTTTATTTACGACGACACGCTGCTGGATTACCTGGTGGAGAAGTCCTATTCCGCCGCCTACGGCGCCCGAAATCTGCGCCGCTGTATCCAGAAGGAGCTGGAGGACCCCATGGCGGTGCGCATCATCGAGAGCTTCGACCATCCCATTACCCATATCCGGGCCTCTGCTGCAGATGGCAAGGTGACACTGGAGACGCTGTAAGGAGGCGCTTATGCTGTTTCGCAAAAAAATTGACCCCCGCTGCGCCTACTGCGTAAAGGGGACCCGCATCAGCGACAGGGAGGTGGCCTGCGTAAAATGCGGCGTGGTGGCGGCGGAGCACCATTGCAGTGCGTTCCGCTACGACCCCCTGAAGCGGGTGCCGCCCCGGCCTGTGAAGCTGCACACCGGGGATTTGAAGCAGGAGGATTTTGACCTGTAAGGAGGGCGCACCATGAAACTGAAAAAGGTTTGGGCCGTGTACTTCAGCGGTACCGGTACTACCCGGCGCACGGTGGAGCGCATCGCCGGAGATATAGCGGCCCGGCTGGGCCTGCCGGTGCAGAGCGTGGATTTTTCCCGTCCTGCCCTGCGGCAGGAGACACTGCGCTTTTCTGACACGGATCTGGTCGTGTTCGGCACCCCGGTGTACGCCGGGCGCGTGCCCAATGTGCTGCTGCCGTTTTTGCAGGAGAAGATCGTGGGCGGCGGCGCGCTGGCGGTGCCCGTGGTGCTGTTTGGCAACCGAAACTATGATGACGCCCTTATGGAGCTGCGAAACATCTTGATTGCCGACGGCCTGCGCCCCATAGCCGCCGGGGCCTTCGTGGGGGAGCACTCCTTCTCCCGCGTGCTGGGACAGGGACGGCCCGACGCCGAAGACCGGGCGCTGATGGACGAATTTGCCGCCCAGACGGCAGAATTGGCGGCGGGACTGGAAGCCGTCCCGCAGACCCCCGTGGCCGTGGGCGGTCAGGAGCCCATCCGCCCCTACTATACGCCCCGGGACCGGGCCGGAAGCCCCATCAATATATTAAAGGTGAAGCCAAAAACGGATATGACCCGCTGCGGCGGCTGCGGCCTGTGCGCCGAGATCTGCCCCATGGGATCTATCGACCCGGCGGATGTGTCGGCGGTCCGGGGCATCTGCATCAAGTGCTGTGCCTGCGTCAAGGGCTGCCCCACCGGGGCCAAGTTCTTCGACGACGCGGGATATCTGTATCACCAGCACGAGTTGGAGGCGGAGTACGCCCGTCCGGCGGAGAATGAAGTGTTTTACTTATAATTATGACAAATCACATAAAAGCCGCCCCCGGCAGTGGGGGCGGCTTTGTGTTAGGGGTCCGCGATAGGCAGCAGCTCCAGCAGGTCCCGAATTTCATAGTCGATGCGCAGGCCATCGGGCCGGGCCAGGCCCTGGGGATTATACCAGCAGCAGGGAATGCCGTAGTTGTTGGCTCCCCGCAGATCGCTAGAGGGGGAGTCCCCGATAAGCAGGCAATTTTCCCGGGTGATGCCGGGAATGCGGGAGAAAACATAGTCGAAGTAGGCCACAGAGGGCTTGCTGGCCCCGGCTTCCTCGGAGATGAAAGCATCACAGATGTAGGGATGGATGTCGCTGGCGGACAGGCGGGCCTTCTGCACGGCGGCCACGGCATTGGTCACGATGTAGAGCCTGTGGCTTTCGGCCAGGGTCCGGCAGACCTCCAGGGCGTGGGGCAGCAGGACGGTGTTGGTGGCCAGGGTGTCCAGGTGGATCTTGTTGCACAGCACCGGGTCGGCCTGCAGCCCGGCCCGCTCCAGAAACAGGCGGAATCGCTCCACAACCAGGAAATCCTTGGTACATTCGCCCCGGTCAAAGGCGGACCACATTTCCGCATTGGACTGCTCGTAGACCCGGAAAAGCTCCGGTGTATCCGGCAGGCGGCAGACACGGCATGTTTCGCTGAAGGCCCGGCGGTTGCCTGCGTCAAAATTAAATAAGGTATTGTCTGCGTCGAATAATAGGATGGGATAGGGTGTCATAGGGCCATTCTCCTTGTGAATTTGCCCTCATTATAACACGGACTTATTCAAAAAGAAAGAGCATAAGTATAAGTGAAGACAGGAATTAAAAAAAGTAAAAATAAGGGTTGACAACGGGCGAGGGGTGTGGTAAAGTAACGAAGTCGTCGAGAGACGGGGCTGCGGAAGGCGGCAGAGAGCACTGAAAAAACTTGAAAAAAGTTGAAATTAGTGCTTGACATAGCTAACATAACGCAGTATAATAACAAATGTTCCGCA
>CAKTZK010000039.1 GCA_934635515.1 uncultured Oscillospiraceae bacterium
GCGCTTCGCCGATTTCCCCGACGCCCCGCTTCCACGCGCCATCATGTCATCCGTAGGGGCCGATACCCCCACATACCCACAAGAAAAGAGGACGACCCGCAAGCCGCCCTCTTTCCTATTTTTCTTCCAAATTATCCCATCAGCCCGGAGGCCAGGTCATATCCCGGCCGGACAGCACATGGAAGTGCAGATGATGCACGCTCTGGCCAGCCTGCTCCCCGATGTTGGACACCACACGGTAGCTCTCCAGGCCCAGCTCCTTGGTCACCTTGGCGATGACCTCAAAGATGTGGGCCACCACAGCGCTGTTTTCTCCGCTGACCTCCGCCACGGAGCCGATGTGGCTCTTGGGAATCACCAGGAAATGGGTGGGTGCCTGGGGTGCAATGTCATAAAAGGCATAGCACAGGTCGTCCTCATACACCTTGTTGGACGGGATCTCCCCCGCCGCAATAGCGCAGAAAAGGCAATCGTTCTTCATAGGGTTTGCTCCTTTCTATTTAAATTGATTCGTTTTTTCGTTATACGCATAGCCCAGATCCTTCAGCCGACGCTCCAGTTCTTCCCGGCTCACATCCAGGGCACCGCACAACTCGTCCAGGTCGCTAAACTCGTCCCGCAGACGGGCATTTACAAAGCTCAGCAGGATCACAGGATCGTTTGGTATCATCTCAGCCCAGCTTTTCCGAAACAAAGTCGTCCACTGCCGCCAGGGCATCGTCCACCTTCAGCGGGTCGCTGCCGCCGCCCATGGCGCTGTCGGGCTTGCCGCCGCCCTTGCCGCCGCAGATGCCGGACACCATCTTCACCAGGTCTCCGGCCTTTACGCCCTTCGCCACGGCCTCCTTGCCGCACACGGCCAGGAAGGTGATCTTCTCACCGGAAATGCTGGCCAGCACGCCCACCACAGAGGGATCCTTATCCCGCAGGAAGTCGCCCATCTTGCGCAGGGCGTTGGCGTCCAGCCCCTCCCGGGTGGCAGTGAGCACATGCAGGCCCTTCACCGTCTTGGCAGACGCCAGGAACTGCTTGGCCTCGCCCAGGGATGCCTCCGCCTTGAACTTATCCAGTGCCTGGCGCAGCTGCTTCATCTCGCTGGCCTGCTGCTCCATGCGCTCCAGCAATCCGCCGGGCGCCGTCTTGAGGAACTGAGCCGCCTTAGACAGCACGCCGTGGCTCTTTTCCATGCTCTCCAGGCTCAGCCGTCCGCAGGTGGCCTCCATACGCCGCACACCGGAGGCGACGCTGCTCTCGGACTTGATGCGGAAGGGACCGGCCTTAGCGGTGTTATCCAGATGCGTACCGCCGCAGAACTCCATGGAGAAATCGCTCATCTCCACCACGCGCACGGTCTCGCCATACTTCTCACCAAACATGGCCACTGCGCCCTTCTTCTTGGCCTCCTCGATGGGCAGGACCTCCGTCACCACGGGGTAGCCCTCCAGGATGGCGTCGTTGACCATCCACTCGATCCGGCTCAGCTGCTCCGGGGTAATGGCCTCAAAATGGGTGAAGTCAAAGCGCAGCCGGTCCGGCTCCACCAGAGAGCCTGCCTGGTGCACATGGTCGCCCAGGACCTTTTTCAGGGCCGCATCCAGCAGATGGGTTGTGGTGTGGGCACGGCAGATGGCCTTGCGGCGCTGGGTGTCAATGGACGCCTCCACGGTATCGCCTACCGCCAGCACGCCCTCGGCCAGATGTCCATAGTGCATGAACTTTCCGCCCTTATTCTTTTGCACATCCGTAACTGTAAAGGTCATTCCCTTTGCCGTAATAACGCCGTGGTCCGCCACCTGGCCGCCCATCTCTGCGTAGAACGGAGACTTATCCAGCACCACAATGCCATCGCTCCCGGCCTCTATCCGGCCGCACAGCTCATCCTCGCGCACCAGAGCCACCACCGTAGCCTCGCAGCTTGTCCGGTCATAGCCCACGAACTCCGTAGACGGCACATCCTTACCGAATTCCACACCGGCCCAGCCCAGATCGCCCAGAGCCTTCCGAGCCTCCCGGGCCCGCTCCTTCTGCTCCTGCATCAGACGGCGGAAGGCATCCTCGTCCACCGTCAGCCCCTCGTCCGCAGCCATCTCGGCCGTCAGATCAATGGGGAAGCCAAAGGTATCATACAGCTTAAAAGCGTCCGCGCCGGAGAATACCGTCTCCCCCTTGGCCTGGTGCTCGGCCAGCATCTCTGCAAAGATGCGCATACCGCCGTCGATGGTCCGGGCAAAGCTCTCCTCCTCGGTGCGGATGACCTTGGTGATATAGGTCTGCTTCTCCCGCAGATCACCGTACTGGCACTCGTTTTCATGGACCACCGTGTCCACGATCCGATACAGGAACGGCTCATTTATGCCCAAAAGCTTTCCGTGCCGGGCTGCCCGCCGCAGCAGCCGCCGCAGCACATAGCCCCGTCCCTCGTTAGAGGGCAGGATGCCGTCGCAGATCATAAAGGTAGCTGCCCGGATATGGTCTGTGATGACCCGAAGGGACACATCCCGCTTCTGGCTTTGGCCATAGAATGCCCCGGTAAGCTGGGAAACCTTGTTGGTAATGTTCATCACCGTATCCACATCAAACAGGGAGTCCACATCCTGGCACACCACTGCCAGCCGCTCCAGACCCATGCCGGTGTCGATATTCTTCTGCTTCAGCTCCGTGTAGTTGTTGTGTCCGTCGTTGTCGAACTGAGAGAACACATTGTTCCAGATCTCTATATACCGGTCACAGTCGCAGCCCACGGTACACCCGGGCTTACCGCAACCGTATTTCTCTCCCCGGTCATAGTAGATTTCCGAGCAGGGGCCGCAGGGGCCGGAACCATGCTCCCAGAAGTTATCCTCCTTGCCGAAGCGGAAGATTCTTTCCTTGGGAATGCCGACCTCCTGATTCCAGATGTCAAAGGCCTCGTCGTCGCTCTCATATACGGAGGGATACAGCCGATCCTCCTCCAGCCCTACCACCTTGGTCAGAAACTCCCAGCTCCAGGCAATGGCCTCGTGCTTGAAGTAGTCGCCGAAGGAGAAGTTGCCCAGCATCTCAAAATAGGTGCCGTGCCGGGCTGTGTGGCCCACATTGTCGATGTCGCCGGTACGAATGCACTTCTGGCAGGTGCAGACCCGGTGCCGGGGCGGCTCCTCCTCGCCCTTGAACCAGGGCTTCATGGGTGTCATACCGGCGTTAATGAGCAGGATAGACTTGTCGTTTTGGGGCACCAGCGAGAAGCTGGGCAGGCGCAGATGGCCCTTGCTCTCAAAATAGCTCAGGAACATTTCCCGCAGCTCGTTGAGGCCATGATAGGGATGACTCATAGTTTTTTGCTCCTTTATTATGAATTTATAATTTGCTTAACAATTTGAGCCAGTTCCTGGTCCAAATTTTCATAAAATCGGGCTATGTGCAGCCCGTCCGCCAAAGCGTGATTCACGAAAACCGTCACCGGCATCGTTACCCGTCCGTTCATCTCCGTGAATTTCCCCCAGGAAAACCGCGGATTCGTATCCTCCGGCCCGGTCGCAGGGTGCTTGAGCTGGGTGTAAGCCAGCCAGGGCACGCAGGAGACAAAGAAGTTGCTCAGCGAATCGCCGCTTTCTGCCAGCCCCTCCCCCTTCAGTGCCTCCGCCTGCCGCCGCTTGCCGTCGGCCAAAAAGTCCTCATAGGGTAAAAGCCCGCTGTCCACCAGGCAGTATACATACACGCCGCTGTCCTTCATGGCCGTGTAGGAGGGGCAGCATCGGTCAAATTCCACCACCTGCCCGTCCAGCAGCCGCCGCCGCAGCTCCGGCACGGCGTTGGCCGCCCGGGTCAGGACATAAAGGAAGCTGAGAAAAAAGGGCCTGCCGTCCAGGGCGGCGTGAAACTCCGTAATGTCCACCTCCACGGTAATGCCTGCCCAGGGGTCTGCCATAGCTCGGAAGTAGGCAAACTGTCCGCTGCGGGGGTCCTCCGCCATATTCACGATTCGATATGCCACTTGACCACCTCACAAAAAATAAAAACTCCGCCCCACACATAGGGGCGAAGTTAAACTCCACGGTACCACCCTAATTCGGCAGAAAGCTCTGCCCTCTTAGCCATCCTGTAACGGGGATGCACCGTCCGGCTCCTCGCCGGCCGCTCCGAAGTGGCACACAAACGCCTGCATCCAACGGGCTTTCACCTACCCCCGTCTCGCTTCGGACCGGCTATTTGCTTTACTTCCTCTCAGCATTTTTTCTTATTTTATCACAAATTCCCCGCTTGTCAATACATTCTCTGCCCTCTCTCCCCTTTTTCTTCCTTGCCGTTTTTCCTGGGATTCCCTCCGCTGTATAAATCGTCCTCCCCCTATGTCCGTGTTCCTTTTTCCGCCTTGCCTCTTTCATACTATATTTTGTGTCTGACCCGGGTACATAATTACCACATTTAGTGTTTTTTGTTTGTTCCTCCAAAATTCACCTCTTAAATTTGGCACAGATTCTCACCATATTTTGTGCATTACGCCCTTGCAAACCCACAATATATAGTGTACGATAAGTACACGCACAAAACATATATGCCCGGAGGGCAGAGGAGGATATAGAAATGAAGATCATCAAGCGCAACGGTTCCGAGGTGGCCTTCGACATCACGAAGATCATCGTTGCCATCACCAAGGCCAATGACTCCGTGGAGGAAGTGGACCGCATGACCCCCGTGCAGATCCAGCGCATTGCCGAGTCTGTGGAGCTCCAGTGCCAGAAGATCGGCCGCGCCCCCACCGTGGAGGAAATCCAGGACATGGTGGAGCATTACATCATGGCCCACGGTGCCTTTGAGGTGGCCAAGCATTACATCACCTATCGCTATACCCGCTCCCTGGTACGCAAGTCCAACACAACCGACGACAAGATTCTCTCCCTCATCGAGTGCAATAACGAGGAGGCCAAGCAGGAGAATTCCAATAAAAACCCCGTTGTTAACTCCACCCAGCGGGACTACATGGCCGGTGAGGTCAGCCGTGACCTCAGCGAGCGCATCCTCCTGCCTCCGGAAATCGTGGAGGCCCATCGGGAGGGCATTATCCACTTCCACGACAGCGATTATTACGCCCAGCACATGCACAACTGCGACCTGGTGAACCTGGAGGACATGCTGCAAAACGGCACCGTCATCACCGGCACCCTTATTGAGCGGCCCCACAGCTTTGCCACCGCCTGCAACATCGCCACCCAGATCGTGGCCCAGGTGGCCAGCAACCAGTACGGCGGCCAGTCCATCAGCCTCACCCATCTGGCCCCCTTTGTGGAGGTCAGCCGTCAGAAGATCCGCAAGATCGTCCAGGGTGAAATGGCCTCCATCGGCGTAGACCCCGGCGAGGAGAAGATCAGCGAGCTGGTAGAGACCCGTCTGCGGGAGGAGATCCGCCGCGGCGTTCAGACCATCCAGTACCAGGTGGTGACTCTCCTGACCACCAACGGCCAGGCCCCCTTCATCACCGTTTTCATGTATTTGAATGAGGCCCGCAATGAGCGGGAGAAGAAAGACCTGGCTATGATCATCGAGGAGATGCTCCTCCAGCGCTACCAGGGCGTGAAAAATGAAAAGGGCGTGTGGGTCACCCCCGCCTTCCCCAAGCTCATCTACACCCTGGAGGAGGACAACATCCACGAGGACTCCCCCTACTGGTACTTAACGGAGCTGGCGGCCAAGTGCACCGCACGACGTATGGTGCCCGACTACATTTCCGAAAAGAAAATGAAGGAGCTGAAGGGCGACGTCTACACCTGCATGGGCTGCCGCTCCTTCCTGACCCCGGACCGCTTCACCGACGCAGGAGTGGGCAACATCGCCAACGCCGGTAATTACGAGCCCGGCAAGCATAAGTATTATGGCCGCTTCAACCAGGGCGTGGTCACCATCAACCTGCCGGATGTGGCCCTGTCCTCCGGCGGCAATATCGAGAAGTTCTGGAAGATCTTTGACGAGCGGCTGGAGCTGTGCCACCGGGCCCTGCGCTGCCGCCACGACCGGCTGAAGGGCACCACCTCCGACGCCGCCCCCATTCTGTGGCAGTACGGCGCTCTGGCAAGGCTGAAAAAGGGTGAGGTCATTGATAAGCTCCTCTACGGCGGCTACTCCACCATCTCCCTGGGCTACGCGGGCCTGTATGAGTGCGTGAAGTATATGACCGGCAAGAGCCACACGGATCCCTCCGCCACGCCCTTTGCCCTGTCCATCATGAAGAAGATGAACGAAAAGTGCCAGGAGTGGAAAACTGCCGAGGATATCGACTATTCCCTTTATGGAACGCCCCTGGAGTCCACCACCTATAAGTTCGCCAAGTGCCTGCAAAAGCGCTTCGGCATCATCGAGGGCATCACCGACAAGGGCTACATCACCAACAGCTACCACGTCCATGTCTCCGAGCCCATCGACGCCTTTACCAAGCTGGAGTTTGAGGCTCAGTTCCAGCACCTGTCTCCCGGCGGCGCCATCAGCTATGTGGAGGTGCCGGACATGCAGAACAACATCCCCGCCGTGCTGGAGGTGATGAAGTTCATCTATGACCACATCATCTATGCCGAGCTGAACACCAAGAGCGACTACTGCCAGGTCTGCGGCTGGGACGGCGAGATCGAAGTGGTGGAGGAGGACGGCAAGCTCATCTGGAAGTGCCCCCAGTGCGGCAACACCGACCAGGACAAGATGAACGTCGCCCGCCGCACCTGCGGCTACATCGGCACCCAGTTCTGGAACCAGGGCCGTACCCAGGAGATCAAGGACCGGGTCCTGCACCTGTGATCCTCCCAAAAATTCAAATCGACGGGGCAGGCCCAGCCTGCCCCGCCTTTACAGAAGCGAGGTCGTGTATCCATGTACTACGGAGAACTGAAAAAATGTGATATTGCCGACGGCGAAGGTGTCCGGGTGTCCCTGTTCGTCTCTGGCTGCCGCAACCACTGCAGGGACTGCTTTCAGCCGGAGACCTGGGACTTCTGCTTCGGCCAGCCCTTCACGGAGGAAACGGAGCGGGAGATCTATGCCGAGCTGGAGAAGTCTTATGTAAATGGATTGACCCTTTTGGGGGGCGATCCTCTGGAGCCGGAAAATCAGAGGGCTCTGCTTCCCATGCTGCGGCACATACACCGTGCCTTCCCCGGAAAGAACGTATGGTGCTTCACGGGATATGTTCTGGAGGAGCCCGACAGATTCACGGGTGCGCACCCGAACTGCGAAGTTACGGAGGAGTTCCTCTCCTATATCCACATCCTTGTGGACGGGCCGTTTATCGCTGAGGAAAAGGACATTTCCCTCCAGTTCCGGGGCAGCCGCAACCAGCGCGTTATCGACATGAATGGCAGCCGACAAGCGGGAAAGATCGTCCTCTGGAACAAGCTCCGCCGATAAGACAGGCAAAAACAAGACCTCCGGCCGGACCGGAGGTCTTGTTTTTTTTACATAGAAATTAGCCGCGATAGATCTCGCCCTCGGTGGGAGAACCGGCAGCCTGGGCCTCGTCGGTATCGATGTGCATGGTGGTAGCGCCGTCCTTGTTCACACGAACCACTACATCATCGAAGATCAGCTTGCGGCCCTCGCCGCCGCAGGCCACGCGAATAATCTCGCCGTTCTTAATGCCCATCTTTTCCGCATCGCTCTCCAGCACATGCAGGTGACGCTTGGCGATGATGACGCCCTCCTTCAGCTCCACCTCACCGGCAGGCCCGATGAGCTTGCAGGCACCGGAGCCTTCCACATGGCCGCTCTCGCGGACAGGGGCATCAATGCCCAGAGCCCGGGCATCGGAGCCGGAGACCTCCACCTGGTCGGCCTTACGCACAGGGCCCAGGATAGAGACATTGGCCATTTCCTTCTTGGGTCCCACCAGGGTAACCCGCTCATTGCAGGCAAACTGGCCGGGATAGGACAGATCCTTGCGCTTGGTAAGCTGATAACCGGCACCAAACAGCTTCTCAACAGTTTCCTGCGTCAGATGAATGTGACGGGCAGATGTTTCAACCATGAATTTCATTTCAATTTTCCTCCTGTTTTGTATGATCTTCCGTTTTCGGATTATCCGAAGCGGTCAAATCCTCTTTCTGTGTGGTCAGGCGGATCTCCTCCACCTCATCGATGACAAAGTACTGCCGGGACTGGGCGCTTATTACGCCGGTGGCGGCCAAAAGCTGATTCTTTTTCCAGTGCTGCACAAGGTCGCTCTTGGCATGGATCATCAGGCCAAAGCCGGTATCGATGTCCCCGTTTTCATCCAGGCCGCAATAGGGAAAGCGCACGGTGATCTTCCGGCCGGCGTATTTACTCTGCTGGCCGTGCACATATTCCGCCTTCACGGTTTCAAAGGTCATAGGGTATATCTCGCCATCGGGCATGTGGAAAAACAAGCTGCCGTACACCCGCGACAGACGCTTGCGCCGGCTGGTGTTTCTGGCTACGGCCAAGACGCACATCAGCGCCAGAAAGACCAAGCCCATCCCAGCCTGCTTCATCACAATGGATACAATGCACAGCAGGAATCCGGCTGCTAAAAGGATCTGGTTCATCAGGTCCTGCCTGTTCCAAACGCTCAGTATTTTTTTCATAAAATTCTCCTTTTCCGACCTGTATCATAATACCACTTCTCGCGCCATTATGCAAGAGCAGAAAAGAAATGCTTGCATTTTTACGCAGGTTTGCTATAATCGTTACAGATATCAACCGCTTTATAATTATTGTTTCTAATGCTGAGGTGAAAATATGGCTGTAAAATTAGAGCTCTACCGTGTATTCAAAGAGGTTGCCGAGGCGGGCAACATCACCGCCGCGGCGCAGAATCTTTTTATCTCCCAGTCCGCTGTGAGCCAATCCATCAAGCAGCTGGAGTCGGATCTGCAGTCCCGGCTTTTTGCCCGGAACTCCCGGGGCGTGACCCTTACACCGGACGGAAAAATGCTCTATGAATATGTCCGCAGCGCCATGGGGCTGCTGGAGACGGGCGAGGAAAAGCTGTCCCAGTCCCGGCAGCTGCAGGTGGGACATCTGACCATCGGCGCCAGCGACACGGTGACCAGCCAGTTCCTGCTCCCCTACCTGGATCATTTTCACCGGCAGTATCCCGGCGTGCACATTCAGATCATCTCCGGGCGCAGCCACAAGGTGCTGGGCCTGCTGCAGTCTGGCAAGGTGGATATCGCCTTTGCCAGCACGCCGCCCGACGCCAGCTCCCTGAGCGTCTTCCGGTGTTTTGACACCCACTCTATTTTTGTGGCGGCGGCGGACTACTACTGCGACTTCGACCACGTTTACACCCTGGAGGAGATCGTGCAGTTCCCCCTGATCCTGCTGGAGCGCAAGGCATCCAGCCGGCTGTATCTGGATAAGTTTTTCCTGCAGAACGGCTACCATCTGAATCCGGAAATCGAGCTGGGCGCCCGGAGCCTGCTGGTGGACCTGGCGGCCATCGGCTTCGGCGTGGCAGGCGTTACGGAGGAATTTGTGAAAAATGAGCTGGCCAGCGGCAAGCTGCGCAAGCTGCAAACGGACTTCAGCATCCCGCCCCGGAGCGTGGACCTGTGTACCCTGCGGGATGTGCCACAGACCTCGGCGGCGCAGAAATTTATGCAGTTCGTGCAGGCAAATCTGTAAAGGAAATGATCCAGCGGGGCGTATAGATCCCCACGGTCGCTTCGCTCCCCCGGGAATGGCAAAGGCAGCTTTATGATCTAAAGGCCCTCCGGCCAAGCCGGAGGGCCTCATGTTACCCATATAAGAATCGGCTACTTTATCAGGGCCTCCATCTGGGCTATGGCCCGGTCCAGCTCTTCCGTGTCGGCGGACACGGTATTATTCTCCGTGTCAAAGGTCACCTGAACAGGCAGGACGATCTGGGCTATCTTTTGGAAGTTTTCCTCCTGAAGATTCGTCACGGATAGACGGACCAGCTCCTTCACCTTCATGGCCGCATCATCCACGTAATCCGACATGCTCTCCAAGCTCTGGAGGATCATGGCAGCCTTAGGGTGCTCTGCAAGGTCCTCCCCCGCATACACCTCCTGCATATAGGCATAAGCCATACTGAGGGTCAAGATGGATTTTTGGCGCAGTGTGTTTCTCTGGCGAACGCAGGTCACGGACAGGATGATAGTCGCCACCAGCAGAATGATCGCTGCTGCCGTTATGACACCCCACACCGCCGAACGGCCGGTTTTCTTTTCCTCCATACAGTCTCCTTTCTCCGCAGACACAAACTGCGGCAAAGCCGGAACTGGCCTCGCTGCGGCGAAAAATGATTGCAATAGAGGCCAAATATGCCTGTATCCATGCAATTTTGTCGGTTTACAGGGCAGTTTTCATCGCTTCTTCCAAGCTCAGTATATCATATTTCCCAATATTGTCAATTATTATATAAAATCATTCGTTTTTTGACTGATTTTTAACTCAAAGTGCAAAAAAGAGGAGAAACCTCACGGTTTCTCCTCTTTCAAATTTATAAATCTGACAGCTTGATTAGAAGCAGCCCTGCTCCATCATAGCCTCAGCGACCTTCTTGAAGCCGGCGATGTTGGCGCCAGCCACCAGATCGTAACCCAGGCCGTACTCGGCAGCAGCCTCGGCGGACACCTTGTGGATGTTCTCCATCATCTTGTGCAGCTGATGGTCAACTTCCTCAGCGGTCCAGACCAGACGCTCGGAGTTCTGAGCCATTTCCAGAGCGGAAACGCCCACGCCACCGGCGTTAACAGCCTTGGAGGGAGCCACGATGATGTGCTTCTGTGCACGCAGATAGTTCAGAGCATCGTTGGTGGTGGGCATATTAGCGACCTCGATGTAGTACTTCACGCCGGAAGCAGCGATCTTCTCAGCGGACTCCATCTTAACGTCGTTCTGCATAGCGGCGGGCATGTAAACGTCAACATCCTTGACGCCCCAGCACTTCTCACCGGCGACGAACTCGCAGCCGAACTTGTCAGCATAGGGCTTGCAGTGCATAGGATCCTTGGCGCGCATCTCCAGGATGAAGTTCAGCTTCTCGTCGGTGATGACACCGTCGGGATCGTGAACGTAACCGTCGGGACCGGCGAAGTAGGTGACCTTAGCGCCCAGCTGGGAGGCCTTCTTCATGATGCCCCAGCCCACATTGCCGTAGCCGGAAATAGCGATGCGCTTGCCCTCGATGGTGTCGTTCTCGTGCTTCAGCACTTCCTGCAGATAGTACATAGCGCCGTAACCGGTAGCCTCGGGACGGATCAGGGAGCCGCCGTAGCTCAGGCCCTTACCGGTGAGCACGCCGTTCTCCCACACGCCCTTCAGGCGGCGGTACTGGCCGTACAGGTAGCCGATCTCGCGGCCGCCCACGCCCATATCACCGGCGGGAACGTCGATGTCGGGCCCGATATAACGATAGAGAGCAGTCATGAAGCTCTGGCAGAAACGCATGACCTCAGCGTCGGACTTGCCGGCGGGATCGAAGTCGGAACCGCCCTTGGCGCCGCCGATGGGCAGGCCGGTCAGGCTGTTCTTGAAGGTCTGCTCGAAGCCCAGGAACTTGATGATGCCCTCATAAACATTCTTCTGGAAGCGCAGGCCGCCCTTGTAGGGGCCGATCGCGCCGTTGAACTGGCAGCGCCAGCCACGGTTGGTGTGCCACTGGCCGTTGTCGTCGCACCACACAACGCGGAAGGTGAACATACGCTCGGGCTCGACCATGCGGCCCAGCAGGTCGACCTTCTCATACTCGGGGTGCTTCTCGATCACGGGCTCCAAGGAGCTGAAGACCTCTTCGACGGTCTGAACGAACTCAGGCTCGTTGCCATGCTTTGCCTTGACGTTTTCGATAACGCTGGCCAGATAAGCATTCATAATAAATTTTCCTCCTCAAAAAATGTTCCGTTTGGGGAACTTGTCTGCGATGGGAACCGCATCACAGTCCCATCGTGCTTGATCATAACACCATTCCGAAAAATACTCAAGAGGAGATTGGTCAAAACGGCGGCGTATATTGGTAAAAATTTCGTCTGGTTTTTTGTGCAAAACGCAGAGACGATCCCATGACATCCCACCGGCAAAAAACGTGCCTTTTCAGGCGTTTGCCGTTTTCCACGACACTTTTTCAGTTTAAAGCAAAAATATCTCCACCGTAAAACCGTCGGAATTCCCATGCGCGGATATTGACTTTTACCAAAACGCCGGTATAATTATAAAGGATGCGCTCTGCGCACCGCATACTGTAAAATTCAGGCGTGCCGTCCGCCGAGAGACGGCGGTGCCGCATACGCGGCAGAAGGAGTGGTTATGCTTACTTATCCGATCCATGTGGCCGGACTCGACCGCGAGCTTCCCATCTGTAAGGTCTCGGACGACCTGTATATCGGCGCGTTCATCTGCTTCGGCGACGCAGAGCTGACGGAGGCCTGCGCCCGCGAGCTGCTCAGGCTCGTCCCCGCCGGCAGCTACGATTATCTCTTCACCGCCGAGGCCAAGAGCATTCCCCTGATCCACGAGATGGCCCGCCAGTCCGGCGCGAAGAAGTACTTTATCGCCCGCAAGGGCCCGAAGGTCTACATGCCCGATCCGCTGCACGTGGAGGATCAGTCCATCACGACCGCGGGCGTGCAGAAGCTGTACCTCGGCCGCGATGACGCCGACCTCATCCGCGGCAAGCGCATCCTGCTGATGGACGACGTCATCTCCACCGGCGGCAGCATCCACGCGATGGAGGCGCTGGTCAACATGGCCGGCGGCACGGTTGTCGGCCGCATCGCCGTCCTCGCCGAGGGCGCCGCGGCTGACCGCACCGACATCAAGTATCTCGAGCGTCTGCCCGTCTTCAACGCCGACGGCACGGTGAAGTAAAATCGCTCTCAAGCGCCTGCAGCAGTATGCCGCGGGCGCTTTTTTCACGCTTTTTCCGCAAAAAGACTGCATGCGGCACGGCGTGGGGCGTCGAGGCGGAGCCGGATGAGGTGTGCGTCATCCACGCGCGTGGGCTTCGTCTACCGCGGCACCGTCCGCATGTTCTACGAGGACACCGGCTGGACGAACTATCGGCTGTTTGAATACGTCCTGTGACTTGACGCGCCCGCCGTTTTCCGGTAAAATGGATACAATATAGAATGATTCTGAGAGATTCGAGGTAATAAGATGGCAAACGGCTTTATCGACAAGGCTCGCATCACCGTTCGCGCCGGAAACGGCGGCAACGGCGCGGTGGCCTTTCACAGAGAAAAATATGTGGCGGCGGGCGGCCCGGACGGCGGCGACGGCGGCAACGGCGGCAGCATCGTTGTTCTCGTCGACGACCACATGTCCACGCTGATGGACTTCCGCTACAAGCGCAAATATGTCGCCGAAAACGGCGTGGATGGCCAGGGCGGCCGCAAGTCCGGCAAGTCCGGACAGGATCTGGTGATCCGCGTCCCGCGCGGGACGCTCATCCGCGACGCGGAGACAAACGAGATCATCAAGGACATGTCCGATTCCGAGCCGTATGTGCTCTGCCGCGGCGGGCGCGGCGGCTGGGGCAACCAGCACTTCGCGACGCCGACGCGTCAGGTGCCGCGCTTTGCCAAGGCGGGTCTGCCCGGCGAGAGCCACGACGTCGTGCTCGAGCTGAAGCTGCTCGCGGACGTGGGACTGGTGGGCTTTCCCAACGTGGGCAAGAGCACGCTGCTGAGCGTGGTGTCCAAGGCGCACCCGAAGATCGCGAATTACCACTTCACGACGCTCTATCCCAACCTCGGCGTGGTATATGTCGACGAGGGCGTGAGCTTCGTCATGGCGGACATCCCTGGCATCATTGAGGGCGCGAGTGAGGGTGCCGGTCTCGGCCACGACTTCCTGCGCCATATCGACCGCTGCCGCCTGCTGGTACATCTGGTGGACGTCTCCGGCAGCGAGGGCCGCGACCCGATCGAGGACTTCGAGGCCATCAACGACGAGCTGCGCCAGTACAGCCCCGATCTTGCGGCGCGGCCGCAGATCGTCGTCGCGAACAAGACGGATCTGCTCTATGACACGGCGCAGCTTGACGCGTTCCGCGCCTACGTCGAGGAGAAGGGCTACGCCTTCTTCGCCATGTCCGCCGCGACGCATCAGGGCACGCGCGAGCTTGTGCGCGCCATTGCCGCGCAGCTGTCCGAGCTGCCGCCCGTCACGGTCTATGAACCGGAGTACGTCCAGCGCCCGCCGGAGGTCGA
>CAKTZK010000040.1 GCA_934635515.1 uncultured Oscillospiraceae bacterium
GCCACGACAGTGGCCGGGAATCGGCTGGCACGACGGTGGGCAGGCTGGCACGGCGAAGCCGTGACTGAGGGGTCGTCCGTCCCTCAGGACATAGTCTTCTTCCCAGGCGTCAGCTTCCGCTTGTTGCCCTGTTCGTCCACGATCCAGGTGTTGTCCAGCTCCCGGCGTAGATTCCCCATGACGCTGTTCAGATACTCCTGGCGCAGAGCGGCCCGCTCCTCTATTTCGGCGGGGGTCAGGCCCTCTGGGGTCTTGGCCTTGTGGGCCAGCTCGTTGATGCGGTCAATTTTCTTCTGTTCCATCTCCGTTACCTCTCATAAAAATCGTTTCATCGTGATCCCCGTGCGGCCCTTGCGGCTCTGGCCGCCAACGGTCTCCACCCGGCACTTGCCCAGGCCTCGGGCCGTGAGCACATCGCCCTCCTGCACGGGGGCGTCGGGCTTTTCGCAGGGCATCCAGTTCACTTCCACCTTGCCGCTGCGTATCAGCTCCGCCGCCGCGCTGCGGCCTATGGAAAATCCCGCCGCCAGCACGCTGTCCAGCCGCAGGGAGGCCACGGTGTCCCGAATGAGCTTCACCGGCTGGTCGGGCACAGAAATTTCCTCCTGTCCGATCTCCGACACGCGCAGATGTACCCGGCCCGCCTGCTTCCACTCCTGAAGCAGAAAGTCCGCCACGCTGCTGCCCACCAGCACGTCCGCCGTCTGGGGCGAGACCAGAATGTCGCCGATCTTCTCCCTTGTAAGCCCCAGCCCCATGAGACTGCCCAAAAAGTCCCGGTGGGTGGGGTGATCTGTCTCGTAAAATCGGCACCGCAGCACCCGGATAGCGCCGGGATCGGGCTCCTCGGCCCAGTCCGGGAGGAAGTGCAGCTGCCGCCGCTGGGCGCCCTCATAGCCGCCCCAAAGGACCCAACCGTCCACAGCGCCCAGGGCCTGCATCAGCTGCCCGGCCAGAGCCTGCTCGTGGGGGGAGAGAAACCCGCTCTCCTCCGGCACATTGCGCCCCCGGCAGCGCTCCAGTCCGTCCCACAGGCGGCCCAGCAGCACCCGCTCCTCCGCCGAGGCGGAGAGTTTATCCAAAAGCTCTCTGCGATTCAAACGATTTCCTCCTATGCTTCCTGCTAAAAGCGCCCTGCCGTTGGGCAAGGCGCTTTGCGGTTATTGAAAAATTTACCAAACCAGGACATCAATGGTCAGGGTCTGCCCATCCACGGCAGCGGTGATGGTGGCTTTGCCGGAGGCTACTGCCGTAGCGGTACCGGAGGCATCCACGGTGACGATCTGGCTGTTGGAAGAGCTCCAGGTGACAGCTGCGCTTGTTCCTTCAACCTCCAGTGGGACAGCCTCACCGATATTGCAGGAGAATTCTCCGCTGGAGCCGTAGATGGACTGCAGCACCAGGTCACTCTTTGCGGGCACATCCGTCTGCTCCGTCCCCTTCACCGCTACGCTGCAGGAGGCGGTAAGGTCCCCCGCCTTGGCGGTGACCACGGCGCTGCCCTCACCCACGGCCTGCACGGTGCCGTCGGCGGAGACGGTGGCCACGGCCTCGTCGCTGCTGGTGAAGCTGATGCTGCTGTCGCTGCCGGAGGCGGTGAGCTTCACGCTGCCGCCCACAGTCAGGTCGGCGCTGGCCTGGCTCAGGGTCAGGACCTCCGGCGCAGGCTCGGGAACGTCTTTGTTTCCGGTGAGAAAAGCGGTGAGCTGATTGCCGAACACGGTAAAGACCACCAGTCCCAGCACCAGCACCAGGCACGCGACCACCACGCCGCCGCCCACCTTGGGCCTGGCCTTGCCGCCGCCTACCCGGCGCCCGCCGGTCTTTACGGGCTTGCCGCTGTGTATTTCCTCGTCTTCCTGACAGAAAGGACAGGTTTTATATGTATCGGAGAACATCTCTCCGCATTTGGGACATTTCAAAAGGTGCATTGCGTATCCTCCCTATCTAAATTTTATACCAAAACATATTATACGGTTTTCTCTCTCTGCGTCAACCGGAAAAGCCGGAAATTCATCCTTTTTTTACAAGTTCCCTTGCTTTTGCAGCCGGGACTGCCTATAATAAAAGCAGAATGTTTTTTGGAGGGGCGTGGCCTATGAAAACCATGATCATCGGCATTGCCGGCGGCACCGGCAGCGGCAAGACCACCCTGACGGAGCACCTGGCTTCCCACTTTGGCTCGGCCATCAGCGTGGTGCATCACGACAACTATTATAAGCGCCAGGATGTCCCCTTTGCGGAGCGCTGCAAGCAGAATTACGACCACCCCGACGCCTTTGACACCGACCTTATGGTCCGGCAGCTGCAGGAACTGAAGGCGGGCCATGCCGTCCGCTGTCCGGTGTATTCTTATGCCGACCATAACCGCACGGACGAAACGGTGCTCATTCAGCCCGCCCCGGTGATCATCGTGGAGGGCATCCTCATTTTCCACGACCCCCGCCTGCGGGAGCTGATGGATATCCGCATCTTTGTGGAGACGGACGCGGATGTGCGCATCCTCCGCCGGGCCTTGCGGGATGTGGAGGAGCGGGGGCGCTCCATGCAGTCCGTGGTGCAGCAGTACCTGACCACGGTGAAGCCCATGCACGAGCAGTTCGTGGAGCCCACGAGAAAGTATGCCGACATCGTGGTCCTGGAGGGGGGCCATAACCTGGTGGCCCTGGACCTCATCATGCAGCGTATCGCCGGGCATATCGCTCAGGAGACCGCAGGCCTATGAAGCAAAAGACGAGTAAGATCCTCCGTTATGCGCTCTCGGCGCTCTTTATCGGCCTGGGCATCTATTTTCTGCTGCCGCTGGGCATCGGCGTGCGCCATATTGGGATGTTTTTCCCGGTGGTGATACTGGGTGTATTTACCTGGATGCTCCTGCGCCCCCGGAAAGTAAAAGCGCTGCTCACCGGGCGGCATCGGGTTCTGTGGCGAACGCTGCTGGCCCTGTTTGCGGCGGGGCTTTTGTGTGTGGATGTGATCCTGGGCCTCATGGTGCGCCAGGCGGTAAACCGGCCTGAGAGTGACGCGCCCTGCACCGTCCTGGTCCTGGGCTGCGAGATTCGGGGCCGCCGCCCCAGCAAAATGCTCATGGCCCGCATCGACAGCGCCTACGACTATCTGACGGAAAACCCCCGGGCCGTGTGCGTGGCCTGCGGCGGCATGGCCGACGACGAGATCATCTCCGAGGCCCAGTGCATCCGGGACGAGCTGGTGCGCCGGGGCATCGACCCCAGCCGCATCTATCTGGAGGAAAAGTCCGAAAACACCAGGCAGAACATCGCCTTTGCCGCGGATATCATCAAGGAAAACGGCCTGCCCACGGAGATCGCCGTAGCCAGCGACAATTTCCACCAGCTCCGCTCGGCCATTTACGCGAAAAACAGCGGCCTGCAGGCTTATTCTCTGGGCTGCCGCTCCTACTGGCTCTTAGGCCCCGGCTACTGGGCTCGGGAGGTCATCGCCGTGGCCGCGGCGTACACATTGGGAAGATAAACCGTGTTTTCCAAAGGTTTGCAAGTGGGGCGTCGGGGACGCCGCCCCTGCGAATCTATCGGTAAACGGCGTGTAGGGGTCGGCCTCCCGGACGACCCGTTTCGGAGCGGTTATTGTTATGCCCCGTAGGGGACGATGCCCACATCGTCCCCTACGGACTTGCGTGGCGCTTCGTATTACGCTCGCGGAAAATTTCATTCGAGAATAAGCAAAGATAAGTTGGGCCCTGCCGGGTTTGAATACCCGGCAGGGCCTTTTGGCGTCTATTTATAATGGGGTAGGGGAGAGGTCAGATCTCCTTGCCGCTGTCCACCACAATGGCCCGGGCCCGGGCCAGACGCAGGTCGTGGATCAGGCGCTCTGCAGGCAGATTCTGCTTCAGCTGCTCCGGGGTCATGCCGTAGAGGGCGGACATCTGGGTGTATTTCTCCTCCAGCTCCGCGTCGGTGAACTGGATGTTCTCCAGCCGAGCGATCTCCGTCATAGCCAGCTCAAACTCCACCGAGGACCGGGCGCTGCTCTCCGCCTGCCGCCGCAGATCCTCCCGGGTGATGCCCGCCATCTCCAGGTAGGCGTCCATGGTGGCTCCCTGCTGCATCAGCTGCTGCTCCAGATCGTGCATCAGCCCGTCCAGCTGGCAGGTGACCATCCGCTCCGGGATCTCCACCTCCATGCCCGCGATGACCTGCTGCACCAGGGCGTCAGCGTAGGCGTCGGTGGCCTCCTGCTGCTTATTGTGTACCGCCTGCTCCATGATGCTGCGGCGCAGGGCGGAGGCATCGGCAAAGCCCTGGGCCTTGGCGAATTCGTCGCTCATAACGGGCTTGACCCGGCGGGTGATCTTGTGGACCTTAATGTGGAACACCGCGTCTTTTCCCGCCAGCTCCGGGGCATACTGCTTGGGGAAGGTGACGGCAATGTCCCGCTCACCGCCCACGGCCACACCGGCTACCTGCTCCTCAAACCCGGGAATGAAGTAGCCGCTGCCCAGCAGCAGGGGATATTCCTCGGCCTTGCCGCCGTCAAAGGGCACGCCGTCCACAAATCCCTCGAAGTCCAGCACCACCTCGTCGCCCATGGCGGCCTTCTCCGGGTGCTCCTCGGTGAGATGATTCTGTAGATATTCCTCAATGGCGGCGGTGACGTCGTCGTCAGACAGCTCCACCTGGGGCCGGGGAGCGGAGAGTCCCTTGTACTGGCCCAGCTTCACCTCCGGGTACAGGTCGATGAGGGCAGTGAACACGTACCCCTCCGGGCCGATGGCCTCCACGCTCAGCTCCGGAGCCCCGGCCACGCTGATGTCCTCCTGGCGCACGGCCTCCACCAGGGCGATGGGGAAGGTGTTGTTCACCGCGTCCTGGTAAAATACATCGGCCCCGTGCTTTTCCTCCATCTCCTGCCGGGTGGGCAGGGAGCCGTCCTCCTTCTTAAACAGAGCCTTGCTCTGCTGGTAAGCGTCCTCCAGGGCCTTCTCCCAGGCCTCCTGCTCCACCTGAATGGTCAGCACCACCTGGCGGTTTTCCTTATTTTCCCGTTTCAGCAGCATACTGCGTCCTCCTCAAAATTTGACAGATGCATACAGTATAATATAAAAGCGACCCCTTCCGCAAGCATAGCGCAAAAAAAATGTAAAAAATCAGTGACATTTTTGTTTCCCCCTATGGCGTCCGCCGGGAAATATGCTATAATAGCCGAGATACATTTGAGACATGGGAGGATCTGCATGCAAAAGATCAAGCACTTCATCAAAACACATCCCCACATGTGGTGGGGCCTGTATCTGCCGGTGTATCTTATCATGTACTTTACCGTAGAGCATGTGGTCACCGACAATTACTGGGCTACCCAGACCACCATCGACGACTATATCCCCTTCTGTGAGTATTTCGTCATTCCCTACGACAGCTGGAGTATCCTGCTGTTCCTTTTGGGCGTGTTTTTCATCGTGAAGGACCCGGAGAGCTTCCGGCGCTATATGTGGTTTATCGCCATCGCCTATACCACGGCGACCCTCTTTTGCTTCCTCGTGCCCAACGGCCAGGACCTGCGCCCGGCGGAGCTGCCCCGGCAGAACTTCTGCTCCTGGCTTCTGCAGATGACCTGGGCCGCGGATAACAACGCCAATGTGTTTCCCAGCGTCCATGTGCTGGGCGTGGTGGCGGCCATTTCCGCTATGTGGCACTCACCGAAGCTGAAGCGGGCCTGGCAGATCGCCGGCACCGTGTGGTTTGTGATCATCGCGGCTTCCACCCTGCTTGTGAAGCAGCACGCCTTCATCGACCTGGCGGCGGCCCTGGTGTGGGGCACCGTGGTGTACGTTATTGTATATGTCATCATCGGCCATAAGAGAGATAAAATGGGCCTGCGCTGCGGCGCGGAGGGCCCGGAAAGGGAGGCAGGCTATGACCATTCCCCAGACCCCCGTATTTGAGGGCATCACCGAGGAGGAGTGCCGCCGCATCTATGAGTGCTTCGGCGTCCAGGAGCGGCAGTTCAGCCCCGAGGAGCGGGTCTACGACTTTGAACGCGGCGGCCACAGCATCGGCATCCTGGTCTCCGGCTCCGCCATTGTGGAGCGCGTGGACCAGCACGGCGACCGCACCATCCTGGAGCATCTGATGCCCGGCGGCGTGTTCGGGGAGATGCTCATGTTTCAGAACGTCCTGGGCGACAGCATCGACGTGGCCTGCGAAAAGACCTGCTCCGTCTGGTTTTTCCCCCAGGAAAAGCTGGAAAACCGGTGCGAGAAAAACTGCGGCCATCACAACCGCATGATCGAGAATATGTTCCACCTTATCGCCGAGAAGGCCACCGCCCTGTCCGAGCGGGTGGAGGTGCTCAGCCGCCGCAGCATCCGGGATAAGCTGCTGTGCTATTTTTCCCTCCAGCAGGCCAAAAACGGCGGCAGCTTCACCCTGCCCTTTTCCCTCAGCGCCCTGGCCGACTACATATCCACCGACCGCAGCGCCATGATGCGGGAGCTGAAGAAGCTCCGCGATGGCGGCGTGGTGCGCGTGGAGGGCAGAAAAGTAGAGATTCTGCGCCCGGATATGGCCCCGAGTAATTGACGGCAGTAGATTTTGATGTTAAAATACTAGCGTAGAATGAACTCCATGAGAAAGAGGTATATTCTGGAAATCAATCACAACAAGGAAGGAAGTTAGCACATGTACCGTATCGTTACGAAAAAAGCGCTGAAGCCTACCGTGATCCTGTATGAGATCGAGGCCCCCATGGTGGCCAAGAAGGCCCAGCCGGGCCAGTTCATCATCCTGCGCGTGGATGAAAACGGCGAGCGTATTCCCATCACCATCCATGACTACGACCGGGAGAAGGGCACCGTCACCATCATCGTCCAGACCGTGGGCGCCACCACCGAAAAGCTCAGCCACAAGGAGCAGGGCGACTGCCTGCACGACTTCGTGGGCCCCCTGGGCAAGCCCACCGAGACCGAGGGCAAGAAGAAGGTCTGCGTGGTGGGCGGCGGCGTCGGCTGCGCCATCGCCTATCCCGTGCTGAAGAAGTTCCACGACTGCGGGGCCGAGGTCCACGCCGTGGTGGGCTTTAAGAGCAAGGATGTTGTGATCCTGGAGGATAAGTTCAAGGCTGTCTCCTCCGTCCTGAAGGTCTGCACCGACGACGGCTCCTACGGCCAGAAGGGCCTGGTCACCGAGGCGCTGAAGGAGCTGCTGGATGCGGGCAATGTGTATGATGAGATCTTCGCCATCGGCCCCATGGTCATGATGAAGTTTGTCTGCAAGACCACCGAGCCCTACGGCGTGCCCACCACGGTGTCCATGAGCCCCATCATGATCGACGGCACCGGTATGTGCGGCGGCTGCCGCCTGACCGTGGGCGGCGAGACCAAGTTCGCCTGTGTGGACGGCCCCGACTTCGACGGCCATAAGGTGGACTGGGACCTGGCCGTGAAGCGCAACCAGATGTACCACGACTTCGAGGTACACAAGCACGAAGAGGTCTGCAACCTCTTTAAGAAGGAGGTAAAGTAAGATGGCTGTGAATATGCGTCAGGACAAGAATCCTATGCCTTCTCAGGACCCTAACGTCCGCAATCATAACTTCCTGGAGGTGGCCCTGGGCTACACCGAGGAGCAGGCTCTGGACGAGGCTGCCCGGTGCCTGAACTGCAAGGCCCACCCCTGCGTAAACGGCTGCCCCGTGAATGTCCGCATCCCCGAGTTCATCCAGAAGATCGTGGAAAAGGATTATGAGGGCGCCTATCAGGTCATTCACCAGACCAGCTCCCTGCCCGCCGTGTGCGGCCGTGTCTGTCCCCAGGAGAGCCAGTGCGAGATGCACTGCGTCCGTGGCAAGAAGGGCGAGGCCGTGGGCATCGGCCGCCTGGAGCGCTTTGTGGCCGACTGGCACAACGCCCATAGCACCGAGGCCCCCGAAAAGCCTCAGAGTAACGGCCATAAGGTAGCCGTTGTGGGCTCCGGCCCTGCCGGCCTCACCTGCGCCGGCGACCTGGCCAAGAAGGGCTACGATGTCACCGTGTACGAGGCCCTGCACCTGGCCGGCGGCGTGCTGGTGTACGGCATCCCCGAGTTCCGTCTGCCCAAGACCATCGTGCAGAAGGAAGTGGACGGCCTGAAGGCCATGGGCGTGAAGGTGGAGACCAACATCGTCGTGGGCCGCACCATCACCATCGACGAGCTGCTGGAGGAGAACGGCTTCGAGGCCGTGTTCGTGGGCTCCGGCGCGGGCCTGCCCATGTTCATGCACATCCCCGGCGAGAACCTCAAGGGCGTGTATTCCGCCAATGAGTTCCTCACCCGTATCAACCTTATGAAGGCCTATAAGCCCGACTCCGACACCCCCATCATGGCCCTGGAGGGCAAGAAGGTGGCCGTGGTCGGCGGCGGCAATGTGGCCATGGATGCCGCCCGCTGCTCCAAGCGCCTGGGTGCCGAGGTGTATGTGGTGTACCGCCGCGGCATGGAGGAGCTTCCCGCCCGTCATGAGGAGGTGGAGCACGCCATCGAGGAGGGTGTCATCTTCAAGACCCTCAATAACCCCGTCCAGATCAACGGCGATGAGCAGGACTGCGTGAAGTCCATGACCTGCATCGAGATGGAGCTGGGCGAGCCGGACGCCTCCGGCCGTCGCCGCCCCGTGGAGAAGCAGGGTAGCGAGTTCGACCTTCCCGTGGACGCCGTCATCATGTCCCTGGGCACCACCCCCAACCCCCTCATCAAGGCCACTACCAAGGGCCTGGAGGTCAATAAGAAGGGCTGCATTATCGTCAATGAGGACGGCCTCACCTCCCGTGAGGGTGTGTACGCTGGCGGCGATGCCGTTACCGGCGCCGCCACGGTCATCCTGGCCATGGGCGCGGGCAAGCTGGGCGCCAAGTCCATCGACGAGTTCCTGAGCAAGAAGTAAGAAATACATAATAAAAAGGCGGGAGAGTCACTTCTCCCGCCTTTTCACACAGAAAACCCCTGTCATTGCGAGGCCAGTTCGCAAACTGGCTGTGGCAATCCGTCCCCAAAGGCTCCCCTTTATAAGGGGAGCTGTCACGGCTCTGCCGTGACTGAGGGGTCGCCGATCAGCACCTCTTGTTACACTCCGTAGGGGTTGCCCTCGCAGTCACCTGCCCGCAGGCACCTGTTGTGCTTCCGTAGGGGCCGGCGTCCCCGACGGCCCGCCCGCAGGCGCTTCTTATGGTTTCGTAGGGCGGGGTGCCCTCACCCCGCCGCCCGGACTTGCACCGCACTCCATGCAAAAACCATGTCATTGCGAGGCCGGTGCGCACACTGGCCGTGGCAATCCGCATCCCCCGTCCTTAAAGGCTCCCCTGCGCAAGGGCAGGCTGTCACGATGAAGCCGTGACGGAGGGGCCGCTCCGCACCTTTCATAAAAGAAACGGCCAGGGAGTATCCCCAGCCGTTTCTTTTTGCGTTTTTAATTTTCATCCTCCGGCACATACCGAATCACCTCGCCCACATCGCACTGCAAAATGCGGCACAGGTCGTTGATGGTGTGCAGGGTCACGCTTCGGTTTTTCCGCATCGCGTCCAGCGTGCCGGTGCTGACGCCGTACTCCTTGATCAGGGCGTACTGGCTGATATGCTTGCGCTTCATGGTCTCCCACAGCGGGTCAAATACGATCATGGCTCTCGCCCCTTTACGTATGCTTCTCGCAGTTCATCCCATAGATCAGCTCCATGCCCCTTAGCAGCAGGCTTTCATCATAGATGAACTCTCTGCGGCAGTGGGGGACGATGCAGCCTGCCAGGCCGCCGGTGGCCAGGAGCGTGCATTTTTGGCCCAGCTCCGCCTCAAACCGCTCCGCCAGCCCGTCCATCATAGCCGCCGCACCGAATACCGCGCCGCTTTGAATGGATTCCAGCGCCGTGCCGCAGATAGCCCGCTTTGGTGCCTGAATGGGCACCGACGGCAGCTGCGCCGTACCGGAAAACAGGGCCTGGATGCCCAGCCGCACGCCCGCCAGAATGGCTCCGCCGATGTACCGGCGGTTTTCGTCCACCACCGTCACGGTGGTGGCGGTGCCCATGTCGAAGATGATGGCCGGCAGCGGGTACTCCGCCGCCGCGGCGGCATCCCCGGCCAGAATGTCGCTTCCCAGAGTGTCAGACTCCGGAATAGCCAGGGTCAGCCCGCTTTTGGACCGGGGATTGATCACATAGGGGACGATCCCCGTCAGCCGCTGCACCACTTGCTTCAGCACCGGCACCAAAACCGGTACCACGGAGCAGATCACCGCCCCGTCCACCTGGCTCAGGTCCACGCCCTCCCGGGCAAAGAGACTGTCCGCCAGGGTAAAGTATTCCTCTGCCGGGCGCTCCGACACGGTGCCCAGGCGATAAAGCCTGCGCTCCCGGCCTTCACCCTCGGGCAGACCAAAAACAATGTTGGAGTTGCCTATATCAACGGTCAGCAGCATAGATCCCACCGCCTTACTTCTTTTTGCCGATGGTGATAAGCTGAGAGATCACCGGGGCCAGCACTACGTTCACGCCGATCTCCAGCAGGAAATTGGCGCCTGCCAGACCCAGGATCATGTAAGACCCGGCATTGTCGTAGCCCAAAGCGGCGGCCCAGCCGTTGAGCGTGTCCATGAAGAACAGCAGGCAGCCCAGCAGGAACACACCCGTGTTCACTACGGGGCAGACAACGGCAGCCAGGATGATGGCCAGCCACCGGCTCTTCTTGTTCAGCGCCGTGTACACAAGCCCGGCGATAAGGCCGCACAGCGTACCTTTCACCAGAACTGTTACAATGGTGCCCAGGGGATTGACAGCCAGGAAAGCCGCTGCCTGCCCGGCAATGAGGATCACCGCGCCGGACATGAGACCCAGCCACGCGCCTACCTTCCAGCCGTACACCGCAGCGCCCACCACAATAGGTACCAGGGACACATTGATGTTCAGTCCCCCGATTTGGATGGTACCGCCTAAAAACTGCAGCACCAAGACGATGGCGGTGAACACACCTGCGCCCACCAAGTTCTTTGTTTTCTGATTCACTTTTCAAACCTCCTGCTGCCGCTCCGGCCGACCCGGATGCAGCGCATATTTTTTCGGCATGTGCTCGGCACACGCCGAAGGCATTGTAACCCATACGGGAAGAAAAAGCAAGATAAATTTTTCACGAACTAAGATCACCCCGTAAAAAACCACCGTAGGGCGGGGCGCTTTTGCCCGCCGCCCGATAACAACCGCACCCCATGTGATTTCGCAGGGGACGATGTGGGCATCGTCCCGCGCTGCTGCACTTCCTGTAATTTGTCATTGCGAGGGCGCAAAGCGTCTGCGGCAATCCGTAACCCACGTCCCCCAAAGAATAAAACCTATAAAGGCCGCCTTTTTCAAGGCGGCCTTTATAGGTTTGAGGATAGAAAGGAAAAGCAATTCATGTTATGGAATTACTATGGGCATATTATACATCGCCGCCGGGATATTGTAAAGCGACATGTATTCATTTTTACATGAAAACATGTCATATACAAATAAAATTTGTTGCTTATGTCATTGATTTTGCAGAGAAAAAGTCGTATAACAGGGATATGACATACATTCATGGAAGGGAGCCCGGTATATGGAAACGAAAAAGCTGGAGGCATTGGTAACAGCCGTGCGCACGGGCAGCTTTACCCGGGCGGCGGAGGTGCTGGGCTATACCCAGTCCGGCTTGACCCACATGATGAACAGCCTGGAAAAGGACATCGGCTTTCCCCTCCTGGTGCGCAGCCGCAACGGCATCCGTCTCTCTGCCGCCGGGGAGCGGGTCTTGCCTATGATCGAGGAACTTCTCCGAGCCGGGGACGCTCTAGAGCGGGAAATACGCCTCATCAACACCCGCCGGGAGGAGACCATCCGGGTAGGCTCCTATGCCAGCATCGCCATGCATTGGCTGCCGGAGCTGATCCAGCGCTTCCGGGACCGGCACCCGGATGTGGCGGTGGACATTCAAATGGGCAGCGTGGAGGAGGTATACAGCTGGGTCCGGGAGGACAAGGTGGATATGTGCTTCGCCTCCCGTCAGGAGGGCGGCAATTTCGACTGGATCCACCTGCGCAACGACCCCCTTTTGGCCATCCTGCCGCCGGGCTATGATCTCCGGGGCTGCAGCAGCCTGCCCGTCTCCCGCCTGGAGGGCCTGGACTTCCTCATGCCGTCTCTGGGTTTCCATCTGGACATTATGCGGGCCCTGGGGGATGTGAAGCCCAATATTCAGCAGACCCATGTCAACGACAGCGTCATCATCTCCATGGTAGAGCACGGCCTGGGCGTCAGCATCCTGTCGGAGCTGGTGCTTCGGGGCCGCCGGGATAATGTGGTGGCCGTGCCCTTGGACCCGCCGGCTGTGCGGGAGCTGGGTATCGCCGTGCGGTCGAAAAAGGAGCTGCGCCCCATCGCCCGGCGCTTCATCACCGAGACAAAAGAGATTCTGGAGAATATACCGTTATGATTTTTGAACCTGTTACCCCGCAGAATGCGGAAAAATTAAGACCCTATTATATAAATTGTGACTACCGCCTGTGCGAGTATTCCGTGGGCGTGAAGCTCATGTGGGGCGGCGTGCTGCACCCGGCCTTTTGCCAGGCGGCGGGCTGCCTCATCGTCCGCAACGAGATCGACGGGCGGTATCAGTTCGATTTCCCCGTTCCCGGCCCGGAGGGGGATGTGGACGCGGCCCTGACTCTCATCGAGCAGTACTGCACGGAGCAGGGGGTGCGCCCGGTGATCTCCGTGGTGCCGGAGGGGGAGGCCGCCCGGCTTTTCCTGCGCTATCCGGTGGTGCGGCTCATCAGTGAGCGCCCCTGGAAGGACTATATCTACCGCCGGGAGGATCTGGCAGGCTTTGCCGGCCGCCGCTACAGCGGCCAGCGCAACCATATCAATAAATTCCGCAAGCTGTTTCCGGAGGCGGAGTATGTGACCCTGACGGCGGCGGACGAGCCTCTTCTGGAGCAGTTCTGGCAGGACTACGGGGCAGAGTTTTCCAAGCAGAGCACCATCGCGCAAAACGAGCTGCGCTTGGCGAAAGAAATGCTGCGCCACCTCTCCGGTGACTGGTTTATGGCTGGGGGGCTGCTCCACCAGGGGCGGCTGCTCGCCATCAGCATGGGCGAGCAGTGCGGCAGCACCATGCAGGTCCACATCGAAAAGGCCCTGTATTCCTGCCCCGGCGCCTACCCCACCATGGTCCAGGCCTTCGCCCAGCACTGTGACGAATCGGTCCAGTGGATGAATCGGGAGGACGATGCCCGGGACAAGGGCCTGCGCACCTCTAAAATGCAGTATCTCCCGGCAGCTCTTGGGGGCAAGCTGTGCTTTGAGGTGGGCAGCGAAATGGACCGTCTCCATGAAATTCCTGCCCTGCACACGGACCGCCTGACCCTGGATGCCCTGACGGAAAAGGACAAAACGTCCTATAATGCTCTCTGCCTGGACGATGACCGCAACCGCCTCTGGGGCTACGACTGGCATAAGGACTATGACGGCACCCCCATAGAGGACTACTTCCTGAAAACAACGCAGGAGGACTTCCGCCTGCGCCGCTGCGTGAACTTCGCCGTCCGTCTGGATGGAAAATGCATCGGGGAAGCGGTGCTGTATAACCTGGACTGGCGGGGCGGCGCGGAGCTGGGCTGCCGCATCGCCCCGGAATACGCGGGAAACGGCTATGGCACCGAGGCCTTTGCCGCCGCCGCCCATTGGGCTCTGTACGGCCTGGGCCTTGCCCGGGTGGTAGCCAAATGCTTTAAGGAGAACGAAGCCTCCTATAAAATGCTCTCCGCCTCCATGCGCCCCACCACCCAAGACGACACCTATTTCTATTTCGAGAAAACCATCTGAATCACCCCCCGCACCCCCTCCGTAGGGGCCGATGCCCACATCGGCCCGCCAACCAAGCAGGCGCTTCTTGTCATACCTCCGTAGGGGCGGACACCTCTGTCCGCCCGCCGATTTCCCACCGCACTCCTTGGTGTCCCCCTCTGTAGGGGGCGGCGTCCCCGACGACCCGCCTCACCGCACTTCATGCAATGCTCTCCGTAGGGGCCGATGCCCACATTGGCCCGTTTTGCCGCGCCTCTTGTTACGCATCCGTA
>CAKTZK010000041.1 GCA_934635515.1 uncultured Oscillospiraceae bacterium
TTTCGAGGAAGTGCCCCGATTGGCGGCCACGACAGTGGCTGGGACTCGGCTGGCACGACGGTGGGCAGGCTGTCAGCCGTCAGGCTGACTGAGGGATCGACGTGACTGAGGGGCCGCCCCACCATCTCTGCATAAGGAAAAAGCACCCCGCTCCCCGGCAGCTCTCCTGCCCGGTAAGCGGGGTGCATTTCGTTTTCTCTGCCGCCGGATTTACAGGCCCTTGAAGGCGGCCAGAATGTCGGCGGGGCTGTCGTCCGTGTAGGTGACGGCCGTGACCACGGCCACATAGTTGCCCACCTTCACGCAGGCCAGCACCTCCTCCAGGGGGATGCCCTGCACCTGGGCGGAAATGGTGATGGCGTAGTGCTCCGCCCCGGCAAAGGGCAGGGTGGTCTTGTCCAGCTGGATGTCGGTGAATCCTGCGGCGGCCAACTGGTCGGGCAGGGCCTCCATGGAAGCATCCACGTAGGCGCTCTCGTCCATTTTAGAGCCGTTGGCCGCTCCCAGATTCTCCACCGTCACGTTCACCGTGGCGTAGTCGTCCCGGATGGCGTACATCTCGACGGCGGTCTGCTGGCTGTCCAGCAGCTTGTTGATGGTCTCGTTGTCCAGGGCTTCGGCCACCTGGCCGGTGAGCTGGGAGATCTGCTCGGCGGTGTAGTAGGTCCAGCCGAAGTCCTCCTCCAGAGTCACGGCGAAGCCGAAATACTCGTTGGTGTAGGTGCTGCCGTCGATCTTCCCGGCGGTGTAGGGCTTGGCGTCCGGCTCCTTGCTGCCGCAGGCCGCCAGGCTCAGAGCCATCAGCACGCACAGGGCCAGCGCGGCCAGTCGGGTCATCTTTTTCATTTTTCATTCTCCTGTTTTCGTTAGTAATAGGGACTCGCTGAGACGAGTATAGCATGGAATATTATACGCCATACCAGCCTTTCTTGTAAAGGGTGGTTTTGTGTGCATACATATTTTATGTTTGTGTTGCATAAGGACATTTGTTTCTTGCGCTGTGTGGGATACGCTCCTGCACGGCGTTTTTGTTTTTCGCCCGGCTGCCCGGGGGCCCCGGCCCCCGGCGTGGCTGCGGTGAAAACAATATAAAGGAGAAGGAAGAATGAAAAAGAGACTTGGCGCGCTGCTGCTGGCAGTAATGATGGTAATGGGCATCGCCCTGCTGGCGGGATGCAGCCAAAAAAATCCACTGGTCGGAACCTGGGAAGCCCTCGATGGCGAAGACTTTGATTTCGGGGGATGTACCCTGTATATGAAGTTTAACAAGGACGGCCAGTGGGTAATATGGCTGGAGGATGCAAACGGCGAAAAAATTTCGGGAGTGCAGGATACAGGCACATATTCTGTCGATGGAAATACTTTAATCATTATCAAGGATTCAGATTCCTACTATGACGACCCCAATGAATACACCTATAAGATTTCGGGAAATAATCTTTCTCTAACAGGCATCAACATTGATGACTGGTCCAAGTTCAAACGCGTGCGGTAAAAATTATCCGTAGGGGCGGGGTTCTACCCCGCCCTTCGGCAACTACCGCACTTTCGGCAGGGCACGCGGGCCCTGCCCTACAAAAATATAATGTAGGGCGGGACCCATGTGTCCCGCCGCACAATGCACCACCAATAATACGCCCGTACCGCACCCCAGGTAATGCGGTGGGCACGGGGCGTCGAGGACGCCGCCCCCTACGAAATTTTATCGGTAAACGGTGCGTAGGGGTCGGCCTCCCGGACGACCCGAAACCGGGCTTGCACCGCATCCCTTGCCGCTCCGTAGGGGCGACCCTCGCGGTCGCCCGCCCATTGCACCTCTTGTAACGCTTCCGTAGGGGCCGATGCCTACATCGGCCCGCCCACCGCATTTCTTGTAATCTGTCATTGCGAAGCCAGTGCGCACACTGGCTGTGGCAATCCGTTCTCTCCGGCCCTTGCACAAGGGTATTACGGATTCCCACGACCAGTTTGAGAACTGGTCTCGGAATGACATGCAGGGACTTGTGGCAATCCGTCTCCTTTTAACTTCTCCCCCTTATCCGTCCCACAACCGTCGCCGCCAAAAACGCCGCCAGGGAGGTCACCACCACCGATGCGCCCACGGGCAGGCTCAGCAGGTACGACCCCGTCAGCCCCACGCAGAAGCACACCACCGACAGGCACCCTGCCAGCACCACCACGCCCAAAAAGCTCTTTTTCAGCCGCATGGCCGTCAGGGCCGGGAAAATCACCAGGCTGGAGATGAGCATGGCGCCCATGAGCCGCATACCCAGCACGATGGTCAGGGCCGTCAGTACCGCCAGCAGGGTGTTGTACACCCCCACTTTCATCCCCGTGGCCCGGGAAAAGCTCTCGTCAAAGGTGATGGCGAATAATTGATGGTAAAACAGCCCGAACAGCACCAAAACCGCCACAGACACGCCGATGCTCAAGGCCACATCCGCCCGGCTCAGGGCCAGGATGGAGCCGAACATATAGCTGTCCACATCGGTGGTCATGCCGGTGGTAAGGCTGGTGACAATGATACCGATGGCCAGGGCCGAGGCGGAGACAACCGCAATGGCGGCGTCGGCCCCCAGGCGGCTCTGCTCTGTCATCCGCAGCAGCCCCAGGGCCGCAAGGACCACCACCGGGATGGAAACCGGTAGCGGCGCCCACCCGCAGGCCACCGCCACCGACAGCGCCCCGAAGGACACATGGCTCAGGCCGTCGCCGATCATGGAGTACCGCTTCAGCACCAGGGGAACGCCCAGAAGCGCCGCGCATACCGACACCAAAATCCCTACCACGAAGGCCCGGACAATGAACGGATAGGTAAACATTTCCAATAAAATCATGCCCCCGCACCTCCGAATCGCCGGCCCATGGAGGAGTGAAGATATGCCTCCACCGTGCCGAAAAAGTGCTGTCCCTGCCCGGCGTGGAGGATATAGTCCCCGTAGCGCAGGGCGTTTTCTATGTCGTGGGTCACCATGACGATGGCGATGCCCTCGGTCTTGTTGAGGTAGGCCAGGGTACGGTAGAGGTCCTGGGCGGCGGCGGGGTCCAGACCCGTCACCGGCTCATCCAGGATCAGCAGCTCCCCGGCGGCGCACAGGGCCCGGGCCAGGAGTACCCGCTGCTGCTGGCCGCCGGATAGCTCCCGGTAGCAGCGATCCTTCAGCTCCAGAATGCCCAGCTTCCCCATGTTCATCAGGGCCCGGGCCTTTTGCTCCGGCGTGTAGAGCAGCCGGTGGCCGCCTGCGCCGAGAAAGCCCGAGCGCACCACCTCCGTCACCGTGGCGGGAAAGTCCTTTTGGGCCCGGGTCTGCTGGGGCAGGTAGCCGATGGCCCCGCCGGAAAGGCTCCCGCCCCGCTCAATGCGGCCCGACAGGGGAGGCAGCAGACCCAGCAGGCTTTTGAGCAGCGTGGACTTGCCGGAGCCGTTTTCTCCCACAATGCAGATGTAGTCTCCCCGGCACACCTGGAAATCCAGATGCTCCCAAATGGCCTTGCCCTCGTAGCCCAGGCTGGCGTCCCGGCAGGCCAGTAAAATTTCCTTATTCATTCAGCATATCCCCTCTCGCAGCGCCGCCACATTCCGGCGCATCAGGCTCAAATATCCCTCTCCCGCGTCCCAATCCGCTTTGGAGACGGTCTGACAGGAGTAAAAGGTCACCACCTTCGCCCCTGTGGTTTCAGCGATGGCCTCGGCCACCTTTTGACTGCTCAGCTCCAGGGCATACACCACGGGAATTTGCTCCTGGCGCACCTTGTCAATGAGAAATTTCAGGGTGTAGAGAGACGGCTCCGTGTCCGACGAACACCCGTGAAAGGCCGCCCGGTAGTTAAGGCCGTATTCCCGGCAGAAGTAGAGCAGCGGAAAGCGGTCGCCGAATACCAACAGATCCCGCTTTTTCTCGCTGACCACCTGCCGGAATGCCGCGTCCAGGTCGGAAAGCTCCTGCAAATAGGCCGCCAGGTTGGCCTGAAAATCCGCTGCGTGGGCAGGGTCGGCGGCGCACAGGGCGTCGCAGATGGCCCGGCACAGCTTCTCGGCCTCCACCGGGGAGGTCCAGATATGCTCGTCATACTCTATGTCGTCGCTGTCCAGTTGGTGTCCGTCATGGTTGTGGTCGTGCCCGTCATGGTCCAAAGGCTCCTCCTCCAGGGTGTCGGCGTAGTCCATCATGCGCAGCACCGTGGGGATGCTCTCCCCGGCGGAGTCCAGGATCTGGTCTACCCACTGCTCCCCCTCACCGCCGTTGTAGACGAATACATCCGCCCGGCTCACCCGGATCACATCCGCCGGGGTGGGCTCGAAGCTGTGGGCCTCCCGCCCGGCGGCCACCAGCAGCCGGGGCTCCACCCACTCCCCGCCGATGACCCGGACAAAATCATAATAGGGGAACAGGGAGCACACCACCGAGAGCTTGCCGCTGTCTGTTTTATCCTCCGCCGGGGCGCAGGCGCACAGGCTCAGGACCATAGCCGCCGAGAGGAACAGGGCTAAAATACGCCTTCTCATTTCTCCGCCTCCCGGCATTTTTCGCACAGGCCGTAAAACATCGTCCGCCGGGGGTTGATGGCAAACCCGTGGCCCTCCAGCAGGTGGTCGTACAACTCCCCCAGGTGGGAGCAGTCCATGTGGAAAATGGCGCCGCAGCCCTCGCACTGGAGCAGGAAGCAGTCGGTGTGGCGGGCCTTGTCGCAGTATTGGTAGCAGGCCCCCTCGTCGGTGAGCAGCTTGTGGACCTTACCCTGGGAAACCAGCTTTTCAAGCTGCCGGTACACGGTGCTCAGGCCCACGGATTGGCCGTCCTGCCGCAGCCTTTGCGCCAGCTCCATAGCCGTAGCCCGCCCGCCGGGACAGGAGGCGATGCAATTCAAAACCGCCGCCTGCTGCCGGGTCATGTAGGACATAGAGATCCCCCCTAAATTTGAAAATGATTATCGTTTTCAAATTATAGCGGATTTTTGAGGTTTGTCAAGGGGGAGAATGAAGGAGGAAAGTGGAAAGATAGGATAGCGCAAAAAATGCTTCCTTGCCTAAAGGGAGGGGGACCAACCGAAGGGTGATGGAGGGATTCCGTGCGGGGTAAAAGGTAATTCCTTTGCTGTGCGTTCGTGCGTGGAAGAATCCCCCAGTCGGCTTCGCCGACAGCCCCCTTTAAGCAAGGGGGCCGATATTTCCGTAGGGCGGGCTGCCCCCAGCCCGCCGCCCAATACCCGCCGTACCATTCCGGCGGCGTGCCCTCACGCCGCCCTACGCAAGTGTTTCAATATAAATATAGGAGCGGATGCCCCTATCCGCCTGCCAGATGATACCCCTTGCACCCCTCCGTAGGGGGCGCTCCGCACATCGCCGCCCACCGCGCCCCGTTCCTCAAAAAGACTCCGCTGCGTTGACGGCCCTATTTCTATATGGTATACTTACAAAAAAACAAAAGGGGGACCCAGTATGCAGCATGAGATCACCGCCGCCCAGCCTTTGCTGGACGAAAAAGGCAGCCTGCGCGAGCCCGGCTTCTGCAAAAAACTCCTGCCCGTCTACCGCCGCCGGAGCATCCGCGCCAGCGCCCTGCGCATCAAGGAGTGGGACTATTATCTCATCAACAATGGCCGCTTCGCCGTGGCCCTGACCATTGACGACAACGGCTACATGGGCCTGGACTCCATCTCCCTGCTGGATTTTGCGGAGGGCTGGGAAAAAACCAAGAGCCCCATGCGGGCCTTCCCCATGGGTAAGACCGGCCTGCCGGAGAGCTCGAAAACCGGCGATGTGTCCACCTCCGGCAAGGGCTATCACCTGTCCTTCCGCCACGAGGGCGCGGACCGGGTGCTGGACTTCCACATGGAGGATTTCCTGGACGGCGCGGCCATTGACGGGCGCATCCGCCTTACCGACGAGCCGGAGGAGAGCATGGTTATATGCACGCCCTTTGACAAGCCCCGGTACTTCTATTACAACCAAAAAATCAACTGCCTCCGGGCCAGCGGCACCGTCACCCTGGGGGAGCGGACCTATGTGTTTGACCCGGCGGAGTCCTTTGCCGTGCTGGACTGGGGCCGGGGCGTGTGGACCTACCACAACACCTGGTACTGGGGCAGCGCCAGCGGCCAGGTGGACGGGGTGCCTTTCGGCTGGAACATCGGCTACGGCTTTGGCGACACCTCCGCCGCCAGCGAAAATATGCTCTTTTACGGCGGCAAGGCCCACAAATTGAGCCAGGTGACATTTCATATCCCCCAAAAGGACGGGCGGGACGACTTCCTCTCCCCCTGGACCTTCACCTCCGATGACGGGCGGTTTGAGATGGACTTCACCCCGGTGCTGGACCGCGCCGCCTGCACGGACTTCAAGCTGCTGAAAAGCGACCAGCACCAGGTCTTTGGCCGCTTCACCGGCACCGCCACCCTGGACGACGGAACGGTGCTCCGGGTGGAGGACTTCCCGGGCTTTGCGGAAAAAGTGGAAAACAAGTGGTGATCCCGGCGGAATGAGCGGCCGCCGGACGCCACCGAAAGGAGAGCGGGCAGTCCCGCTCTCTTTTTCTGCCCAGGGCCGCCCCGCAGGGAGCGGCAAACAGGAGAGAATCCGCCCTAAAACGCCAAAAAATTTCATTAAACGAAAAATTTAGAGAAAAAAACTTAACGGATTATTAGCACAAGTTCATCGTTAAGAAACTGACGATATTGTTTGTTTCTTAACAAGAATCACATATCTTTGTTCACAGAGTGTTAAAAAAGACGAAAGGAGCGCCAAATTTTTATAAAAAATGTCAATAGCAGACTATCTGATAATCTTGTATACTCTAAGCATAAGCCTGTGTCCGATTTTTAGACTCGCACAGGCAAAAAAATTCCCCATCTTGCGTGGGGTTTCCTGAGAGTAAATTCTTGGGAAGAGGAATTTTTTGAATTTAAGGAGAGAAAAGATGGAAGAAAGAAAAGGCTTTGGATCCACATTTGGATTCCTGATGGCGGCCGTTGGTTCGGCAGTCGGCCTGGGCAACATCTGGGGTTTCCCCAATAAGATGGGTGCCAACGGCGGCTTCACATTCCTCGTCATCTACCTGGTCCTGGCGGCTCTGTGCGGATTCGTGGTCATGGTGGGCGAGCTGGCCTTGGGCCGCAAGACCGGCCGCGGCGTGGTCAGCGCGTACCAGGTGCTGAGCAAGAAGTTCAAGTGGCTGGGCTGGCTGGGCATCACCGCCCCGTTCCTGATCCTGGGCTTCTACTGTGCTCTGGGCGGCTACTGCGTCAAGTACGTGGTGCTGAACGTGGGCAACCTCTTCGGCGCGGGCTTCGGCAACAACGGCCTGGCCAGCGGCGAGGTCTTCGGCAACATGCTCACCAATCAGGTTGAGTCCGTGGTGTACGGCCTGATCTTCGTGCTGCTGACCCTGGTCATCGTCATGGGTGGCGTGTCCAGCGGCATCGAGAAGTTCTGCTCCATCGGTATGCCCTGCCTGTTCTTCATGCTCATCATCGTTATCATCCGCGGCTGCACCCTGCCCGGCGCTGCGGACGGCCTGAAGTACATGTTCGTTCCCGGCTGGGCTGTGGAGCACGGCGTTATCGAAAAAGCACCCAACTTTATTACGGTCCTGTCCAACGCAGGCGGCCAGATGTTCTTCTCCCTGTCTCTGGGCATGGGCATCATGATCACCTACGGCTCCTACCTGGATAAGAAGGAGAACATCGAGAAGAACGCCCTGGTCATCGTTATCTGCGATACCCTCATCGCCCTGATGGCCGGTCTGGCTGTTCTGCCCGCCCGTTTCGCCCTGGATCCCGAGGGCCCCATCGGCGGCCCCAAGCTGCTGTTCATCACCATGCAGAACGTGTTTAACTCCATGGGCACCGTGGGTTATGTGTTCGGCATCGTCTTCTACCTGCTGGTCATTCTGGCTGCTGTCTCCTCCTCCATCTCCCTGCTGGAGGTCATCGTGGCCCACTTCGTGGATAAGGCCCGTGACAAGGGCAAGGGCGACAAGCGCAAGGCTTACTCCGTCATCGCCGCCATCGCCACCGGCGCCATGTGCGTGCTGATCTGCCTGGACGGCCTGGGTGAGAACGGTATCTCCCCCTGCCACATCCTGGGGATCGACGCATCCGCCTGGAGTGACTGCTGGCTGGACTTCTTCGACATGATCGCTGAGGGTATCCTGATGCCTGTGGGCGCGCTGCTCATGTGTATCTGCATCGGCTATGAGCTGAAGCCCCAGTTCGTGGACGACGAGTGCTGCCTGGAGGGCAACGCCTTCAAGTCCAAGAAATTCTTCAATGTCTGCGTGAAGACCATCACTCCCATTCTGATGGTGTTCATCCTGCTGGGTCAGCTGGATCAGTTCTTCAGCCTGGGCTGGTTCTCCTGATGGAGAGCGCGGCAAGGTCTGCCTGAGAAAACCAAGACCCCGGAGCTTAGGCTCCGGGGTCTTTCTGCTTTCAGGGCCGAAGCGAAACCGCTTCGGCCCTGAAATTTATTGGTTTTCTTCCGTTTTTTTCACCAGCAAATCGATGGCGCCGTGGCAGTTTACGATCTCCACCACCGGGCTGCTGGGGGCGTATTCTCCGTCCAGAGACCAGGCGATGTCGTCCTCCGTCTCCACCCTCACCCGGGAGGCGTGGCGGAAAATGATGCCCGGGTGGTCGTACTGCATCTGATTCAGCGCCACCAGCAGGCTGGTGAGGTCCAGGGCCGTGCGGGGCATCCGCAGCAGCACCAGCTCAAACTCGCCGTCGTCCATCCGCACCCGCTTGGGGTCCAGCTTTACAAGGCCGGCCAGGGAGGTGGAGTTGCACACGCTGCCGAAAATGTAGTCCCCCTCCATGACCTCCTCCCCCACCGTGACACGGCAGTGATAGGGGCGCAGGGAGTCCAGATTCTTAATGCCTTCCAGAATGTAGGCAAAGTGGCCCAGGGCGTTTTTCGTTTCCTGGGGGGCCGAGTAGCTGGCCCGGGTAAAGGCGCCGAAGGACGCCACATAGGAGAAATACCGGGCGTTGTGCCGCCCTACGTCCAGGGCCATGGGCGCGCCGTTTACAATGATCCCGGCGGCCATGTAGGGCACGGCGGGAATGTGCAGCGTGGCGGCAAAGTCATTGGTGCTGCCGGCGGGCAGATAGCCCAGGGGCGGCTTTTGCTCCAGCTGCATCAGGCCGGAGATGGTCTCGTTCAGGGTGCCGTCGCCGCCGTAGCAGACCACGGTGTCGAAATTGGGACCCATCTCCCGGGCGGCCCGGGTGGCGTCGCCGGGCCCCTTGGTCTGAAACACATGGATCAGGTACCCGCCCTCGCAGAGCCGGGCGATGGCATCATACAGCGGGCCCAGGGACTTGTTTTTCCCGGCCCGGGGATTCACGATCAAAAGCAGCTTCTTCACAGAAACCCTCCTTGCAAAACCGTATTCCACGACAATTATACAAGATAAACGTCTCCGTGGCAAGACTGAGCCGCGCCGGGACCGGTATTTTCGGAAAGATGCACGCCGAAACCTTGCAAACTGTGGGAAAATTATGTATGATAAAGCCAAAGTATGAAAGGAGAGCGGCATGAAAGACAAACGAAAATATGTGCGCTGGGGATTGACGGCATTTCTAACCGGCTGCGCCCTGCTGATCTTCTACGATGTGTTCTACCGGGATAACTCCGGCACGGTGCAGGCGTTTTTCGCCAAGCTGGTGGATGTTCTGGCACCGGTGCTCTACGGCATGTGCATGGCCTACCTGCTGGCGCCCATCGTGAACTGGCTGGAGCGGGGGGCTTACCATCTGCGGGACGCGGCGGAGAAAAAGAAGGGCAAGAGCATCGCCCTGCGCCAGAGCGCCCTCCGGGCGGGGAGCATCCTCCTCACCTGGGTAGGGGTACTGCTGCTGCTGTACCTGCTGTTTAATATGCTCATCCCCCAGCTGGTGGACAGCACCACCACCCTGGTAAACAACCTGGAGACCTACTACACGACGGTTTATAACTGGATATCCAATCTGCTCAGCGACAATCCGCAGCTTACGGAGCTGGCAGGCCGCTATTACAGCGAGGCCAGCCAGTGGCTGACCACCAAGCTGCTGCCGGGCCTGCAGACCGCCCTGACCAATGTTACCGGCGGCCTGGTCACCGGCGTATGGAGCATTATCACCTTTGCCAAGAACCTGCTCATCGGCATCATCGTGTCGGTGTACCTACTGGCGGCCAAGGAAAAGAGCGCCGCCCGGTGCAGCAAGCTGCTCTACGGCGTACTGCCGGAGGACAAGGCGATGTTTGCCATGCGGGGCTTCCGCCGGGTGGACGGCATTTTCAGCGGCTTTGTCCGGGGCAAGCTCCTGGATTCCCTTATCATCGGTATCCTCTGCTTCATCGGCTGCTCTATTCTGAATATGCCCTATACGCCCCTGGTCAGCGTGATCGTGGGCGTCACCAACATAATTCCCTTCTTTGGCCCGTTCCTGGGCGCTGTGCCCTGCGCATTGCTCATCCTGCTGGTCAGCCCGCTGAAGTGCCTGTATTTCGTCTTTTTCATCATCCTCCTGCAGCAGCTGGACGGCAATGTTATCGGCCCGAAGATCCTGGGCGGCTCCACAGGCATCTCCAGTCTCTGGGTCATCATCGCCATTCTGGTGGGCGGCGGCTTCGGCGGCGTGCTGGGTATGTTCCTGGGTGTGCCCATCTTTGCTTGCCTGCAGGTGCTGGTCCGGTGGCTGCTGAATAGCCGCCTGGCCAAGCGCAATATGCCCCTGGAGGCCTCGGTCTACCTGACCCGGGACCGCCAGCAGCCTACGTCGGCCGAAACGGATGCCAAAAACGAAAACAAAGGGTAATTTTCACGCACAAAAATACGAATAGCAATCAAGGAGACCATAATGACACCGGAACTGAGAGAAAAAATGCTGCGAAGCATCAATACCCACGAGCCCTACTCCCAGCACAACCACCTGGAGATCTGCGACGTGGGGCCGGGTACGTCCCGCATTGAGCTGGAGATCGTGCCGGAGAGTCTCAACCGCTGGGGCCGCCCCCACGGCGGCGTGCTGTTTTCCCTGGCGGATGATGCCTGCGGCGTGGCCATGACCGGCCTGCGGCAGGAGAGCTGCGTCACCGTCAGCTCCAACATGGAGTATATCGCCTCCGCCGGCGATGCCGGGCATCTGATCGCCCGGGGCCGGGTGGTCCATGCGGGCCGCCGCACCTGCTTCTGCCAGGCGGAGATCACCACCTCGGAGGGGAAACTCATCGCCGTTTGCAACAGCGTGTGGGCCTACACGGGAAAGCCTCTGGATTTTGACCGGGAATAAGGGCGGCCTTTGCCGCCTGAAAAAAACAGCCGCCATGGCAGGCGGCTGTTTTTTTCAGTTCTGCGGATTCTCCCCGTCGGAGAGGATGCCGTCCGTGTCCCGTATTCGCCCGTTTTCCACCATGTCCTTATAGGAGGTGCCGGGGCTGTCCGCGGCGCCGTCCGTCAGGTCGTCAGAGGGGGTCAGGGGATAGCCGCCGGGATTGTTTTCCGGGGCCGGGGAGCCGTTGGCGCCGGTGCCGTTGGTGCCGCCGGTGCCGTCGTACACCGTGGGCGGGAACTGGTGGGCCTCGGCGTCGGGCTTATCACTGCAGCCGGCCAGGCCCAGCAGCACCGTCAGCGTCAGCAGCAGCGCAAAAAACTTTTCCATACGCTTTCCTTCTCACTCTCAAAAATTTTGCGATGCCCATGGCATAGTATCTGCGATTTTCCCGCCGATAGCGGCTGTAACATTTGCCAAACGTCCGAACGGTTGCATTTTTTAGAAAAAACAGGTATACTATATTAAAATTAAAATGAGTAAGCCACAAATGGAGGCCAGAATTATGCAAAAATTAGAGAAACAATTCCATATCCGCTGTCAGGCCGGGGACGTGGGCCGCTACTGCATCCTCCCCGGAGACCCCGGCCGCTGCCAGGCTATTGCGGCGCTGTTTGACGACGCGCAGTTTGTCTCCAGCAACCGGGAGTACACCATCTACACCGGCACGCTTCTGGGGGAGAAGGTCTCCGTCTGCTCCACGGGCATCGGCGGGCCCTCCGCTTCCATCGCCATGGAGGAGCTGCACAACATCGGCGCGGACACCTTTATCCGCGTGGGCACCTGCGGCGGCATTGACCTGGATGTGCAGTCCGGGGACATCGTCATCGCCACCGGCGCCATCCGCTTTGAGCACACCAGCCGGGAGTATGCCCCCATCGAGTATCCTGCCGTGGCAAATTTTGAGGTGGCCACCGCCCTGGTGGAGGCCGCCCGGGAGAGCGGGCACCGCTATCACACCGGCGTGGTCCAGTGCAAGGACTCCTTTTACGGCCAGCACAGCCCCGCCCGGATGCCCGTGTCCTACGAGCTGCTGAATAAGTGGGAGGCCTGGAAGCGCCTGGGCGTGAAGGCCAGCGAAATGGAGTCGGCGGCCCTGTTTGTGGTGGCCGATGCCCTGGGCTGCCGCTGCGGCTCCTGCTTCCACGTGATCTGGAATCAGGAGCGGGAGGCCGCGGGCCTGGACCAGAAAATGAGCGAGGACACCAGCTCCGCTGTCCGCCTGGGGGTGGAGGCCCTGAAAAAGCTGATCCTGGCCGACCGGGCTAAGTGATAGGATAAGACAAAAGCAGCCGCATAAGCAGCTGCTTTTGTATATATGTGCAATTTTACTCCGCATATTCCGCTGCTTCCCGGCAGTAAAATTCGGCGGCGGCCCGGTTAGAGGCGATCTCCTCCTCCGTCAGGGCCCGGCGCACCTTGGCCGGGGAGCCGAAGGCCAGGCTGCCATCGGGGATCTCCATGCCCTGGGGTACCAGAGCGCCTGCGCCGATGATGCAGTTGTGGCCGATCTTCGCGCCGTTGAGCACAATGGCTCCCATGCCGATGAGGGTGTTTTCACCGATGGTGCAGCCGTGGAGAATGGCGGTGTGGCCGATGGTGCAGCCCCGGCCGATGCTTATGGGAAAGCCCGCGTCTGTGTGCAGAACGCAGTTATCCTGGATGTTGGTATTTTCGCCGATGGTAATTTCCTCCGTCTCGGAGCGGATCACGGCGCCGAAGTAGATGCTGCTGCCCTTCCCGGCGGAGACATGGCCCCGGACGGTGGCGTTTTCGGCCACGAAGGCGGCCAGGGGCAAAGTGACTTTTTCGATCATAAAAAGAACTCCTTTTCCTGCGCTGGGGATACCTCTATTATGCACGAGACCGTCCCCGTTTGCAACACAACACTTCCCTATTTTTCCTCCCACTGAAAGCGGGCCATGTCCACGCAGCCGTTGGGGCGAAAGCCCACCCCCTCAGCCTCCAGCAGCGCCCGCTGCCCCGGCCAGCCGGGAGCCGTTCGCCCGGCGTGGTTGACCACCCGGTGGCAGGGATAGTTCCCATAAGAGCCGGCGCCGTGCAGGACTTTGCCCACCAGGCGGGCATTTTTCTCCCGGCCGATGAGCTGGGCGATCTGCCCATAGGAGGCGACGCGTCCGGCAGGGATCTCCTCCACCACGGACAGGATCTCATAGATCAAACGCTCATCCATAACTGCCTCCCTGCTGCCTGGGACGAAATGAGAAAAATCGGCGGCCTTCCCAGGAAGAGCGCCGATTTTGGTGCGGGCATGGGGACTCGAACCCCAACGCATCGCTGCACGAGAACCTAAGGGGTATGTCACCTTAGTGAAAGATTTTCAGAGCCCTCCATATCGTAAGGGAAGGACATCTTTCCAACGCTTCAAAAGATGTTCGGTCGTGGCCGGCCGAACATCTGCTATATCATAGCACACTCTGCCGGAAAAGTATAGCATGATTATAGCTTGCTGGAGAAAATTTCTGCTTCTACATGACGCGGTTTATAATGT
>CAKTZK010000042.1 GCA_934635515.1 uncultured Oscillospiraceae bacterium
TGAAACTTTTTCAGAGTTTCAAAAACTTAAGCAGCGGAACGAAATAATTTTTTCGTTCCGCTGTTGGATTCCTTGCGCGGGCGTGGTACTGTCCGAAACGAAAACCACCTACCCCGCGAATCCAATGACGCATACCCGCGCCCTGCTTTCGTATGGACTTTGCGTCTATCTCCGTGCATAAGCGATTACGCGCTGGCACTGGTCTTGCGGAGTCAATATCTGCTTGCCACACATCCGTAGAGGCCGGCCTCCCCGATACTCCGCCCCCTACGAAGTTCTAACAGTAAACGGTGTGTAGGGGTCGGCCTCCTGGACGACCCGACCTGGGCTTGCACCATGCCTCTTGAAGCTGTCATTGCGAAGCCAGTGCGCACATTGCCAGTGGCAATCCTTAATATCCAAAGGCTCCCCTGCGCAAGGGGAGCTGTCAGCCGTTAGGCTGACTGAGGGGTCGCCCGCCGTACCGCACCTTCAATAATGTGTCCGTAGGGGCCGATGTCCACATCGGCCCGTACCCCTTGTAACCACCCCCCAAAAAAGGCGGCACAGCTTTCGCTGTGCCGCTTTTTCCTATAATTTTACTTTCTTCCGAAGAAGTAATCATACAGCGAGCCGTAGCTGCTGTTATCCTGCTGGCCCTGCTGGTTCTGCTGGTTCTGCTGGGAGTCCTGCTCCGTGTCGTCGGTCTTCACGTCAAAGGTCAGGCTGGTGGTGTGGCTCTCCCCGTCCCGGAAATAGGTCACGGTCACGGTGTCCCCGGCCTTGTGCCCCTTCTTGGAGGCGGTGAGGTCGTCCATGGAGGTGATGTCGGTGCTGTCGATCTTCGTGATCACATCGCCCATCTGCAGCCCGGCCTTTTCACCCGCACCGCCCTTGTTCACGCTGTAAACGAACGCGCCGCTGGTCTGGTCGATCTGGTACTGGGCGGCCATCTGCTCGGTCATGGTACCGGCGGTGATGCCGAAGGAGGGCTTATCCGTTACCTGCCCGTTTTCCATGATGTCCGTGATAACGGACTGCACATCCCCAATGGGAATGGCGAAACCCAGACCCTCCACGGTGGTGTCGGAGTAGCTGGAGTACTTGGCGGACACGATGCCCACCACCTCGCCGTACAGGTTCATCAGCGGGCCGCCGGAGTTGCCGGGGTTGATGGAGGCATCCACCTGGATCATGTTAAAGGGCGTGCCGTCCACATTGATGGCCCGATCGCAGCAGGACACGATGCCCTGGCTCATGGAGAAGGTCAGCTCGCCCAGGGGGTTGCCGATGGCCAGCACCGTGTCGCCTACGTTCACGTCGCTGCTCTTGCCCAAGGTCACGGGCTGCAGGCCCGTGGCGTTGATCTTCAGCACCGCCACGTCGTAGTCGCTGTCGCTGCCTACCACCGTGGCCGGGTACTCCGTGCCGTCATGCAGCGTCACCGTCACCGAGGACGCACCGCTGACGACATGGTGGTTGGTCACGATATAGCCGTCCTGGGTGATGATAAATCCGCTGCCGGAGGAGGCGGACTGGACGCTCTGGCCGAAAATGTTGGTGGACACAGAGGAGCAGTTGATGCTCACCACGCTGTTCACTGTGGAGGCGTACACCTCCGCCGGGGACATAAGCGTCTGGCCGCTGACCTGCTTCACGGTGATCTCGGAAGCGGTGCGGCTGCTCTGCTGGATGGTGGTCTTGCCGCTGCTGGAAAGGGCTGCGCCGCCGTAGCCCGCCGCGCCGCCTACCACCGCGCAGGCCAGCAGCAGCGCCGTGACCTTCACGCCGGTCTTTTGCCAGAAGGAGGGCTTCTTCGCCGCGGCGGACGGCTCCGTCTGTCCCTGGCTGTCCGGGGTGCTTTGCTGATTGCTGTAATTATAATGGTACAGATTCTCGGGGTTGCTGTACTCCTGACCCTCCTGACGGAAATCGTTGTTTTCGTTCATGGTATTGGCCTCCTGTCGTCTCTATTTTTCACGCCTTTTTCCCAAGTGGGTCCTTGTGGCCCGGGAAAAAATGTTGTATACTGTGTAATGATTCGGGAACGGACCGTTTCTTCGTTCCTATGCTTCTTATCATATCCTTTTATCTTAACCAAAGCTTTAAAAAAATATGAATTTTTTAAGAAGGGGGGATTTCCTTGCTGAAGCTGGAGCAGGTGAAGCGCCGGCCGGAGGAGCCGGAGGACTGCCTGGCAAAAAAGGCGGCGGCACTGCTGCGGATTCCGGAGGCGGATATCCTCTCCCTGACCATTCTGCGCAGGGCGGTGGACGCTCGGCCCCCGATCTGCCTGGTCTATACCCTGGGGGTGAAGGTGAAAAGCGAGGGGGCGGCGCTGCGGCGCTGCCGAAGCAAAAATGTGTCCCGTTACGCGCCTCCCAAGCTCCCCGCACCGGGGTCCGTCATGGTACAGGAGCGTTCACAAAGAGCACAGAGCTGCCCATCATGCGCACCGGAATATCACCATGATGGACCGAAAGATCCGCCGCCCGTGGTGGTGGGCGCGGGCCCGGCGGGTCTGTTCGCAGCCCTGGTTTTGGCCCGGGCAGGGCTTCGACCCATCCTCCTGGAGCGGGGGCAGCCGGTGGAGCAGCGGCAGAAGGACGTGGAAAATTTCTGGTCCGGCGGGCCCCTTTGCCCGGAGTCCAACGTGCAGTTCGGCGAGGGGGGGGCCGGGGCCTTTTCCGACGGGAAGCTGAACACCGGCACCAAGGATCCCCGCCACCGCTTCATTTTGGAGCAGCTGGTTTCCTGCGGCGCGCCGGAGAGTATTCTCATTGACGCCAAGCCCCATGTGGGTACGGATATGCTGCATATCACGCTGAAAAATCTGCGGAAGGAGCTGCTTTCCCTGGGGGCGGACATCCGCTTCGGCCATAGGCTGGAGGGGCTGGAGGTCCGGGAGGGCAGACTGACGGGCATCGCGGTCTCCCACGGAGAAAAAAGCTATACGCTGCCTGCCCGGGACCTTATTTTAGCCCTGGGCCACAGCGCCCGGGACACGGTGGAACGGCTCTATGAACAGGGCCTTTCCATGGAGGCCAAGCCCTTTGCCGTGGGGGTGCGCATCGAGCACCTGCAAAGCCGCATGGACGCGGTGCAGTATAAGGAATACGCCGGGCACCCGGCCCTGCCCGTGAGCACCTATAAGCTCTCGTGCCACCTGCCGGAGGGGAGGAGCGTTTTCTCCTTCTGTGTGTGCCCCGGGGGCCAGGTGGTGGCGGCGGCTTCGGAGCCACGGCGCACCGTGACCAACGGCATGAGCGAGTATGCTCGGAGCGGTGAAAACATCAACGGCGGCCTGCTGGTGAACGTGACCCCGGCGGATTTTGGCAGCGGCCATCCCCTGGCGGGCATCGCCTTTCAGCGCAGGCTGGAGGAGGCGGCCTACCGTCTGGGCGGCGGGTTCACGGCCCCCTGCCAGCGGGTGGAGGACTTTCTGCTGGGCCGCCCGTCCACCGGCTGCGGCAGCGTGAGACCCAGCTACCGGCCCGGGGTGTGCTACACCGATCTGCACCGGTGCCTGCCGGAGTTTGTTTCCCGCGCATTGGAGCAGGCCCTGCCCATTCTGGACAGAAAGCTTCCGGGCTTTGCCGACGGCGACGCCCTGCTGACGGCGGTGGAGAGCCGGTCCTCGGCACCGGTGCGTATTCCACGGGACGAAAACTATGAGAGCAATATAAAGGGCGTGTATCCCTGCGGCGAGGGGGCCGGCTATGCCGGGGGCATCCTCTCGGCGGCGGCGGACGGCATGCGCTGCGCGGAAATTATACTGGCGAGAAATCTCTGATTTTTCTGCCGGGGCTATAAAAGGAGGACTTACACTATGAAAAAGATCGCGGCTGCGGATGTGTTTTTTACCCCGGAGCATCTGGAGATGATCCAAAAAACGGCGGCGGAGTGCGGCTATAGCGTGGATATTTATCCCGACGGGCATCTGCCCCGGGACAAGGCGGCGGAGTATGAGGTCGTTTACGGCTGCTGCCCGCCCCAGGAGCTGAAGGCGGCGGCCAATCTGAAGTGGTTTTGCAGCAGCTTTGCCGGGGTGGACATCTACATGGACGAGAGCATTTACCCCCACCCGGGGGTGCTGCTGACCAACTCCTCCGGCGCCTACGGCATTACCATTGCCGAGCACATCATCATGGTGACGCTGATGCTGCTGCGGCGGATGCCGGAGTTTGAAAAGGTGGTGCGGGAGAGAGGATGGCTGCGGAGCCTGCCCATGCGCTCCATCTGCGGCAGCGACATCACCATCCTGGGCACCGGCGACATCGGAAACAATTTTGCCCGCCGGGCCAAGGCTCTGGGAGCCAGGACCGTTCGGGGCGTGCGCCGCACCAGAAAGGCCGGAGACCCCGCCTATGATGAGATGTACACTTTTGCGGAGCTGGACAGTGTGCTGCCCAAGACGGAGATCCTGGTCATGGCCCTGCCCAGCACCCCGGAGACCCTGCACATTCTTAACCGCCAACGCCTCGCCCTGCTTCCGGAGGGGGCCTATGTGGTCAACGTGGGCCGGGGTACGGCCGTTGACCAGGAGGCACTGATGGACGCCCTCAACAGCGGGCACCTGGCCGGGGCCGCCCTGGACGTGGTGGTGCCGGAGCCGCTGCCCAAGGACCACCCTCTTTGGGGCGCCAAAAACCTGCTGCTGACGCCCCACATCAGCGGCAATATGTCCTTGGGCATTACCTGTGACCTGGACGTGGAGCTGTTCTGCGAGGATCTGAAAAACTTTGCCGCAGGGAAAAAGCTGGAGCGATTCGTGGACCGCTCTCTGGGCTACTGAGAGCCGGGAAAAATAGCAAAAAAAGAACCGCCTTGGGCGGTTCTTTTTTTCGCTAAAAACATATCACCGGTCCAGAGACTGGTCCAGGGCATCCAGCTGAGACAGCATGTCGCTGAAGCCGGACAGGTCCGTCTCCTGCAGGATGCTGCGGGCGGAGTCCAGCTTTTCGGAGAAGCGCTCCAGCAGCTCCGCATAGCGGACACGGTTTTCCTCGCACCAGGTGCGCTGCTGGGCCACCAGGCCGTGGATCTGCTGGATGGTCTGGGCCCGGAACTCCTCGGTGCGGCGGTGGGCGCTGATCTCGATCTCGGCGATATGGTCGCGGATCTTAGCGTATTCGTCCGCCTGGACCTGCAGCTGGTCGCAGCGCTCCTGGAGATCGTGCAGGGCGTCCTGCAGGTCGCGGTTTTCCTGGGCCAGGCGCTGGGCCTGCTGGGAAAGCTCCTCCTTTTCCCGGGCGGAATCCTCCATGCCGCCCAGCTGGGTGCGCAGCACGTCCGCCTCGTGGCGCAGCTGCTCATTCTCCTGCTGCAGCCTGTCATTGTCCTGGGTCAGCCGGTCCACCTGGGTCTGATTTTCCTTGGTGACCTTTTCAATATAGGCGACTACATCCTCCCGGTCGAAGCCGCCGAACATACGAGTTCTGAAATTTGCACTCATAGGTATCCTCCGTTTTTCCCGCGCTATGGACAGGAAATGATCTGTTTCTACTACAATAGCACAATCCGCCATGGTTGACAAGCGGGAATTGCGGGGGGAAAGGCACGCTTTTTCTATTTTTGCAACAAAAGTATTGACGAAAGAACGACACGGTTTTATAATAAAGGTAAACTTGTGAGCGGAGATTCACGACAGAGACCGGCGGAGAGAAGAATGTATAAAAAACTGGACGAAAAGGCGAAAAAAACGATCCTGGAGACAGGGATCGAAGAATTTGCCCAGCGGGGGCTGGACCGGGCCAATATCAACGTCATTGCCCGGAAGGCCGGGGTATCCGTGGGCGTGATCTACAAATATTTCGGCGACAAGGACAGCTTTTTCCTGGCCTGCGTGCGCCACTCTCTGGCGCTGCTGGAGGAGGTGCTGCAGGGGGCCATTGCCCACGAGACGGACATTGAATCCGGCATACGGGACATTGTGCAGGCCCTGATCGCCCACGCCCGGGAGCATCAGAGCCACAACGCCCTCTATAACGAGATCACCTCCGGCGGGTGCAAGAAATATGCCAAGGAGCTGGCCCGGGAGATCGAGGGCCGCACGGCGGCGGTCTATACCCAGCTGCTGGAGAATGCCCGGGCGGCGGGGACGGTGGACCCGGGGCTGGACCCGGGGACGGTGGCCTTTTTCTTAGACGACCTGTTTATGATGCTGCAGTTTTCCTTCAGCTGCGAGTACTACCGGGAGAGAATGAGGATATTCTGCGGCACGGACAGCACCGACGACACGGAGAAGATGACGGAATCCTTTATGCGCTTTATTAAAAATGCATTGAAAATGGGAGGGGATCGGGTTGTATGTGATCGCGTATGACATTGGCACCACGGGGGTGAAGACCTGCCTGTTTCAGGTGGGGGACACCCTGCGCCTGCTGGCGGGAGAGTATGAGGGCTATGGGCTCTACATTCTGCCCGGCGGCGGCGCGGAGCAGGACGCGGACGAGTGGTGGCAGGCCATGGCCAAGAGCACGCGGCGGCTTATGGAAAGGACCGGGACGGACCCTAAGGAGGTGGAGGGTATCTCCTTTTGCTCCCAGATGCAGGGGCTGGTGCTGGTGGACGAAGCGGGCCGGGCTCTGCGGCGGCCCATGAGCTACATGGACCAGCGGGGCGGAAAGGAGTTTGCCGCCTGCCAGAGCCACGGGCTGACCATCTCCGGGGTGAACGCGGGGATGCTGCTGCGCAGCCTGCGGCGCACCCGGGCGGCCTCCACCAGCGTAAAGGACCCCCTGTGGAAGTACAAATGGGTGCAGAAAAACGAGCCGGAGGTCTACGGCAGGATACATAAGTGGCTGGATGTGAAGGAGTATCTCATCGGCCGGTGCACGGGGCAGTTCGTTATGACCCGGGACTCGGCCTACTCCACCTTCCTCTACGACAGCCGCCCGGGCAAGGGCTGCTGGAGCCGGGAGCTGTGCCGGATGTACGGGGTGGAGTTTGAGCATCTGCCCCGGATCATCGAGTGCACGGATGTGGCCGGAAAGCTGACGGCCCGGGCGGCGGAGGACCTGGGGCTGGCGGAGGGCTGCCCTGTGTACGGCGGGGGCGGCGACGCCACCCTCATCGGCGTAGGCGCCGGCTGCACCGAGGTGGGGCAGACGCATATCTACTCCGGTACCTCCGGCTGGGTGGGCACGGTCATTGACCGGCAGAAGGTGGACATTGTGTCCATGATCGCCGGCATCGTAGGCGCCCAGGCGGGGAAGTACAACTATTTCGCCGAGATGGAGACGGCGGGCAAATGCTTTGAGTGGGTCAAGGAGCACCTGGTGCTGGACGAGATCGGCATTTACCTGCAGAAGACCAATGTGGCCGAGAGCCAGGAGACGGTGTACGAGAGCCTGTACGACTACATGACCGACACCATCGAGGCTATCCCGCCGGGAGCCGGAGGCGTGCTGTTTACCCCGTGGCTACACGGCAACCGCTGCCCCTTTGAGGATCCCAAGGCGGCGGGGATGTTCTTTAACATCCGGCTGGACACCGGGAAAACCGAGATGCTCCGGGCGGTGCTGGAGGGGATATGCTATCACCTGCGGTGGATGCTGGAGTGCGAGGACAAGAAGGTGAAGACCGCCGGGACGCTGCGGTTTGTAGGCGGCGGGGCCCTGTCGCGGGTAACCTGCCAGATTTTGGCGGACGTTACGGGCCGCACCGTGGAGACGGTGGCCGACACCAAGGACGTGGGCGCGGTGGGCGCGGCCATGCTGGTGGCGGTGGGCAGCGGACGGATCGCGAACCTGTCCCAGGCGGGCAGGCTCATTCGCCCGGCGGGGCGGTATGAGCCCAAGGCGGAGAATAAGGCACTGTACGACCGGAATTACAAGGTATTCAAAAATCTGTACGCGGCAAACAAGAAGAACTTTGCCGCGCTGAACTGAGGAGGCGCGGACATGGAAGAACGCACGGCAAGAGAATTGATCTGCCGGACAGGGCGGGAGCTGCTGGAGACGGGCCTGGTGGCCCGGACCTGGGGAAACGTCAGCTGCCGGGCGGACGGGGAGTGTTTCCTCATTACGCCCAGCGGACTGGGCTATCACAAGACTCAGCCCGAGGACATCGCCCGGGTGGAGCTTGCCACTATGGCCTGGGAGGGGCAGCGCAAGCCCTCCAGTGAAAAAGGCATACACGCGGCGGCCTACACGCTGTTTCCGGAGGTGGGCTTCGTGGTCCACACCCACCAGAGCTGCGCTTCGGCTCTGGGAGTGGCGGGCTTTGCAGCAATGGACATTACGGAGGACGAGCGCCTGGCCCTGGGAGGCCTTGCGGTGGCCGCATACGGCCTGCCCGGCACCAAGAAGCTGAAGGGCGCGGTGGCCGCGGCCATGGCCGGTGGGGCACAGACGGTGCTTATGGCGCACCACGGGGTGGTGGTCTGCGGAAGAGACAAGGAGCAGGCCATGGAGCGGGCGCTGCTGCTGGAGGAGATCTGCCGGCGCAATCTCCACCTGCCCGAGGATGGATCCCGGCGGCTGCCGGAAGAGGGCGTGCAGGCTCTGCTGACCGCTGTGCGGCGGGAGATCCCCGCGGCGGAGGTTTCCGGCGGAGAATACGCCGTCCGGTGGGCGGACAGGGGGCAGGTGCTCCGGGCCCAGCTGGACGACATGGCCCAGATGCTGGGCGGACAGGTCCCCTGCGTGGAGCCGCTGGCAGAGGATGTGATCCGGGAGCTTAAAAAGCGGAACGCGGTATTCGTTAAGGGCGTAGGCGCTCTGGTGAAGGGGGAGGACCCCGACGATAGGGAGGCTCTGTGCCTGCTGACGGAAAAATCCGCCCTGTGTGCCCTGCACACCGCGGGCATGGGCGCGGAGGTAAGGCTCGGCGCTTTGGACACGGGGCTGATGCGCCTGGTGTATAAGAAAAAATATTCTAAGAGGAAGGGATGACTATGAACGCTGAGAAAAAGAGAGAAACCGCGAGAGTGATCAAGTTCGTGCTTTTTTCCGCCTCGGCAGGCATTATTGAGACACTGGCCATGATCCTCTGCGAAGAGATCCTGAAGATCCCCGCCCACTGGCTCTGCTACGCCATTGCTCTGGTTTTGAGCGTGCTCTGGAACTTCACCTTTAACCGCAAGTTCACCTTCCAGAGCGCAGCCAATGTCCCCCGCGCCATGCTTTTGGTGTTTCTGTTCTATGTACCCTTCGCGCCGTTCACCATTTGGAATGAGCATTTTCTGGCGGACACTCACGGCTGGAACGAGTACGCCGTTCTGGCCATCAACATGGCTCTGAACCTGTCTCTGGAGTACCTGTGGGACAATTTCGTAGTTTACCGCAACAGTAAGGACACCAACGACATTGCGAAGAAGAAGCAAGGAAAGGAGCAGCAGCATGAATAATTGCGGCATCAGCAGATGGGACGATCCCCAAAAGATCAACGCCCAGCTCAAGGCACTCACCGATCAGCCCATTTGGGAGGTGACGGACGACTACTATAACAATGTAATTCTGAAGTATTATGACGAGAAGTGCACCCAGTCCCGCGCCGTATATGAGGAGTCGCAGAAGTATATCCCCGGCGGCGTCCAGCACAATCTGGCCTTCAACAAGCCGTTTCCCATGTGCATGGCCAAAGCCGAGGGAGCTTACCTCTACGACAAGGACGGCAACAAGTACATCGACTTCCTGCAGGCCGGCGGCCCCACCATCCTGGGCAGCAACTATCCGGTCATACGGGAAAAGGTGTTTCAGCTGCTCAACGAGTGCGGCCCCGTTACGGGTCTGCTCCACGAGTCGGAAATGCTCATCGCGCGGGAAATCAACCGCCACATGCCCAATGTGGAGATGTTCCGCATGCTTGGCTCCGGCACCGAGGCGGTGATGGCCTCCCTGCGCATCGCCCGCATCGCCACGGGGAAAAAGCGCATCATTAAGATCGGCGGCGCGTATCACGGCTGGTCTGACCAGATGGTCTACGGCCTGAAGATCCCCGGCAGCCGCGCCCTGCTGGAGTCCCACGGCATCCCCAAGGGCGCCTACGCCGCCACCGACGAAGTCCGCCCCAACGACCTCGATATGCTGGAGCGCATGCTCCGGCGCAACAAGCTCCGGGGCGGCACGGCAGCCGTCATCGTGGAGCCTGTTGGCCCCGAGAGCGGCACCCGCCCCATCGGACACGAATATAACAAGGGTGTCCGGTCTTTGTGTGACCGGTATGGCGCGCTGATGATCTTCGACGAGGTGGTCACCGGCTTCCGAGTAGCCCTCTCCGGCGCCCAGGGCTACTTCGATGTGGTGCCGGATCTGACGATTTTCGGCAAGATCGTGGCGGGCGGCTATCCCTCCGCAGGCGGCGTAGGCGGCAAGCGGGAGTATGCTCAGCTCATGGCGGCCGGTCTGGCCACCGGCAAGCACCGCGCCTATGTGGGCGGCACTCTGGCGGCCAATCCCCTGTCGTGTCTTGCGGGCTACACGGCCATTCAGGAGATCGAGCGCACCAACGCCTGCGAGATCGCCGGACAGATGGGCGACCGCCTCTGCGACGGCCTCAAGAGCCTGATCGGGCAGTATGGCCTGCCCTTCGTGGCCTACAATCAGGGATCCATCGTTCATCTGGAATGCACCGGAGCTATGAGCTTCGACTTCTCCTCCATGTCTTTCCTGAAGTCCGCCGTGGGGCTGCTGCGCAATAAAGATATGATGTATGTCCGCAAGGACTCCATGGAGCGCATGGGCGCGGCCTACATGGCCAACGGCATCGTCACTCTGGCCGGAAGCCGCCTGTACACCTCCCTGGCCGACACGCCGGAGATCATCGACGAGGCGCTGAATCGCTTTGAGGAGGTCTTCAAGCACGTGGCGAAGACCGACAAGGGCCTGGTGAAGTAAGAATACTGCATAATAAAGCGAGAAAACCGGAACGATAGTTCCGGTTTTCTCGCTTTAAAAAGGCTGGTCAGGGATGCCGCATGTATAAAAGCGGGTAGGGATCCCCGGCTTCATCCAGGTCCGTCCGCTTGTAGACGGAAAAGCCTGCATGCCGGTAGAAGCCCACGGCCTGGGGATTTTGCTCGTTGACGGTGACCTCCCGGACGCCATAGTTATCCATGGCGTACCGGAGGAGCTGCTTGCCCAGGCCGGCGCCCCGCTCCCGGGGCAGAAGAAAGAGCATTTCCAGCCGCTGCCCGGCAACGCCCATAAAAGCCACGGGCGTGTCCGGCGCGGGGCAGGCGAGCACAAGATGGGGAACATCCGCCAGGGCATGGGGGACATAGGCCTTGATCTGCTGCAGCTGCGGCTCCGTGAGAAACAGGTGGGTGGCCCGGACGGAGGCTTCCCAGAGCTCGGTCAGGCGGGACAGCAGGGCCGCCGGGCGGCTTTGCACTTCGTAAATGGTCATAGCGTCTCCTGTAGGAGTAGGGCGGAGGGTCAGCCCTCCGGTGTCTGGGGGTTGGGGATGTTTACGCCGATGCCGTTGATCTCCACACCTTCGTCGGCGGGGATGAGGATATACTTCCGTCCGCCGATGACCCGGGCTTCGATCAGATGGCTGTACTCCGGGGAGACGGAGATCTTCACCTCCGGGGTGGCGATCTGGAATTTCCCGGTGTCTACGATGTTTTTGGGGTTCAGGGCCGCGTCCTCACCGTAGTGCTGGCGGCAGGCCTGGCGGAAGGCATCGGCCTTTTCCTCGGGCACGCCGCTGCTTTCCAGAATGTCGCCCATTTCCCGGACGGAGAGAGTCAGCACCTCCGGGTCGTGGCTCTCCTTATGCTCGGCAATGCGCTGGCGAAGCTGCTCGTGGACGGACTGCACCACATCGTAGCTGCAATCCTTTTGCAGGGTGTCGCCCAGGGTGGTGCCGAACACATTTTTTTGCTCCCCGGCGGACATGGGCGGCTCCACCCGGAACACCGCGTCGATGACCGACTGGCGGATCTCCGTTGTGTTTTTGCTGTAATAGAGTGCGTTATAGATATTGGCAGAGCGATCGTCAAAGGCGGGGAAGAGGAAGCCCAGCTCCGGGGCGGCGGCGATATGGCCGGTGGAGGCGCTGTGGAACTCGCTGTCCTCGCTGCTGTATTTCAGCTCCAGGGTAGGGGACTTAACGGGGCAGATGCTGCAGACAAAGTACTTATACACCGTGTCGGAGGCATCCTCCAGCAGGGCGTCGTCCTTGCTGCGGTAGGGAACATCATAGGTGTCGGCGGCCAGGAGAATGAGATAATTGGTCTCCCCCATGTCCATAGCGTCGATGATGCGACGGCACAGCTCCCGGCGGGAGGCCGGGTCCTGCAGGCCGGTCTGGCGAATGGTTTGCAGCAGGCGGTGCTCGTCGCTGTCGGCTACTTGGGCGGTGGAGAAGGAGATATCCAGCAGATTTCGGCCCAGGGTACCGGACAGGGCTTTCTTCAAAAGCCCCAGGTACATCTCCTGCTCCTCCTGGGACAGAAGGCCCAGGGAGGTGTCGATATGGGAGATGATTTCCTTATTGCTGTTGACATAGCAGCCGTAGATACGGCTGATGGAAGTTTTATCCGGCTTAAAGCGGCGGCGGATCTCGCTGAGCTCCTTTTGATTCATGGGCGGCCTCCTGGGATATGATCTTGCATATTTATTGTATCATATCTCCGGGGCGGCGGCAATAGGATTTCTGGCGGGGCCAAACCATGTCTGCTGTGTATAATTTTGCCGCTTTCTTAAAAGGTCCAAGCGATCAATTTCGTTTCATTCAAGCGTGAGAAGTTCCTTCAGGTATGCATGGGCCATTTCTTTGGAGCAATCGGCGTGCTTTACCGCCGACCACTGCCACACGAGGAAGAGCGTATTGCTGTAATGGTCGGCAAGCAGCTCATTGGGGATCTCCCTGCGCAGAGCATCCGGGCAATCCTTGAAGATCCGCCGCATTTGGCTGTTCAGAAAGTTGCGGAAGCTGGAAAACATATAGCCGACCTCCGGATTGTGAGACAATACGTGGCCGATATGCGCACTGTACTGCTTTGTAAAGGCGTAGATACGGTCAAAGAAGAGATAGAGCATCTCATTTTCCAGTGCGTGACGGTACTCCGAAAGCCCTATTTTCTCTGCAAGGGAGAGCCAACAATAGTTCAGAAGGTCGTATTTATCGTCAAAATAATTGTAGAAGGTCGCACGGGGATACTGTGCGTGTTCGCACAGCGCACCAACGGTGATTTCTTCAAAGGATTTCTCCGACAAAAGGAAGAGCATTGCACCGCTGAGTGCGTCAAGGGTCCGCCTGGCGCCCCGCGTGATAGGTTTTGAGAGATCGTATTTCATGACGCTCCTTTTGCATTTCTTAAAATTTGTCCAAGGCTGAACATGCGATTCGTTCTGAGTCTTGAAATGGACTTGATGATATTGTACCTAACAGCATAGGCGGAACAAGGTCGGCGTCCGACAGATCCGACACGGTAATATGCTTTGTGCCGAGCGTCAAATCCTTTGCCGCACAGTAGAGGGTGTAGGCTCGTTCGGTACAGTTATTGAGCTTGATGTTTTCAAAGAACACACA
>CAKTZK010000043.1 GCA_934635515.1 uncultured Oscillospiraceae bacterium
CCCTTTTAGGGGCTACGGTCGTAATAGCCCCTTTTAGGGGCAGGTCAAACCACCAGTTTACTGGTGGTTATGATTTAAATTGGATCCGTGACAGTGCAAACACCGGCTGTGCCAATCAATAGGCCTACACCAGCAACGCCCCGCTCAGGCCCGGCAGCGTTAGCCGTACCTGGCCCTCTGCCGCCAGAAACTGCTGTCCGGTCAGGGCATCTGTGGCCACGGGCCGCTCCCAGAGGATGCTCAGCTCCAGGGCCGCTTCCCCGGCGTTCAGTGCCGTCACGGTCACTTCCGCCCCGGCCCGGCGCTCCAGCGCCAGCCCGCCGCCCCGGGCGTAGAGATACCGAATCTCCCCACTTTGCAGCGAGACCCGCTCCATCCGCACCCGGCCCAGCCGCCGATACCACCCCAGCAGCGCCGCATCCTCCTGCCCCCAGGGGTAGGTGCGCCGGTTCAGCGGGTCCTCGTAGCCCTGCATCCCGGCCTCGTCCCCGTAGTACACCGTGGGGGACCCGGGGAAGGTGTAGAGCAGCAGCGCCCCCAGCTTCAGCCGTTCCGCCGCCCGGGCGTACCCAGCGGGGGAGAGGTGGGCCTCCGCCCGGTCTGTTTTGCTCTCCGGCACAGGCTCCCCGCCCAGCAGCGTGAGGATCCGCGCCGTGTCATGGGTGCCCAAAAAATTCATGGCGCAGTAAAAAGCAGGGGAGGGGTAGTTCTCCCGAATTTCCTCCATCTGCGCCCGGAACGCCGCCGCGTCCCCGCCCAGGAGCCAGTCCATGGCCGCCGTGCGGAATGGGTAGTTCATCAGTCCGTGGGTCTCCCAGCCCAGCAGATACCGCCGCCGCCGATCATAGGCGATCTTGTTGCTGCCGTCCTCCCACACCTCACCGATGAGCACCGAGCCGGGCTTTTCCTCGTCCATAGCCTGCCGGATCTCTTCGATGAAGTCGTCCGGCAGCTCGTCGGCCACGTCCAGCCGCCAGCCGTCCGCCCCGCACCGCAGCCACCGCCGCACCACGGCATCCCGGTCCCGGATGATGAATGCCCGGTACGAATCCTCGTTTTCCTCCACTGCAGGCAAGGTCTTAATGCCCCACCAGGCGTCGTACTCCTCCGGCCAGCGGCTAAAATGATACCAATTATAATAAGGAGAGGCCTGGGATTGGGCCGCCCCCAGCTCCGGGTAAAAGCCGTCCGCATTAAAGTACCGGCTCACACTGCCCGTGTGGTTGAACACCCCGTCCAGCAGCACCCGCATCCCGCGCTTGTGGGCCTGGCGGCACAGCTCCCGGAAATCCTCCTCCGTCCCCAGCATGGGGTCAATAGCCAAGTAGTCGGCGGTATTATACCGATGATTGGACGCAGCCTCGAAAATGGGATTGAGGTACAGCGTCGTCACCGACAGGCTCTGCAAATAGTCCAGCTTCTCCGTGATGCCCCGCAGGTCGCCGCCGAAAAAGTCGCGGTTTCGGATCTCGCCTTGTTCATCTGGCAGATAGTCCGGCGTGTCCCCCCAGTTTTCGTGGACGGTCCGCGCCCCCACCAGGCCCTCGGGGCTGGGCAGGCGGCTCCGGTAAAAACGGTCTGGGAAAATTTGGTAGCTCATGCCCCGGCCAAACCACCCGGGCGTCCCGGTGTCCTCGTACACCGTCAACTGCCAGCGCCCGCCGCTGCGGGTCAGCTCCACCATCTCGCCGCTCCGCCGCTTCAGCACAAAGTCGTACCATACCAGCTCCGGCTCCCCCGGGGCCATGACCACGCAGCTCCAGGCCCCGCCCTGCCGATTCAGCGGCACCGACCGCTGCACCCCGGCAAATTCCGCCCACAGCCGCAGCTTTCCGCCGCATATCCCCTCATCTTCCGAACAGATCACGGAAAAAGACACTTCGGTGCCGCACAAAACGGCACCGAAGGGCTTCTTACAGTTTTTATCCTTAGAATCAAAATAAATCGACATATAAAACTCCTCCGACAGGTCAAAAAAGCCTCGCAGAGTTCGCGTCCGCAGACGCGAAAAATTCAAATTATTTTTCACCGCGACATGCGCGTGGGGAAAAATACCTCTCAGACTGCCAGTGTGGAATTTTTGCGCCCAGTGCAAAAATTATGCGCGCAGCAGGCTGCAATCCTTTTGGCAGAAAAAACGAAGTTTTTTCGCCAGGAATGTTATTGTATCAAGGTATTCTCCCCGGAAATCGTCGTGTCCGTGGAGGCGCTGGAGAAGTAAGCGTTAATGATGTCCCGGGCAATGGGGGCCAGGTTGGAGCCGCCGCCGCCCTGCTCGATGACTACGCACACGGCGATCTGAGGATCGTCATAGGGGGCGAAGGCCACGAAGCAGCCGTTGGAGAGCTCGCCGCCGGTCTCCGCCGTACCGGTCTTGCAGCCTACGGGCACGATGCAGCTGTTAAAGACATAGCTGAGGCTTCCGGTGGCCAGGCCCCGTGCGCCGGACTTCACCGCCTCCAGGGTGCTGTCCGCCATGTCCACATGGTTGGAGGGACCCTTGTTGTAGGCGTAGACCACGGAGGAGTTGTCGTAGGCCTTGGCACTTTTCAGCAGGTGTGCGTCGTAGTGGTCGCCGCCGCTGACCAGAGTCGCCACATAGTTTGCCAGCTGCAGGGGGCTGAAGAGGTTATAGGACTGGCCGATAGCCGCGGTAATGGTCTGGCCGTCGGTCCAGGTCTCGCCGATCTGGTCGGCGTATTCGGGGCTTGCCAGAACGCCCGCGGAGTCACCGATCTCAATGCCTGTGGAGCGGCCCAGGCCGAACTGGCTGGCGTAGTCGTCCAGCCGCTGGATGCCTGTGAGCCGGCCCACCTCGTAGAAGAAGTAGTTGCAGGACACGGTGATAGCCTGGGACACATTCACCGCCCCGTGGGTGCCGCCGGTGGCGTTATAGATCCAGCACCTGGGCTGGGGGAACTCGTAGTAGGTGTAGATGCCCCGGTCCACAATGGTGGTGGAGGGGGTGATCACCCCGGATTCCAGACCCGCCACGGAGGTGCAGAGCTTAAAGGTGGAGCCGGGGGCATAGGTGCCGTCGGTGGCCCGGTTGAACATGGGCAGGGCCGGGTCCTTGCTCCAGCTGTCGTACATCTCGTCCCACCGGCTCAGGTCGTAGGTGGGGTAGCTGGCCAGGGCCAGTACCTCCCCGGTGCCCACGCCGATGACCGCCGCCGCGCCGCCCCGGGCCACGCCGTCTCTGCCGGTCATGGACTGGATGGTGGCGGCCAGGGAGTCCTCGGCCACCTTTTGCAGGTCGATGTCAATGGTCAGGGCCACGGTGTTGCCGGGCTGGGGCTCCTTGGCGTAAAGCTCACCGGTAACCTTGCCGTTTTTGTCGGTGGTCACCAGCTTTACGCCGTTGACCCCGTGGAGATACTGCTCAAAGGCCTCCTCCACGCCGCCCTTTCCCACCAGGTCGTCCATGGAGTAGTCGCTGTTGTCCTTGTATTTTTCGTTCCAGTCCTCGGCGAAGATGCGGCTCACCCGGCCCAGGATATGGGCGGCATAAGTGGTGTTATACACCCGCTGGCTGGAGGTGCCCGTGGACACGCCCGCAAAGTGTCCGTCTACCACCTGGCTGATGAGCGACACCGGCACGTCCTCAGCGAACACATAGCTGCCGGACACCGCCGCGCCGTACCGGACGCCGGCGATGAGCCGGGCCTGCTGGTCGGTGTAGTCGGAGGAAATGGTGTAGATCTTCCGCAGCTTTGCCATCATCTCGTCGCCGGAGAGGGACAGGGTGATCTGCTCCTCCCCGGAATAGGCGATCTTGTAGTCGTCCATCCAGGTTGTAAAGGCCTCGCCGGGCTCCGGGTCCGTCAGGGCGTAGGGGGCGGCCCTGTCCAGAGGCAGGGGGTCGATCCAGGTGATCTTTTCCTGCTGGCATAGCTGGAGAAGCCGCCACACCGCCGCATTGCAGTCCTCGTCCGATTCAAAGCTCTCGTCGGAGAATTTCAGCGTGTAGGTCAGGCGGTTGGACACCAGCACCTTGCCGTTTCGGTCGGTGATGATGCCCCGGCTGGTCTCTACCACCTCCCGCTTGGCGGTGCCGGCGGCGGAAAGGGCCCGGTAGCTGTCGCCGTTGACGATCTGATAGTGCACCAGCAGCACACCGAAGCAGCACAGCACCGCCGCAAAAATACTTAACAGCACAATGAGTCGGGTGCGGTAGGGGTTGGTTTTCTTCATTTGAAAGTATCCTCCTTTCCAGAGGGGCGGTCACTCCCGGTCGAATACCTGCCGCAGCTTCCGCATGGGCAGATATACCAGGGGCATCAGGGGAGCCGTCAGCAGCAGCTCCTTTCCCATCAGCAGCAGCGCATGGGTAAGGGAAAAGCTGATACTGGCCCGCAGGCATAAAATATTCAGCAGTCCGCAGCACACAATGCTCAATACACCGCACAGCATGCAGCAGAAAAACGGCCACGACAGCACCTTGCCCGACAGCAGCCGCGTCACCACGAACACCACCAAAAATGCCACCGTGTAAAAGCAGGGGATGACCCCCGGCATGGTTATGTCCATTAAAAAGCCCAGCACCAGCGCGTAGATGGCGCTTTCGTGGGCTGTCTCCAGGGCGGCTACCGTGGACACCAGCACCGGGAACAGGAAGGGATGCACCCCCCAGACCCGCAGATACACCAGCCCAAAGCACTGCACCAGGATGAAAAACAGCGAGATCAGCGCGTAAAACAGCCACTTGTAAACATAGTCACGATGTCCCACGGCCCACCTCTCAGTCTACCACGTCGAAGGCGGTGATGATGAACACCTGCACCAGGTTTTCCGGCTGCACATTGGGCTGCACCACGGCGTACTGGGTCAGGCCCGAGTCGTCCGTGCGCACATCCTCCACCGAGCCGATGACCAGGCCCGAGGGGAAGTAGCCGCCCAGGCCCGAGGTAAGCACCAGGTCGCCGCCCACCGGGGGATTGGTGCCGGAGAGATAGTTCAGCTTCAGCTTTCCGCTGTCCATGAGAGTCAGGTCGCCCATAGCCACGGCGGCCTCGCCCGTGCGGAAGACCGTGGCGCCAAACTGGGCCTGGGTGTCCAAAACCGTCGCCACCGTGCACCAGTTGAGCCCCACCTCCGTCACCACGCCCACCAGAGCGCCGTACTCGTCCACCACGCAGTTGTTCACGGCCACGCCGCTGCCGGTGCCCCGATTCAGCGTCAGGGTGGAGGCCCAGTTGGAGTTTTCATACTGGGTCACCTTGGCGCTTTCAAAGGTGAAGTCCTTGCGCTGCGCTCGCAGATTCAGGAGGTTGCGCAGGCGCTCATTTTCCTGGCTGTCCGTCTGAGCCTGGCGGTTGGCGTCCTCCAGCTCGGCGATGCGCTTTTTCAGCTCCTCATTCTCCTTTTGCAGGGCGTCCACGTCGTCAAATTTATCGTTTATGGACCCAAACCAGTTGCCGATGGCGGCCCCGGCGGAGCGGAAGGGCGAGGCGATGGTCCCCGCGATGTTGTCCAGCAGACCGGTGCCCGTGGCGGAGAGGATGGACAGGGTCAGTACGATGACCACCGCTGCCGCCAGGATCCATATTCCCATTTTGCTAAAAAAATTCTTCATATATTACTCCAAAAGGTCCAGCCCGAAGTCTCGCAGCATATCCGCCAGCAGGCCCACGGGCAGGCCCATCACATTGAAAAAGTCTCCGTCGATGCGCTCCACCAGCAGTGCGCCCTTGCCCTGGACGCCGTAGGCTCCCGCCTTGTCCATGGGCTCCCCGGTGCGGATGTAGGCCCGCAGCTCCTTTTCCGTGGCGGGACGGAAATACACATCCGTTTTCTTCGCCCGGGTGCAGATTTTCGTCCCCCGCCGCACGGTGACGCCCGTGCATACGGTGTGGTGCCGCCCGGCCAGCATCGTGAGCATTTTTAGGGCCTCGTCCTCGTCCTTGGGCTTTCCAAGCCGCTTCTCGTCCAGGAAGACCATGGTGTCGGCGGTGATGATAATTTCCTGGTCCGTACAAAGCGCCGCCGCCCCGTCGGACTTCTCCCGGGAGATAAATTTCACGATTTCCTCCGGAGACAAATTTTCCGGATAGCTCTCCTCCACCTCCGGCACCCGGATGTCGAACTCCGTGATGCCCATGCGCCCCAGCAGCTCCTGTCGCCGGGGGGAGCCGGAGGCCAAAACGATCTTCGCCATGCTTTTTACCTCCCGGTGGAGCCGAAGCCCCCGGCGCCCCGCTCCGTTTCGTCCAGCTCCGTCACCAAATGTACCCGGGGCTGCACCACCGGTGTCACCATGAGCTGCGCGATCCGGTCACCGGGCTGCACCGTGTAGGGGGTATCGGAGAGGTTCACAAGCCCCACGGCGATCTCGCCCCGATAGTCGCTGTCGATAACGCCTACGCCGTTGGAAAGGCACACGCCCTGCTTGATGCCCAGCCCGCTCCGGGCGAACACCAGGGCCACGAAGTCTGCCGAGGGCAGGGCGATGGCAATGCCCGTGGGCACCGTCTGCCGCGCTCCGGGGGCCAGGGTCACAGGGCCGTCGATGCAGGCCAGCAGATCCATGGCCGCCGAGCCGGGGGTGGCAAATTTGGGCAGGGGAAAGTCCTTGCCCATCTTGGGATGTACCGCTTTGATTTTCAGTTCCATGGGGTCAACCTCTCAAAATGTAAATACAAATAGTAATATTATATGATAATAATACAATTATCTATCAGAATTTTACTCGACACCTCTGTAAAACAGGCCGCGTGTGAATTCGGCAGGCGGGGTCGAATCCTCTCCCTGATACCGCCGCAGGATGTCCAGAGCCTCCTCCGCCGTCTCGGTGGTGAAGCGGAGCCGGGCCCAGGTGAGGCCGCATTCTTTCCACTGGGGCTTATCCGCCAGATACAGGGCCTTGCTGTTTTGAATCTCGCTGCGGCAGCCGTGGGCGCAGAGCAGGGGAAAGGCCGCGCCGGTGCGGTCGGTGAGGGTGCCGCCGGTGCCATGGCTGCACTGGCCGCTGCACCGCAGGGGGCAGTTCTCCGTGATCATCAGCGGCAGCCGCCCGTAGACCACGGCCTCGCAGGGCAGGTACTTGGAAAGGTCCCGCACCTGCTGGTGCCGCAGCTCCGGGGACACCGTGGCGGCGGTCACGCCCAGCTCCCCCAGGAAAAGCAGGGAGAGACTGTTAAACACATTCAGGCCCATGTCGCCCCGAATTTCCAGACCCAGACCGGCGGCAATGGGCAGGTGGCCCAGGTTGCTCACCGCCACGGCGGAAAGCTGGGGCGTTTCCCGCAAAATGCGGCGAAATTCCCCTTCATCCTCCGTGCGGAAAATCCGCGGCAGCACGGCGCAGAGCTTCGTGTACCCGGCGTATTCCTCCAGGTCAATTTCCTTTAATAAGGTAAGGGGCAGGTAGAGATAGTCCACGCCCCGGGCCAGCTCCGGCGAGAGCTGCCGGGCGTAGGTGACACTGGCCGTCAGCTTCGGCGCGCCTAAATAGGCCGCTGGGGCCGCAGGCAGGGGAGGGGTGTCGTAGGTACGGCGGGCGGGCTTTTCCACCAGCCGTTCCCGCAGCCCCGCCAGCGCCTCCCGCCGCAGAGCATTGATGCTCCCGGCGGAGAGCATCAGCCCGTCCTCAAGGGAAATGTCAATGCTTCGGCACGCGAACGCCGTGCCTCCGGTTTTTTGCAGCCGGGTGCGCAGCTCCTCCTCCGTCAGGGAGCGGCTTCGGGCCGCCTCCGGCACGGGGCCGTCCACGGTGACCTGCCGCCCGTCCGGGAGAGCCGCCGTCAGAACGGCTTGGGCTCCCGCCGCTATCCGGCAGGTAAGGTCCACCGCCAGGGGCCGATTCTCCGCCCCGTTTTCATAGGTCTTGCGGACCTGCGCAAACCAGTCCTCGGGCCAGCGGGCATTTTCGGGCCGCATACCGAACATCTGCGGGCCACGCTTGCCCGTCCAGTATCCGTCGGTAAAGCCGCTGCGGGAAAAGGCCCGCTCCAGCTGCGCCGACTCCGCCGGGGAGGGGGGACGCTTTTCATCCAGCAGGCGCCGGTAAATGCCCGTCACCGCCCCCACATACTCGGGCCGCTTCATGCGCCCCTCGATTTTCAGGCACGCCACCCCCATTTCCTCCATTTGCCGGAGATAGGGGGAGAGATTGTTGTCCTTTAAGCTCAGCAGGTATCCGCGCTTTTCACCCAGGGCATAGGGCAGCCGGCAGGGCTGGGCGCAGGTGCCCCGGTTGCCGCTGCGGCCTCCGATCATGGCGCTCATGGCGCACTGGCCGGAGTAGCACATACACAGGGCCCCGTGGCCGAACACCTCCACCTCCGCGCCGCAGCGGCGGCAGATGATTTCCGTGTCGTGGGCGGAGAGCTCCCGGGCCAGCACAACCCGCTCCATGCCCAGCTCCGCCGCCAAACGCGCCCCCGAAAGGGTGTGCAGGCTCATCTGCGTGCTGGCGTGAAGGGGCTGGTCCGGGGCAACCAACCGCGCAAGCTGCCACAGGCCCCAGTCCTGCACCAGCACCGCGTCCACGCCCCAGTCGCTTGCCTTGCGCAGCGTTTGGGCCGCCTCCGGCAGCTCCCGGTCGGTGAGCAGGGTGTTCAGGGTCAGGTAGACCTTCACGCCGTGCTCGTGGCAGTAGTCCACTGCCTGGGGAAAGGTCTCGTCCGTAAAATTCCGTGCGCTGCGCCGGGCGTTGAAGCTGCCCAGGCCCATATACACGGCGTCGGCCCCGTTCTGCACGGCGGCCAAAAGCGCCTCCGGGGACCCGGCAGGGGAGAGAAGCTCCATTACTTCCGGCCCTGCTGCTGGGCCTTGAAGAGCTGGCGTTTCAGCTCCGAGACCTCGGTTTTCGCCTGGGCGGCCTCGTCCAGATAGCCCTTCACCTGGCGGCGCAGATTCTCCGCCGTCTGCTCGCTTTTCAGCAGCTCGTCGGCCAGGTTCACCGCGGCCAGCACCGCCGCGTCGCCCCGGCCCACCTTGGCTCCTGTGATGATCTCGCTCATTTTCTCGTCAACCATCTTCGCCACCTGCTCCATGTAGGCGGTGTTCTCCTCGGCCACCAGGGTATAGTCCTCGCCGCAGATGTTCACTGTGATTCGATTCGCCATAGCTGCCTCCTGTTCTATTTCTGAAAAAGGGTATAGATACACATGTTAAATCATCTTATTATAGCACATTTTTCCATGGGGAAAAGCCTTTTCTGTCCGAAAACAAAAAATTAACAAATAAAATGCTCCCGCGCCTTTACGAAAAGAAGGTTTTCGTGTAAAATATATCCTGCATCATTGTGCAATCTTTTTGGCAGAAAAAACGAAGTTTTTTCGCCAGTATTTGAAAGGGGAGAGACTATGGCGGGCTACATCATCCAGGACCGGGAGCAGATGCTCACCCTGCCCGCCCGGCAGGTGGACGCGCTGCTGGACCTGGCGGACGGCGACGCGGCGCTGCTGTACCTCTGCCTCATGCGCATGGAGGGCGCGGTGACGCCGGAGCAGCTCATGCAGCGCCTGCACCTGAGCGCCCTGCGGCTCCAGGCGGCCCAGACCAAGCTGGAAAAGCTGGGCCTCATCCGGGCCCAGGCCCTGCCGGTGCCGGAGCCCATCCGCCGCCCGGCGGAGTTCACCGCCCAGGAGTTGGGCGACCTGCTGCGGGACGGCGAATTTCAGATGCTGGTGGAGGAGACGGAGCGCACCCTGGGCAAAAAGCTCACCACCATGGACTTAAAGCGCCTGGCCAGCCTCCACCGGGAGGTGGGGCTGCCGGCGGATGTGATCTTCCTGCTGGTGCGCCACTGCGTGGAAAACCAGGAGCTTCGCTACGGCCCGGGCCGCCGGCCCACGGTGGCCTTCATCGAGCGGGAGGGCCACTATTGGGCCAAGCGCGGCATCTTTGACCAGGAGTCTGCCGCCCGGTTTCTGCGGTCGGTGTCCCAGCGCCGGGAGCGGGCCGCCGAGTACATGGCCGCCCTGCAAATGGGCGACCGCCGCCCGGTGGAGGCGGAGGAAAAGTACATCGGCCAGTGGATGGACTGGGGCTTTTCCCCGGAAATGGTGTCCATTGCCTACGAAAAAACCGTGCTGAAAAAGCAGGGTATGAACTGGAAATACTTAAACGGCATCCTGCGCCGCTGGAACCAGGAGGGTCTGCGCACCCCGGAGTCCCTGCAGCAGGAAAAGCGGCCTGCGCAAAAGCCCGACGGCGGCAAAAACCAGGCTATTGAAGAATACATGAAGTGGTAAAGAAACCTGGCGAAAAAACTTTATTTTTTTGAGATAAACAAATGCTACTATATAATAATGTACGAAGGGGGCAGAGATATGGCATACGACGGTAAGGTCATGCGCACGGCATTGCAGCGCTTTGAGGAGGATAAGCAGCGCCGCGCCTCCCAGGCGGAGGCCCGCCGCCAGCGCATCTACCGGGAGGTGCCCCGGCTGGAGGAAATTGAAAAGCAGCTGCGCGGCACCGTGGGCCGCATCATGGCCCAGGCCCTGCGCCATGGGGAGGACCCCGCCCCGGCCCTTGCCCGGCTGAAAGCGGAGAATCTGGCCCTGCAGCAGGAGCGCGCGGCGCTGCTCAAGGAGCACGGCTATCCTGCCGACACCCTGGAGGAGCGGCCCCGGTGCGTCCTCTGCGGCGACACGGGCTACTGCCGGGGCAGCGTCTGCTCCTGCCTGCAAAATTATTATGCCCAGGAGCAGATCCGCCAGCTGAGCAGCATGCTGGATGTGAGCAGCCAGAGCTTTGAAAACTTCGAGCTGGACTGGTACGACACCGACCCCGGTGCCTTCAGCCGCAGCCCCCGTGAGACCATGGAGCGCAATTTCACCGTCTGCCGCCGCTTCGCCCAGGATTTTGGCCGGACCGGGGGCAACCTGCTCCTTTTCGGCGACCCGGGCCTGGGCAAGACCTTCCTCTCCGCCAGCATCGCACGGGTTGTCAGCGAGGACGGCTTTTCCGTGGTGTACGACACGGCGGGCCATGTGTTTGCCCGGTGCGAGGCGGCCAAGTTCCGGTCCGACGAGGAGCCGGACGCCCAGGAGGATGTGCGCCGCTACGAAAAGAGCGACCTGCTGATCCTGGACGATCTGGGCACCGAGATGGCCACGTCCTTCGTCCAGAGCGCCCTGTACCAGCTGGTGAACAGCCGCCTTCTGGCGGGCAGGAGCACCGTCATCAGCACCAATCTCACCCCACCGGAGCTGGGCGCCCGCTACGGCGCGGCTGTCCGTTCCCGCCTGGAGGGGGAGTACACCGTTCTGCCCTTCATCGGCCGTGACATCCGCAAATTAAAGCGCGACCGGGGCTGATTCCGGCCTGCTCGACAAAAAGTTGCGCTATACACCGCACATCTAATATGCTATAATAGGTTACACCGATCTATCAGCAAAAAAACGAAGTTTTTTCGCCAGTTTTCTAAAGGAGCGTACAATCGCTATGACCGATACCATTGCCGCCATTGCCACCGCCCGGACGCCCGCCGCCATTGGCATCGTCCGTATTTCTGGGCCGGAGACCCTATCCGTGGCGGACCGTGTGTTTCGGGCCAAAAACGGCAAACCCGCCGCCCAGCAGACTGCCCGCCGCATGATCTACGGCCAGATGCGCACGGCGGAGGGCGTGGTCATCGACGACGGCCTGTGCGTCCTGTTTCCGCCCCAGAGCAGCTATACCGGCCAGTGGTCGGCGGAGCTGCATTGCCACGGAAGCCCTGTGGTGCTGGAGGAGGTGCTTCGCAGTGCCTTTGCCGCCGGGGCCCGCCAGGCCAAGGGCGGCGAGTTCACCAAGCGGGCCTTTCTCAGCGGGCGCATGGACCTCATTCAGGCGGAGGCGGTGGCGGACCTCATTGACGCCGAGACCGCCGAGTCCGCCCAAAACGCCGCCTTCCAGCTCTCCGGCGCCATGAGCCGGGGCGTGGAGCAGGTCTATGGCGACCTCATGGACATCACCTCCCGCTTTTACGCGGCGGTGGACTATCCCGACGATGAAATCGAGCCCCTGGAGCAGCAGCAAATCGCGGACACACTCACCCGCAGCCGCGCCGCGCTCCAGCGCCTGCTGGACACCTTCCACCGGGGCCGCATTTTGAAGCAGGGCATCCCCACCGTGCTGCTGGGTCTGCCCAACGCCGGGAAATCTTCCCTCCTCAACGCCCTGCTGGGCTACGACCGGGCCATCGTCACCGAGGTGGCGGGCACCACCCGGGACACTGTAGAGGAGAAGGTCCGCTGCGGCGGCCAGCTCCTGCGCCTGTGCGACACCGCCGGCATCCGGGAAACGGGCGACAGCGTGGAGAAGCTGGGCGTGGACCGTGCCGTGGCCGCAGCGGAGCAGGCCAGCCTCGCCCTGGTGGTGCTGGATGGCTCCCAGCCCCTTGCCGGCCCGGAGGACGCGGTTTTCGCCCTGGCCGAAAAGGCGGAGCATACCATTATAATTATCAATAAAAACGACCTGCCCCGGCGGCTGGACCTGGCCGCCATAGAGGGCCGATTCCAAAATATCTGCGCCCTCAGCGCCAAAACCGGCGAGGGCGTGGAGGACCTGGAAACGCTGATCCAAAAGCTGTACCCCACCCCCGCCCGGGAGTCCGGGGCCCTGCTCACCAACAGCCGCCAGGCCGAGGCCGTGACCCGCGCCCTGCAAGCCACCGACCGGGCCGCGTCTGCCCTGACCGCGGGCCTCACCCCCGACGCCATCCTCACCGATGCCGAAGAAGCCCTCACCGCCCTGGGCGAGCTGACCGGCAAAAGCATCCGGGAGGACCTGGTAGCCACGATTTTTTCCCGCTTCTGCGTAGGGAAATAAGAAAAACGGAAAGATGAAAGTGGAAAGAGCCTCTGCCCCCCAAAAGGCTCCCCTGCGTAAGGGGAGCTGTCACGGCTCCGCCGCGACTGAGGGGTCGACTACCGCACCTCTTGTTACGCACAAAAAACGGCGGCGTGAGGGCACGCCGCCCTACGCATAACATGAAAATTGGTGCCACCGGGGCGTTGAGGACGCCGCCCCCTACGAAATCCTACCGATAAACGGTGTAGGGGCGGACGCCTCTGTCCGCCCGCCCCGGACTTGCGCTGCACCCCCAAAAACCCGTTGCCTCCCTTGCCTAAAGGGAGGGGGACCAGCCGGAGGCTGGTGGAGGGATTCCGTGCGGGGCAGGGAGCGCTTCGCCCGCTGTGTGTCCGTGCGTGGAACCATTCTCCGCCCAAAAAAAGCCTCCCCTGCGCAAGGGGAAATCGCCGAAGCGCTGCCAGTGGCAGAAGAAGCGAGGCGATTTCGAGGAAGTGCCCCGATTG
>CAKTZK010000044.1 GCA_934635515.1 uncultured Oscillospiraceae bacterium
CCCCCAATTTTGACCGCGGCCACTCGCTCACCTCGCTTCATCCGCCACCGGCGGCGCTCGGCTCGCTCCCCACATCGCCCCGCCAAGATCTGCGCCGCAACTCTTGTAACAGTGTCATTGCGAGACCAGTCCGCAGACTGGTCGTGGCAATCCGCACCCCCCGTCCCCGCCGACTTTTCCTACCAAATCCCCCCAAAAAAGGAGACACACTCATGACCAAGCCCATTATTGCCCTGCTGTATGACTTTGATAAGACCCTCTGCACCACCGACATGGAGGACTATACCTTCATCCCCGCCCTGGGCTATAAGCCCGCTCAGTTCTGGAAAAAGGCCAACGACTTTGGCTACAGCAACCGTATGGACGGCCTTCTGGCCTATATGTATACCATGATCGAGGAGTGCCGGGCGCAGAACATCCGGTTGGATCGGGATTTCCTGGTGCGCTGCGGCCACGGTATAGAGTTGTTTCCCGGGGTGAAGGACTGGTTTGGCCGCATCAACGCCTTCGGCGAGAGCCAGGGCGTAGCCATTGAGCACTATGTCATCTCCTCCGGTCTCCGGGAGATCATCGAGGGCAGCGGCATCAGCCACGAGTTTAAGGAGATCTACGCCTGCGAGTTTTTCTATAACGCCGAGGGCCTGGCCTCCTGGCCCAAGCTGGATGTCAACTTTACCAATAAGACCCAGTTTGTCTACCGCATCAATAAGGGCGTGCTGGACGTGTCCGACGACCGCACCCTCAACGCCTCCATGCCCGATGACAGCAAGCGCATCCCCTTCACCAACATGATCTACATCGGCGACGGCCTCTCCGATGTCCCCTGCATGAAGATGATGCGCTCCTACGGCGGCGAAGCCATCGCCGTCTATCAGGAGGAAAACCGCCAGGGCGTAGAGGACCTGCTGAGTAAGGGCCGTGTGGACTTTATTTTCCCTGCGGACTATCGGGCGGGCACCGCCCTGGAGAGCACCGTGCAGAATATCATCCGCAAGATGGCCATTGCCGACGCGCTCACGGAGGAAAACAGCCACCAGCTTCGCCAGATCGGCCGGGGCGACCTGCCCTACCAGGCCAGCCTGTTTGAGTGAGCCGAGGGACCTGCGGCGGAGCGTTTAGCTGCGCCCTGAACGGTCATAAACCGATTTAAAGAGCCAAAAGGGCTTGCCGCCTGCATACAGCAGGCGGCAAGCCCTTTGACATATCCGCGTTTGGCTCAGTCGTCCATCTCCACGGTCACGTGGTCCGTGCCGTGGCGCTGGAATTCGCCCAGATATTCGTTCATCCGGTCCATGATCTCGTCGTAGTTCTCCGGTGTCACCGGGGGATCGTCCAGGTCACGCAGGGCAAGCTCCTGCGCCAGGATCTCAAAAAACACATTGTCCTCATAGGCCATGATGGCCTCGTGGATGCCGCCCTCGGCAAAGGCCCGGGAGGGGATCAGCTCCCCCTCATACAGCTCCGTCAGCTTTTCCATGCCCTGGCCCAGGCAGTGGGAGAACACCAGGCTCTCCACCTGGTCGTAGTCCCGGATGCGGTCGTCGCCCCGGGTGGAATTGAGCACCCAGTTGCCGATATACACCAGATCCAGCAGACGCCGAAACTGTTTTTGCGTCAGTTTAAGTTCCATTGCAGGCACCTCCTTGCCGTTTGCTTCCCTATTGCGTTTCAGTATAGCAGAAGAAAGGAGAAATTGCCACTGAAAAAAATGGACAGCTGCACCAAATTTTCCTTGTGATAGTTGCCGATCCATAGTATAATTGATTGGTTAATATGATCATTCGAGGTGAATCATTATGGATCAGCGCCCCGTAGGGGTCTTTGATTCCGGCGTAGGCGGCCTCACCGCCGTGCGGGAACTGCGAAAGCTCCTCCCCTCTGAAAACATTATATACTTCGGAGACTCATCCCGTGTGCCTTATGGCGGCCGCTCTCCGGAAATTCTGCTGAAATATGCCCGGCAGGACATTCATTTTCTCCGCAGCTTTGACATCAAGGCCATCCTGGTGGCCTGCGGCACCGTGTCCACCACCTGCCTGCCCACTCTGCAGCGGGAAAATGACCTGCCCATCCTGGGCGTGGTGGAGCCCGCCTGCCGCCGGGCTGTGTCGGTGACCAAGTGCGGCCGGGTGGGGCTGATCGCCACCGCCGCCTCCGTCCGCAGCGGCGCCTACGAGCAGTGTATCGGCCGGCTGGACCCGGCGGTGCAGGTGGTGGCCAAGGCCTGCCCCCTGTTTGTCCCGCTGGTGGAAAACGGGCGCTATAAGCCCGGCGACGCCGTCATCGAGACCGTGGCCCGGGAATATCTGGAGCCGCTGCGCCGGACGGGCATCGACACGCTCATCCTGGGATGCACCCACTATCCGCTGCTCATGGACATCATCGGGTCCATCATGGGCCCGGATGTCACCCTCATCAACGCCAGCGAGGAGGCCGCCTGGGACCTTAAGCGCGCCCTTCGCTCCATGGATCTGCTCTCTGATGCCCTCAGCGGCGAGCCTACCCTCTACGCCAGCGACCAGCCTTCGGATTTCCGCACGGTGGCCCAGCAGTTCCTACAGGAGGAGATCACCAAGCCTGTCCTGCCTGTGGACATCGACCGGTATTAAGGAGGCCCAAATGGAAGGAAACGCTCAAATTCGCATCGCCAGCCGCAGCAAGTTCGGCGGCGTGGAGGACGTGATCCGCATGGAGGGCACCGCCACCGTGGAAAAGACCGACTACGGCTGGCATCTTTGGTACGAGGCCGTCAACTGCGAGGATGAAAAGTCCACCGTCCGCTCGGATATAAAGCTGGAAAACGAGACCGGCCGGGCCATTGTGGTCAACGAAGCGGAGGGCTACGGCCTGCTTTTAGACCCGGAGGCCGTTACCGCCACCCAGATCAAAACGCCCCAGGGAAGCATCACCCTAAACGTGAAGACCAAGGAGGTCAACTGGGACCTGGTGGGGCGCAAGGACGGGTCCGTGACCCTGGAATATATGTTGCTGGTGGGCATACAGCCCCTCAGCGCCCTGCGCATCAGCCTGTTTCTAAAGAAATAGCAGGCGAAAAATCTTCGATTTTTCCGCCTGCGGACGGCAAACTCTGCGAGGCTTTTTTATAAATTGTGTTTTTAAAGAAAATCTAAGGAGTATACTGCTATGAATATGATACAAAACGCCAAGGACCAGGTGCTGGAGCTGACCCTGGCCGCCTACCGCAAGGCCGCAGACGCAGGCCTCCTCCCGGCCGACTGCCCCGTGCAGCCCTCGGTGGAAATTCCCAAGGACACCGCCAACGGCGACTACACCACCACCTTCTGCCTGGCCGCCGCCAAGGCCCTGCGCAAGAATCCCCGGGAGGTGGCCCAGATCCTACTGGACAACATGGACCTCGCGGGCAGCTATTTTACCTCTGCTGCCATGGCGGGTCCCGGTTTTCTGAATTTTACCCTGGGCACACGCTGGTTCGGTGAGACCGTGGCCGCCGTCCAGCGCGAGGGCGCGGACTACGGCAAAAACGATATGCTTGCAGGTAAAAAATACATGGTGGAGTTCGTCTCCGCCAACCCCACCGGCCCCATGCACATGGGCAACGCCCGGGGCGGCGTTCTGGGCGACACCCTGGCCTCGGTGCTGCAAAAGTCCGGCGCTGATGTGTGGCGGGAGTTCTATGTGAACGACGCGGGCAACCAGATCGAGAAATTCGCCAAGAGCCTGGAGGCCCGGTATTTCCAAATCTTCAAGGGGGAGGACGCGGTGGAGTTCCCCGAGGACGGCTACCACGGCGACGACATCCGGGAACTGGCCCGGCTCTACGCCGACGCTCACGGCGACGACCTATTAAGCGCCGACGAAAAGACCCGCCACGATGCTCTGGCCCGGTTCGGTCTGGACCACAACATCCCCAAGATGAAGGCCGACTTGGCCCGCTACGGCATTCAGTACGATGAGTGGTTCTTCGAGTCCAGCCTCCATGAGAGCGGCTATGTGGCCGACTCTGTGGCGGAGCTTACCAAGCGCGGCTACACCTACGAAAAAGACGGCGCCCTGTGGCTCAAGACCAGCGAAATTCTCGCAAAAGAGCTGAAGGCCGCCGGAAAGAGTGACGAGGCCATTGAAAAGCTGGGTCTGAAGGACGATGTCCTTCGCCGGGCCAACGGCTTTTACACCTACTTCGCCGCCGACATTGCCTATCACCGCAATAAATTCGCCGTTCGCGGCTTCGACAAGGTCATCAATATCTGGGGTGCCGACCACCACGGCCATGTGGCCCGGCTGAAGGGTGCCATGGATGCCCTGGGTCTGGACGGTGCCCATCGCCTGGACATCGTGCTCATGCAGCTGGTGAAGCTGGTGCAGGACGGCGAGATCGTCCGTATGTCCAAGCGCACCGGCAAGGCCGTGTCCCTGACGGACCTGCTGGATATGGTCCCGGTGGATGCCTGCCGCTACTTCTTCAACGCCAAGCCCGAGACCCAGATGGAGTTCGACCTGGGCCTGGCTGTCCGGGAGGACAGCGAAAACCCCGTGTACTATGTTCAGTACGCCTACGCCCGGATCTGCACGCTGCTGAAAAACCTGGCCGCCGACGGCCACACCGTCCCGGCCCCGGATGCCGTGGATTTCTCTCTGCTGACAGACCCCACGGAGCTGGCCCTCATCAAGCAGATCGCAAACTACTGCGACATCGTGCGCCTGGCCGCCCGGGACTACGACCCCAGCTTCATCAACCGCTATCTCACGGACCTGGCTGCAGCCTTCCACAAGTTCTATAACGCCTGCCGCATCAAGGGCGAGGCGGAGGACCTGCTGAACGCCCGGCTCCTGCTGGCGGACACCGCCCGCAGCGTGCTGAAAAACGGCATGACTCTCATCGGCTGCTCCGCCCCGGAGAAGATGTGATTTGTAAAGTAATTTATAATCTAATACGCAGCAAAACCCTCCGACTTCAAACCTCGAAGCCGGAGGGTTTTGATTCCTCACCACACCCCTTGTAAAAAAACATGTCATTGCGTGGCCAGTGCGCACACTGGCCGTGGGGAGCGAGCTGAGCGCTGCCAGTGGCAGAAGAAGCGAGGTGAGCGAGTGGCCGCGGTCAAAATTTCAAGCGTCCGCCGTAAGGCAGCACGGAAATTTTGGGCACCGCAACAGGGACATCCGTTCTCCCTTGCGGGGACAACCCTTCCGGCGCTTCGCGCCACCTCCCCTTACACAGGGGAGGCTTTTTTGTTGCCTCCCCTGCGCAAGGGGAAATCGCCGAAGCGCTGCCAGTGGCAGAAAAAGCGAAGCGATTTCGAGGAAGTGCCCCGATTGGCAGGCACGACAGTGCCTGGGAATCGGCTGGCACGACGGTGGGCAGGCTGTCACGGCGAAGCCGTGACTGAGGGAGCGACCCCAGCACCCTTGTTACACTCCGTAGGGGCGACCCTCGCGGTCGCCCGCCCCACCGCACTTCTTGTGCCCCCAAATGCCTCCGGCGGCTCCCTTTCTTTCACCAGCGAAAGAAAGGGAGGAAAGAACGCCGCCAAAACCAATGGTTTTGGAATCCTTGCGCGGGCGTGGTGCGGAATGTGTCGGGACCTTTCAGCCCCGCGAATAAAACGGTGCAAATCCGTTTCGTGCTTTCGTACTGTCTCTGCGTCTATCCACCGCGACGCGCTCCGCGCTTGTGCTGTCTGTCCAAACAGAGAAAACCTCTGCGTCTACCAACGGGAGGGGCAGAGCCCCGCCCCTACGAAATTCTATCGTCAACCGCTGCGTAGGGGACGATGCCCACATCGTCCCGCCCCACCGCCCCCATGCACCTTACCCCATCTTCCCCTTTTCTCTACCTTAAAACATCCACCGTACTGTCCACGCCGCGGCCAAAAAGCCGGTGATGTCCGCCGCCAGGGCTGCCGGAATGGTGTGGCGGGTCCGGTGTATCCCCGCCGCCCCGTAGTACACCGCCACGGTATAAAATGTCGTCTCCGTGCTCCCCAGCATCACCGCCGCTGTGCGGCCGACGGCGCTGTCGGGGCCATAGGTCTGCATGATCTCACTGCCCACGGCCAGAGCTCCGCTGCCGCTGACCGGGCGGATGAGCAGCAGACCCACGGTCTCCGGCGGGATGCCCACCTTGGTCAAAACCGGAGTCAGGATCTGGGTCAGCAGCTCCAGGGCCCCGCAGGCCCGGAGCATATACACCCCCGTCAGCAGGGCTACCAGCGGCGGCAGGATACGCAGCACTACGGACAGGCCCTCCCCGGCCCCGGTGGTGAGAGCCGAAAACACATCCACTCGCCGCCACAGGGCGTAAAGAGCCGCCGACACCAGCAGCAGGGGGATCACATAGTCGCTGAGATGCGCCAGCGTCATCACCGCACCACCCTTTCCAGAAGTCTGGCCGCCAGCAGCCCCACCGTTACCGACAGCAGAGAGCTTAGCCACACCGCCGGCAGGATATCAAAGGGGGCCGCCGCGCCGCACCCGGCCCGCACCGCCGACACGGTGGTGGGCAGCAGCTGCACGGAGGCCGTGTTCAGCACCACCAGGCGGCACAGCTCGTTGCTGGCCCTCCCCTCCGCGCCCAGGGCCATGCGCCGGGCCGCCCGGATGCCCAGGGGCGTGGCGGCGTTTCCCAGGCCCAGGAGGTTGGCCGACAGATTTCCGCTCACCGCTGCCATGGTCTCCTCATCCCGGCTGGCTTCCGGCAGCAGCCGCCTCAGCACCGGGCGAAACAGCGCCGCCAGCTTCCGCTCCAGCCCGCACTGCTTCAAAAGCTCCATAAACCCCGACCACAGACACAGCACCCCCGCCAGGGAGAGGCACAGCTCCACCGCCGCCCGGGCCCCCACCAGGGCCGCTCCGGACACCTCCCCCATGCGGCCGGTCATGATTCCGCAGGCAACCGACGCTGCCGCCATGGCCGTCCATATAAATGCCATTGCCAATTCCCTCACCTCGTAGTACTATATGCACAAATTCCATGGAAAATAAATAGGGAATACGGAGAACTTGTCGAAGTTTAGTTGACTTCTGGCCCGTGTCGTGACATAATGAAGATGCCAACAAGAGGGAAAAGGGGTATATCCGTGAAATCAACCGGAATCGTAAGAAAAGTAGACGAGCTTGGTCGAATCGTGCTTCCCGCAGAGCTGCGCCGCACACTGAACATTGCAGAAAAGGACCCGCTGGAAATTTATGTGGATGGGCCCTCCATCATTCTGCAAAAGCATGAGGAGCGGTGCGTTTTCTGCAAGAGCTGTGAGAGCATCCGTCTGGTCATGGGACAGTATGTCTGTCCCAAGTGTCTTTCCCAGCTGAAGAAAGCACACACATGAAAAAAACAGAGGGGCGTTTGCTCCTCTGTTTTTTGCTCTGCCCGGACCGGATCGCGGTCATTTCTGCTGCCAGGCGCCTGCAAGCCTATTCTCCTGCTTTCAGCACGGCCTGGTAGAGGTCGTTTTTGTTCAGCTCCGTCTGCCCGGCCACCGTGCGGACGGCCTCCTTCATCTTCATGCCGCTCTCCCGCAGCTGCAGGACCCGCTCCACGCCCTCCTCCAGCGTCACGGCGCTTTCCTCCTCCGGCTGGGCTCCGGCTACCACCAGCACATACTCGCCCCGGGGCTCCTTCTCCCGGTACAGAGCCACCGCCCCGGAAAGGGTCGTGCGTATGGTCTGCTCGTGGAGCTTGGTTAGCTCCCGGCACAGGGCCACGGGCCGGTCGCCCAAAATTTCCGCCATGTCAGAAAGTGTGGCGCGCAGCTTGTGGGGCGCTTCATGGAAGACCATGGTACGCTCCTCGTTTTTAAGCTTCAGCAGCGCCGTCCGGCGCTCTTTTTTTTTGGCGGAGAGGAAGCCCTCAAAGGTAAAGCGCCTTGTGGGCAGTCCCGACACCGCCAGGGCACACACCGCCGCGCAGCAGCCGGGGATGGCCTCTACCGTCACGCCGTTTTCCCCGCACAGCCGCACCAGGTCCTCTCCGGGATCGCTGATGGCCGGGGTCCCGGCGTCGGTGACCAGGGCGCAGGTCTCCCCCGCCAGCAGCCGGGCCAGAATGGCCTGCCCCGCCGATGCGCGGTTGTGCTCGTGGTAGCTCACCAGGGGCTTTTTGATGCCGAAGTGATTCAGCAGCTTCATGGACACCCTTGTGTCCTCGGCGGCGATAAAGTCCGCCTGCGCCAGGGTCTCCGCTCCCCGGGGTGAGAAATCGCCCAGATTACCGATGGGCGTGGCCACCAAATACAGCGTTCCTGCCATGATCTCCTACTCCTTGTCTCGAAAATATATCTTCGCCAGTTCCTCCGTCTCCCCGCCGTCCTCCCGGCGCAGCAGCAGCGGCGGCAGCACGGAAAGACCGGGGTTTCCGCCCTTTCTGGCCTCTAGAAGCAGCAGCTTGGGGGCACTTTGGGCGGTGTTCTGCACCAGGCGCAGCCGCTTGGGCTCCAGGGCGCACCCTTGCAGGCAGGCGAACAGCTCTGCCATCCGCTCCGCCCGGAACACCAGGCAAAAGGCACCGCCATACCGCAAAAGCCGCCCGGCGGCAGCGCAGAGCTGGGGCAGCGTGCAGGTTTTATCCGACCGGGCCAGACCCCGGCCGGTATCCTGGGCCACGGCCCCCCGGGCTGCGTCAAAATAGGGCGGATTGCTCACCACCAGGTCAAAGCTGCCCGCCGGGGGCAGCTGGGCCCGGTCCCGCAGGTCCGCCTGCAAATTTGTCACCCGGCCCGTGAGCCCGTTCAGCGCTGCATTTTGCCGAGCCAGGTCTACCGCCGCCGCCTGCAGCTCCACATTGGTCACCTGCAGGCTTGGCTCCCGGGCTAAGAGCAGCAGGCCCAAAAGCCCCGTGCCGGCCCCCAGGTCACACACGTGCTGCCCCCGCCGCAAGAGCGGAAAGTGCCCCAGCAGAAACGAGTCCGTCCCCGGCTGAAACAGCCCGTCGTCAAAGAAAAAGCGGAAGCCGCCGGGCCAAAGCTGATCCTGTTTTACCACTGCGGCTCCCTCCTTCGTTTGTTTGTATCCATTATAATATAAAAAACATCGCAGGGCAATGGCTCGGTGCGATACGCTGAAAAAGCCTCGCAGAGTTCGCGGCCGCAGACTGCAAGCTTTTTCCCGGATAAAAAAGTATCGCAGGGCAAAGGCCCTGCGATACAAAGCTACTATGCAAAAATTATTCAGCGGGGCTGATAGCGCCGTTGGGGCAAGTGTCGCTGCAGGAACCGCAGTCCAGGCAAGCGTTTGCATCGATCACATAAGTAGCATCACCCTGGGAAATAGCACCCACGGGGCAAGCATCTGCACAAGCGCCGCAGCTGACGCAGGCAGAACCGATCTGATAAGCCATAAGAGCACCTCCATTAAGATTTGTATCATCATTGTATCACAAGAATTTAAAAATGCAAGCATAAACTCGCTGGAAATACCCGGTTTTGTCAAAAGAATACAAATAATTTTTCATGTTCACAAATTGTTTTCAAAAAGGTCAAATAAAGTCAAATTTTTCCTCTTGACAATTTATCCTTTGGTGCTATACTAAGGTCAAAGTCAAGAAAGGTCAAACCAATGATCGGAGGAGGACGAAAATGGGCATTTCAGATTTGATAGCAGGATTCATTCAAGAGGCTTTGGATGAGACCGACGGGGTGCTGGAGCTGCAGCGCAGCGACCTGGCCCAGCGGTTTGGGTGCGTGCCCAGCCAGATCAACTATGTGATGTCCACCCGGTTCTCCCCGGAGCATGGCTACATTGTGGAGAGCCGGCGAGGCGGCGGCGGATACATCCGTATCACGCGGGTGCAGATGGATCGGCAGACGCTTTTGATGCATGTCATCAATTCCATCGGCGACAAGCTGGATGGGCCCAGCGCCCGGGCCATCGTTGCCAACCTAAGGGACTCCCAGGCCATCGCCCCGCAGGCGGCGCAGGCGGCCCTGTGTGCCCTGTCGGACAGCGCTCTGCGCAGCGTCCCCCGGGAGAGCCGCGACACCCTGCGGGCGGATATTTTGAAACAAATTCTTATCCATTTGGTTTGAACGGAAGTAAGGAGGAACATATTATGAAGTGTGAACATTGCGGAAAGAATGAAGCCACATTTTTCTATAAGAGCAGCGTAAACGGCCATGTGACCCAGGTGCATCTGTGCCAGGATTGCGCCGAGGCTATGGGCTACACCAGCTCCCTGCGCCGCAGCATGCGGCCTATGAGCCTGTTCGGCGACGACTTTTTCAGTAGGCCCTTTTCCATGCTGGAGCCGTTTTTGGAGGGCTTCGGCACCAGGATGCTCACGGAGTTTCCCGAGCCGGGCCAGCCGGTGGCGGTGGAGGCACCGGTCCGGGCGGAGCAGTCCGCGGGACTGGTGGACAAGGCTCAGCAGGATTCCCTGCGCAGCCAGCGCCAGAGAAACGCCCTTGAGCAGCAGCTCAAGGCTGCCGTGGAAAGCGAAAACTATGAGGAAGCTGCCCGCATTCGGGACCAGCTTCGCGCCCTGCCCTCGCAGTCGTAAGGGCGGCGGGTATTCTAACGATTGCATAACGATACTGTAAGCGAGAGGAAGTGTTCTATATGACGCATGAAAATCAATTTACACCCCGTGCCGAGGAGGCCCTGCGCCTGGCGCAGGAGGCCGCCGAGGAAATGGGCCACGGCTATGTAGGCTGTGAACATATTTTGCTGGGCCTGATGCGGGAAGAGGACGGCATCGCCCACCGGGTCCTGCAGGAGTACGGCATGACCGAGGATATGATCTGCACCGTGCTGGAGCGCAGCGTGGGCAAGGGTATGTCCGGTGCGGCCCCCACCCAGGGTCTCACCCCCCGGGCTAAGAGCGCCGTGGAGCTGGCCGTGTCCGAGGCTATGCGCACCGGCGCCGGGTACATCGGCACCGAGCATCTGCTCATGGGCCTGCTGCGGGAGGGCAACAACATGGCCATCCGCGTGCTGGACACCGTGGGCATCGACCCCAAGAAGATGTACAGTTCCGTGGTCCAGAAGATCAACGAGGGGCCCCGGGCTTCCGCCGGAAGCGCCCCCGCTCCCCATCGGGAGGACGGCAAGAAGGGCAAGACCCTGGCCGAATTTACCCGGGACCTGACCGAGGCCGCCTGCCAGGGCAAGCTGGACCCGGTCATCGGCCGTGAAAAGGAGATCCAGCGGGTCATCCAAATTCTGTCCCGCCGCACCAAGAACAACCCCGTTCTTATCGGTGAGCCGGGCGTAGGCAAGACGGCCATTGCCGAGGGCCTGGCCCAGCGCATCGCTGCGGCGGATGTGCCGGAGGAGCTGCTGGACAAGAAGGTCCTGTCCCTGGACCTGTCCGGCATGGTAGCCGGGACCAAGTACCGGGGCGAATTCGAGGAGCGCATCAAAAAGACCATCGACGAGGTGAAGAAAGACGGCAATGTCATCCTCTTCATCGACGAGCTGCACACTATCGTGGGCGCCGGTAGCGCCGAGGGCGCCGTGGACGCGGCCAACATTCTCAAGCCCGCCCTGTCCCGGGGCGAAATTCGCGTGATAGGCGCCACCACCCTCAATGAGTACCGCAAGTACATTGAGAAGGACGCCGCCCTGGAGCGTCGGTTCCAGCCGGTGACCGTGGGGGAGCCCACCCCCGAGACGGCCATTGAGATCCTGAAGGGTCTGCGGGACAAGTACGAGTCCCACCACAAGCTGACCATCACCGACGAGGCCATTGAGGCCGCCGTGCGCCTGTCCGTGCGGTACATCAATGACCGTTTCCTGCCCGATAAGGCCATCGACCTGATGGACGAGGCCGCCAGCCGGGTGCGTATGGACGCCGAGGCCGCCTCTCCGGAGCTGAAGAGCCTGGAGGAGAAGCTGGCCGCCCTGCGCAAGGAGAAGGCCGATGTCATCGCCGCCCAGGACTATGAAAAGGCCGCCCAGCTTCGGGACATCGAGCAGAACTATGTTCAGCAGGTGGAAATCGAGCGGGACAACTGGCGCAAGAATCTGGCTGTGAATCGCGGCACCGTGGGGGAAGAGGACATCGCTAAGGTGGTGGCCGGGTGGACCGGCATTCCCGTCACCCGTCTTACCGAGGACGAGAGCCAGCGTATGCTGAAGCTGGAGGAGACCCTGCATGAGCGTGTGGTGGGCCAGGATGAGGCCGTCACCGCTGTGGCCAAGGCCATCCGCCGGGGGCGTGTGGGCCTGAAGGATCCCAAGCGTCCCATTGGCTCCTTCCTGTTCCTGGGCCCCACCGGCGTAGGCAAGACGGAGCTGTGCAAGGCCCTGGCTCAGGTGATGTTCGGCAGCGAAAACGACATGATCCGTATCGATATGTCCGAGTATATGGAAAAGCACACCGTGTCCCGGCTGGTTGGCTCGCCTCCCGGCTATGTGGGCCACGAGGAGGGCGGCCAGCTCACCGAAAAGGTGCGCCGTAAGCCCTACTCCGTGGTGCTGTTCGATGAGATCGAAAAGGCCCACGAGGATGTGTGGAACATCCTGCTGCAGATCCTGGAGGACGGCATTGTCACCGACTCTCAGGGCCGCCGGGTGGACTTCAAGAACACCATCATTGTCATGACCAGCAATGTGGGCGCCCGGAACATCACCTCCGCCGACAAGCCCCTGGGCTTTGACGGCCGGGAGACTGAGGCCGACGAGAAGGCCCGGTTCGCCCGCATCAAGCAGGCGGTGATGGAGGAGCTGCGCCGGACCTTCAAGCCCGAGTTCCTGAACCGTATCGACGAGACCATCGTGTTCCGCCAGCTTACGGAGGAGGACATCCGCCACATCGCCCAGCGTATGCTGCAGATCACCGGCGGGCGCATGGCCCAGCAGGGCATCACCCTCCTGGCTGACGACGACGCCGTCACCGCCCTGGCCAAGGATGGCTTTGACCCCCAGTACGGTGCCCGTCCTCTGCGCCGGGCCATCCAGAACGAGGTGGAGGATACTGTGGCTGAGCTGATGCTGGAGGGCACGCTGCAAAGCGGCGATACCGCCCGCATCTGCCTGCGCGGCGGCAAGGT
>CAKTZK010000045.1 GCA_934635515.1 uncultured Oscillospiraceae bacterium
AGTCATTCTGCGTAAGGGATGATATTGGAAGTTACATCCGAACCGTGTATCACATGGTAAGCCATACTCCTAAGCGTAAGGTCGGGGGTTCGAATCCCTTCTGGGACGCCATAAAACTCTCTGCAGGCCCTGAAAAGAGGCCTGCAGAGAATTTCTTTTAGTTCCATTCCGCCAGCAAGGCGCACCTGCTATACAGGTGCGCCTTGCTTTATTGTAAAGATACAGCTTTCTTTACCGTCATCAGCCTTTTGCCTTCTGTCTGCGCTTCAAAAGGAGGACGATCCCTCCCGCTGCGGCTGCACACCCAACACCGGCCAAGGCCCAGATCCACCACGTTCCATGTCCGGCAGGGGCAACGGCGAATTGTCCGCCTCCGGTCACTTCAAAGCAGAGATAGCTTCCGATCTGTTCGCTGTGCACCTTCTTCCAGCCGTTTTCCCGCAGCGTATAAACAGCGTAGGCGCCTTCCCCGTCAGCGAGCATCCGCCAGCGGACCGTATGGCTCTCCTGTCCGTCCTCCGGGATCTGCAGCGTCCATGCCTCCATCGTGTTATCCGGGGCAGAGGACAGGTCGCCGCTCTCCTCAGAACTCAGGCTGTCGCCCTCCCGGAACCGGCCCTCCACCAATACCGCCGCATGGCCGTCACGCTGGGCATCGGAGGCCAGCGTAGTAATATACGGCTCATAGCTGGCCGTGACCACCGTATCAAAATGCAGCTGTGAAAGATCGGTGGTATCCCACTGCCCATAGCTGTCCTCCCTGGACGGGACCTCCGGGTAGACCTCCTCTGTAAAGGACGCGCCGTATGCAAACTCCTGCTCGCGCAAAACGGTATCCTCCGCCACAAACCGAAGCCTCAGGTGCAGGAAATTTTCCGTAATATTCCGAATCGTGCAGAGCGTATCATAGCTGATCTGCTCCGCCTTACCGGAATAGCTCACCCGGTCCACACCGGCCAGCGTATCCGACACAAAACGGTTGTTGCCGTATTCCCCGGTGATCTCGCCTGCAATGGCGCCGCCCAGTTGGGTATGATCGGCGATCTCCACCATGGAGATGCAGTCGGAAACGCGGCTGCCGGAGCCCACGATGCCGCCCACATATTTGCCGCCGGAGAGGAAGCATTTGGCATAGCTGCTGCGGACGGAGGACAGGGAGAGGCCCGCCACGCCGCCCACATAGTCGCCGCTTTCGCTGCCCACGCTGCCCCAGCCGCCGCAGCCGGAGATAGTGCCCAGATCCATGCGCCCGGTGATGCCGCCGGCGCAGCTCTTTTTCGCCTGCACGCCGCCATAGTTGCCGCAGTCCAGAAGGATCGCCTTGGTCTGGTAGGTAAAGTGCAGGGAGCTATTTTGCGAAGAAAGCAGATCGACTTCCGGGTCGGTATCATATTCAATAGCCATGGCGCCGGCAATGCCGCCGGCGTTGCGGTCCGCTGCCACGCTTCCATAGTTCGTACATTCCAGCACCTTACCCCGCACGGCACTTTGCAGGCTTTCCTCAGACACGTCCTCAAAAACATCGGTGTAGTCGATATTCTTCGTGTTGTTCAGCACATTCAGAAACAGATTCATGACCTTCATGAACTGGTTATTGACTGCTCGCACATCCGACAGCAGCACCGTATTGGAGCTGGCGATCTCACTATTCAGGGCGGAAAGCTCATTGCTGATACCGCCGAGGGAGGTATTCAGCGCGTCACTGCTTTCGCTGAACTCCGGTCCCAGCGGGGAAAAGCTGCCCACATCCTCACCCGAAAGGTCACGGACCCACTGCGCGGCCTTGGACACGGCGCGGGACATGGCCTCCGCCCAGCGCTGCACTGCGCTCAACGTTGTATCCAGCTGGGCAAAGATATCCTTTGCCTGGCTGTTGAGGGTCCGGAGCGTGCCCAGGGCATCGTCCATATAGCCCATAGCCGCACTGAGATGCCCAACTGCGCCGTAAAAGGAATCCATGGCCGTCTGCAGCGAGGCAAGGATCTGGCGCAGAGTCTCCTCATTCTGGTCCCGCAGGCCGTCAAGGTCCGTGTTGTTTATCAGGTCGTTCAGGTCGGAAATAACGGCGGTATAGCTGCTGAACACAGTCTGCAGGGCATCGTTCAGCTGCGCCTGCGTCGCTTCGCTGACGCTGCCGGTGTTCTGATATTCCTTGATGGCGGAGTCAATGACCCCGTTGAGCCGCGTCAGCGCCGCCAGCAGCTCCGCCGTGTGAGCGCGCAGCTGCGTGGTATCCGGCACGGCCGGGCCGCCCTTAATAAGTGACCCGGCGTTTTCCAGGGCATCCAGCCCGGCCAGCACCGCCTCGCAGGCAGCCTTTGTCTCCGAGCAGAAGCCCTGCAGCTGCGCCAGAGCGGTATCGTTGTAGGCAAGGGTATCGTCCAGCATAGCCAGCAATTTGCGCATTTCCGATATACTCTCCGTTACGCTGCCGGATGCAGTGTCCAGATCCTCCATGATATCGCGCTGCTGACGCATATTTATGTGGTTGCCAGTGCAGGCGTGGTAGAAAGTTGGCTGCTGGGGGAGATCGGCCGCACGCCGGAGCAGCTGGTGGCCTTTGCCGATCAGATGCTTCAGGATCATATCCGTGGCGCGCAGATGCGTTGGCGCGAGCAAAAATGATCGGCCGCCGCCCCGGGATCCCCGGGCCGAGCGCTCCCTGCGGGCACCGAAGCCTGGTCGGCATCGGTAAGTTTCCTTCCAGTTTTTTCCATTTTCTTTATAACGCGCACCGCCAGCCAAACGTTCTTTTCCGTTTGGCAGTCGGTGTGCTTTTTTGCTCCGCGGCACGATTTTCGTTGTGTTTTTGTCCCCGGTATGCTACCATAAGGGAGTCAAAAAAAGCCGAAAAAGCAGCGGCGCAGTCGTCCGCGTGAAAGGAGCTTCCATGAAGAAACCACCCAAACCCAAAGATACCGCCCGCCGTCTCAAGGCCACCATCCGCCAGCAGCCGGCTGTCTTCGCCGTGTATGTAGCCCTGCGCCTGATCGTGGTGGCGGAGCTGGTCCTGTCCATTACCCGGGGCGAATATGAGAGCGCCTTTATCTGCCTGCTGGTGCTGGTGCTGTTTATCCTGCCGTTTTTCATCCAACAGAACTTCGGCATCCAGCTGCCAACGGCCCTGGAGATCATCATCCTCCTGTTTATATTCGCGGCGGAGATACTGGGTGAGCTGGAGTGCTATTTCATCACCTATCCCAACTGGGACTCCATGCTCCATACCACCACGGGCTTTCTCTGCGCCGCCACCGGCTTTGCCCTCATTGATATCCTCAACCGCAACAGCCGCATCAAGTTCCAGCTCTCCCCCATCTATGTGGCCCTGGCCGCCTTCTGCTTCTCCATGACCGTAGGCGTTCTGTGGGAGTTCTTCGAGTTCGGCATGGACCGCCTCTTCCACCTGGATATGCAGAAGGACACGGTGGTCCAGAGCATCACCTCCGTAATGCTGGATCCCACCAACAAAAATATCCCCGTCACCATCGACGGCATCCATTCCGTGGCGGTCAACGGCAATGACCTGGGCTTTGACGGATATCTGGACATCGGCCTGTATGACACCATGGAGGATCTGTTCGTCAATTTTATCGGTGCCGTGACCTTCAGCGTCATCGGGTATTTCTATATCAAGCACCGGGGCAAGGGTAAGCTGGCCCAGGCCTTCATTCCCACGCTCAGTGAGCAGGAGGACCAGGCCTCGGAGGAGGCAAGCGCCCCCCGGAACGATCCGGAATAACGACCATCTGCGAAAGGAAAACCTATGGACATCATACACACCCTTGCCCAGGAGCTTAACAAAGATCCCCGGCATATCGAAAACGTGATCCGCCTACTGGACGAGGGAAACACCATTCCCTTCATCGCCCGCTACCGTAAGGAGCTCCACGGCGCTATGGACGACACCTCCCTGCGCACCCTGGAGGAGCGTCTGCAGTACCTGCGCAATCTGGACGAGCGCCGGGAATCGGTAAAAAAATCCATCGACGAACAGGGCAAGCTGACGGAGGAACTGGCCGCCGCCATCGACAGCGCCAAGACCCTGGCGGAGGTGGAGGACCTCTACCGTCCCTATAAGCAAAAGCGCCGCACCCGGGCCACCGCAGCCCGGGAAAAGGGTCTGGAGCCCTTGGCCGCCCTGCTGCTGGCCCAGGAGCGGGACTGCCCCTGTCCGGAGGACGCCGCCCGGGACTATATCGACCCGGAAAAGGGCGTTGAGACCGTGGAAGATGCCCTCCAGGGCGCCTCGGACATCATCGCCGAGCAGATCTCCGACGATGCCGCCATCCGTAAGGTCCTGCGGGATCTGCTGGCCCGGCAGGGCCGCCTTGTCAGCTGCGCGGCCACGGAGGAGGACAGCGTGTACCGCCTGTATTACGACTTTTCCCAGGCCCTCTCCAAGCTCCAGGGACATCAGATTTTGGCCATCAACCGGGGCGAAAAGGAGGGCCTGCTGAAGGTCTCCGTCACCCTGGACCGGGACCAGGCCCTGCCTCTGCTGCGCCGCCGGGTGGTAAAGCCCGGCTCGGCGGCCATGGAGTTTCTAAAGGCCGCCGCCGAGGACGCCTATGACCGTCTCCTCTTCCCCTCCCTGGAGCGGGAGGAGCGCAGCTTGCTGACGGAGCAGGCCAATGAAGGCGCCATCGGCCAGTTCGCCCTGAATCTGAAGCCGCTGCTGATGCAGCCGCCGGTAAAGGGCAAGGTCACCATGGGCCTGGACCCCGGCTACCGCATGGGCTGCAAGGTGGCCGTGGTAGACGGCACCGGCAAGGTGCTGGACACCACTGTGGTCTACCCCACCTACGGCGCGCGGCAGGAGCAGGAGGCCATTGCCGCCCTGGCAAAGCTCATCGCCAAGGACGGTGTGAAGAACATCGCCATCGGCAACGGCACGGCCAGCCGGGAAACGGAGCAAATGGCCGTGAAGCTGATCCGCCGGGTAAACGAAGCCGGGGCCCATGTCAGCTACATGATCGTCTCCGAGGCCGGGGCCTCCGTGTATTCCGCCAGCAAGTTGGCGGCGGAGGAGTTCCCCCAGTTCGATGTGAATTTGCGCTCGGCCGTGTCCATCGCCCGGCGGCTCCAGGATCCCCTGGCGGAGCTGGTGAAGATCGACCCCAAAGCCATCGGCGTGGGCCAGTATCAGCACGACATGCCCCCCAAGCAGCTGGATGAAGCCCTCAGCGGCGTGGTGGAGGACTGCGTCAATGCCGTAGGTGTGGATATCAACACCGCCTCCCCCTCCCTGCTGCAGCGGGTGGCCGGTCTCAACGGCACCACGGCGAAAAATGTGGTGGCCTATCGGGAGGAAAACGGCCCCTTCACCTCCCGCTCACAAATCAAGAAGGTGCCCAAGCTGGGTCCCAAGGCTTTCCAGCAGTGCGCGGGCTTTCTGCGGGTGCCGGAGAGCAAAAGCGTCTTGGATAACACCGCCGTCCACCCGGAGAGCTACGACGCCGCCAAGGCCCTGCTGGAGCTGACGGGCTACACCCTGTCGGATGTAAAGGCCGAGAAGCTGGCGGACCTTCCCGCCCGGCTCAAGGCCTATGGCGAGGAGAAGGCCGCCCAGGCCGTGGGCGTAGGCGTCCCCACCCTCCGGGACATCACCGCCGAGCTGCTGAAGCCCGGCCGGGATGTCCGTGATGAGCTTCCCAAGCCCATCCTGCGCACCGATGTGCTGGAGATGAGCGATCTCAAGCCCGGCATGGAACTTACCGGCACCGTGCGCAACGTTATCGACTTCGGCGTGTTCGTGGATATCGGCGTACACCAGGATGGGCTGGTGCACATCTCCCAGGTGTCGGATCAGTACATCAAGCACCCCTCCCAGGTGGTGTCCGTAGGCGATATCGTAAAGGTGCTCGTCCTGGATGTGGACGAGAAGAAAAAGCGCATCAGCCTCAGCATGAAGCAGGCCAAAAAATAATTTTTCCCGCTTCCCGACCTATATACTGTGAAAAAAGGACGAACGGTTTATTCCGCTCGTCCTTTTTTGTCTGCAGTTTTCTTTTCTCTCACCGGACCTCCGTGCTGCCGCCGTAACGCTCCTTCTTGCTGCGATACATCATCTGGTCCGCCACCGCCACTGCGTCTCCAACACATCCCTCCGGATCATAGTGAGCATAGCCGATGGATACCGTGGGCAGCTTTGGCTCATCTGTGCGAAGCTCGTCCAGCGCATGCACAAACCGGTCGTTCCATTTCTCCACCTGATCCAGCTCCTTGTTCAGTATCACGCAAAATTCATCGCCGCCGTAGCGAAAGCACTTCCCCACTCTGGCATACTGCTTCAATATCGCTTTTCCGATGGTACGCAGCACCTGGTCGCCAAATCCGTGGCCATAGGTATCGTTGATCTCCTTGAAGTGATCCACATCGAAGAAGAGAATGACGCTTGGCTCATCAATGTTAGCGATGTAGTTTTCAAAGCCCCTGCGATTGATCAGCTCCGTCAGTTCATCCGTCTGCTGGATCATCTCCAGGGCAAAAACATAAGCCATCACCGCCGCCAGGGCCAGGGTAATATAGATGACCCGAAGCTGGCTGTCCCGCATCTGCATAAAGATGCCTGCCAGCATCACCGCCACCGTAGACAGCGCATAGGCCCCGCCGCTGTACTGGTATTTCCGCAGATTACGGATCACAACATACAGGTAATAGACAATGGAGGCCAGATAGGCCGCCGTATATATCCAGTAAAACCTCTCATGGGTGTAAACGCTGTCCACGTCCACGCTGTAGATAAAGCCGAATATACCGGAGGCCCACTCCATCGCCGCCTGCACGGCAAGCAGGATCAGCATAAGCTTGGATCTTCTATACTCAATGACCCAGGCGATCCAAACCGCGATAGACGGCGCCAGTGAGAGCTCCATCGCCTTCACGATGATGTGCAGCGTCCGGGTAGCCGCCCCGGTCCCCTGCAGCAGCACGCCTATCCATTCGCACAGGCACGCTATGGCAATGGACGAAAACAGCAGATAAAACAGCCGCTTTCTCCTGTGAGATAGAGTCGCGCTTTTCACCACGCACAGCTGCACGCTGAGCATAGACGCGATGCACAGGATCATCAGCGCCGTATAGTACGAGGACATAGGTGTATTCCCTCGTTTTTTCCGTATGGAATTTCTCTTTGTGGGCCGAAGGCGTTGTCTCTCTCCTTCAGTCCCTCCTCTTTTCCCTCGCCGCAGGCGAGAGAAAAGCCCCCATGCAGTGCTTTCCTCCATGAGGGCCGTTTGTTTTTCTATGGCAGCGTTCGCTTTACCGCTGTCCCTTGTCGTAGGGGATGCCCTCCGCCTTGGGTGCCCGGGACTTCTTGGACGTAAAGGCCAGCACCACCAGGGAGATGATATACGGCATCATATTATACACCTGGCTGGGGATATTCATGGCCTTCAGGAAGTCAAAGCCCGTGTAAACATTGGACAGCGCTCTGAACAGGCCGAACAGCAGCGCCGCCAGCGCGATACGGGTAGGCTTCCACTGGCCGAAGATCATAACCGCCAGGGACAAAAAGCCGAAGCCTGCCACGCCGTACTCAAACCGCCACTCGGACACGCCCGCGGTGATAAACACGATACCGCCCAGGCCGCCCAGCACGCCGGAAATGAGCACACCGGCCCAGCGCATCTTATAGACGTTGATGCCCACGGAGTTGGCCGCCTGGGGATGCTCGCCGCAGGCCATAAGGCGCAGGCCAAACCGGGTCTTATACAGCAGCACATAGGACACCGCCAGCAAGATCAGCGTTACCACCATGAACCAGTTAAACTCAAAGGAGCCGATGTTCACCAAAAACGCCTTCTTGGCCCCGGCAAACTGGATGGTGGAGGAAACATCGTCGGGATTGGCCGCGGTGTTGATGGCCTTCACAATGACCGTAGCACCCGCCAGGCCCAGCATATTCAGCGCCGTGCCCACAATGGTCTGGTCGGCCCTAAAGTTGATACAGGCCACCGCCAAAAGGCTTGAATAGATAAGGCCCATCACCGCCGAAGCCAGCAGCACCACCAGCAGCATGGAAAATGCACTGGAATTGCTGGACATATAGCGCATAGCCAGCGCGCCGCCCAGGGCGCCCATGATCATCACGCCCTCCAGGCCCAGGTTGATAACACCGGAGTGCTCCGAGAAGCAGCCGCCCAGGGCCACCAGGATCAAAACCGAGGCGAAGGTCAATGTATATTGCAGCAGCAGTACCATTACTGATCGCCTCCCTTCTCCGTGTCAGCATCCGGCGTTTCGCTCTGCGCTTTTTCCCGCAGCGCCGCCTTTTCCTCCCGCTTCCGGATGCCGGCGTTCATGGCATGCTTCATAAACAGCACGAAGCCGCACAGGTAAATAATGATAGCGGAGATCAGGTCGGAGATCTGCGCGCAGTACATGGTCTTATCCACGTATGCGCCGCCGGCGGTGATATGCTGGATAAAGAACGACGCCAGGATCGTCCCAAAGGGATTCAGGCCGCCCAGGAAGGCCGCGGCAATGCCGTTGAAGCCCATAGCAGGCACCGCAGAGGTAGAGCACTGCCACTGCTCATAGCCGGTCAGATACAGCATCGACGCGCCCAATCCGGCCAGAGCGCCGGCAATGACCAGCGTGAGGATGGTGTTCCGTTTTTCCGCCATACCGCAGTACTTGGCGGCGTTTTTATTGTTGCCGGTGGCCCGCAGTTCATAGCCGAAGCGGGTCTTTTCCAGCACGACCCACACGATCACCGCCGCCAGAATAGACAGCGGCAGGGCCAGGCCCACATAGTTGTTGCCGTTAAAGAGCGCGCCCAGGCCCAGGGAGGGCAGCACCGCCGAAGCGTTCTTGTGCGCCAGCACGTAGGTATAGGGGCTGGTGTCCTCCTTCACATTGGTCAGCAGCATGTTGGTCAGGTACAGCACGATCCAGTTGAGCATAATACCGGAAATGACCTCGTTGACATTGCAGTAGGACTTCAGCAGGCCGGAAATAGCGCCCAGCACCATGCCGCCCAGCATAGCCAGCAGCATGCAGGGCAGCCAGCTCCAGCCCCAGGCCAGGGCCGCGTACAGGCTCAGGGCCACGCCCGCGCAGTACTGGCCCGCCGCGCCGATGTTGAACAGGCCCACCTTATAGGCAAACAGGATAGACAGCGCGCACATCAGCAGCGGCGCCGTTTTGACCAGGGTATTGCCCAGATACTTGGCCTGGGTAGCGGACTTGCTGTAGTTGAGGAAGTTCTTGATAACGGCCAGGATGGCCTCGCCCGCCCCCTCAGGATTGATGAACAGCAGCACGATAAACCCGATCAGCAGGCCCAGCACCACGCAGATCAGCGACGCCAACAGGGTCTGCACACCGTTGTTTTTCAGGAGATTCTTTTTCATTCCCTCACCTCGTCTCTCTTGGCGCCAGCCATATAGAGGCCCAGCTCCTCCTGGGTGGTGGACTTGGGATCCAGTTCGCCCACGATCTCGCCCTCATACATCACCAGGATCCGGTCGGGAACATCCATCACCTCATCCAGCTCCAGAGACACCAGCAGCACCGCCTTACCGGCGTCCCGCTGGGCCACCAGCTCCCTGTGGACGTTCTCGATGGCGCCCACATCCAGGCCGCGGGTAGGCTGCACCGCCACCAGCAGGTCGGGATCCTTATCGAGCTCCCGGGCCACAATGGCCTTCTGCTGGTTGCCGCCGGACATGCTCCGGGCAATGGTCACCGGCCCCTGCCCGCTGCGGATATCATATTCGCCAATGAGCTTTTCCGCATACTTGCGGATGTTGTCCCGGCGCAGGAATCCGGCCTTGTTGGTGAACTCCGGCTCAAAATACCTCTCCAGCACCAGATTGTCCTCCAGGGAATAGTCCAGCACCAGGCCGTGCTTGTGCCGGTCCTCGGGGATATGGGACATGCCCAGGACGTTCCGCTTGCGGATGGGCATTTTCATAATGTCCGTGCCGCAGAGGGTCACCTTGCCGCTCACCAGCGGCTCCAGGCCCGTGAGGCCGTAAACGAACTCTGTCTGGCCGTTGCCGTCGATACCGGCGATGCACACGATCTCGCCCCTGCGCACCTGCAGGCTCACATCCCGCACGGCGTTTTTCTTGTGCATTTTGCTGGCCACGGTCATGTGCTCCACGTCCAGCACCACTTCGCCGGGCTGGGCAGGCTCCTTCACCACGTGGAAGTTCACGTCGTGGCCCACCATCATAGCGCTGAGCTGCGCCGCGCTGGTGTCCTTGGTCTCCACGGTGCCGATGTATTTTCCCTTGCGCAGCACGGTGCAGCGGTCGGACACGGCCATGATCTCGTTGAGCTTGTGGGAGATGAAGAGGATGGACTTTCCCTCAGCCGCGAGGCTGCGCATAATGTCCATAAGCTCGTCGATCTCCTGGGGCGTCAGCACGGCGGTAGGCTCGTCGAAAATAAGGATCTCATTTTCCCGGTACAGCATCTTCAGGATCTCGGTGCGCTGCTGCATGCCCACGGTGATGTCCTCCACCAGGGCGTCCGGGTCGATCTTCAAGCCGTATTTCTCGCTCAGCTCCACCACCCGTTTCCGGGCTTCCTTTTTCTGCAAAAAGCCCATTTTCGTGGGCTCCACACCCATGATGATGTTATCCAGCACCGTAAAGCACTCCACCAGCTTAAAATGCTGATGCACCATGCCGATACCCAGTGCATTGGCGTCGTTGGGGTCTTTGATGGACACCTCCACGCCGTCCTTTTTAATAATGCCTTCTTCCGCCTGATACAGGCCGAACAGCACGCTCATCAGCGTGGATTTACCTGCGCCGTTTTCGCCCAGCAGGGCATGGATCTCACCCTTTTTCAGCTGAAGCGTGATGTCGTCATTGGCGATGATACCGGGAAACCGCTTGGTGATGTGTAGCATTTCGATTGCGTACGGTCTATCCAAGTTTTCGCCCTCCCTTCCGTTTTTATGGCCCGCCGCTTTTCGCTGTCTGCGGGGACGGAAACCACAATAGATATTACCAGTATACTATACTTTTTTCTATAAAGCAAAGACAATTTATTGAAATTTGCCGTCTTTCCGCCTGCGCCGCCCATTTTCCTCTCCCACGGCAAAAAAGAAAGACCGCCGCAGTGGTCGGCGCGTGCCGAAAACTCTTTTCGCCACGCTTCATTCGTTTTTGAGCCTTTGAAAAGGCTCAAAAACGATGGATCTAAATGGCGCGGGACACCCTTCTTGGGTTTCCCGCACACACCCTTCCTTACCGTTTTCGTAAATCTCCCCCTCTCTTGGTACATACAAAAAAGAAAGACCGCCGCAGCGGTCTTTCTCTTTGTAAGTAGCTTAGCCCTTGATCTTGCCTTGGTCATCCAGAGTGATGACGGTGGCGAAGTCCTTGGCAGCCTTGGTGGTGTCGTTGTCAACAACGATCTTGCCGTCGACCATATCCTTCACCATGGCCTTATAATCATCCTGGGTGAAAGCGCCGTCCTTCCACTGGGTGCTCTCCATGGGGATCTGAACATAGTTCAGAGTGGGATCCTCAGCGGACACCAGGCCCAGGTTGTCGATCTTGCCCTTGTACTTATCCCAGTTGCCGTTCACGATAACGTCGGTCAGGGTGTCGAAGGTAGCAGGATACAGACCCTTCATAGCGGAGGTAACAGTCAGAGCCTTGTAGCTGTCGATGGTAGCCTGATCGGCATCCTCGCCGGCAGCGTAGTTGGCGATCACGCCGGCCTGGTCCACGTCCACGCCGATGACCTTGGCGCCCTCGACCTTCTTAGCAGCGTCCACAGCGGAGGTGTAGATACCGCCGCCGCAGGCAAACACCACCTCGGTGCCGCCCTTGTACCAGGTATCCATCACAGCGGTGATGTCGGCGTCGCCAAAGAACTGACCGCCATAGACATAGTTCAGCTTCACATCGGTCAGCTTCAGCTCGTCGGCAGCGGCGTTAACGCCCTGCACGAAGCCATAGCCATAGCGGACAACGGCGGGAACGCCCATGCCGCCCAGGAAGCCCAGGTTCTTGTAGCCCAGCTTCACAGCGGCGTAACCGGCCATGTAGCCGCACAGCTCTTCCTTGTAGATAGCGCAGTAGACATTGCTCATGTCCACATACTTATTCAGATCCCAGTTGTCGGGTTCGTAGTCATACTTCTCGCCCTTGGCAGCCACACCGGCCTCCAGCAGGTCGCCCTTGGCCACGTCCAGTGCGATGAACTTCACGTCGGGGAACTGGGGAGCCGCCTCAACGATAGCGCCGCCGAAGGCATAGCCGGGCATCACGATAACATTGTAGCCCTCTTCCACGGCACTCTCGATCATAGCCACACGGTCGGCGGTGTTGTCGCCGGCGGGCTTATAATACTTGAAGTCAACGCCGTTCTTCTCGGCGAAGGCCTTGCAGGCCTCATAGGTGGTCTGGTTGAAGGACTGGTCGGTAATGTCGCCGTAGTCGGTGATCATAGCGACCTTGTACTCGGAGGCATCCTTATCACCGCCGTCGTCCTTTTTGCCGCAGGCAAACAGGGACAGGGCCATGACAAGAGCCAGGAGCAGAGCAAGGAACTTTTTCATGTCTTATCTACCTTTCTTCATTTTCTCCGCCCATGAGGACGGATAGATTTGCGCGGCATTGCTGCCACACTTGGGCTTATTTTAGCAGTTAATATTTCAAATTGCAAGTCCCATTTTGCGTCCAAAATGCAGAAAAGCGGCCTTTTTGCATACAAAACGCACAAAAAGACCGCCTTTTTCACAGGGAAATAGTTATTTATTTTCCATCTTCACCGCAATTTCCAGGGCAATTTTCATCATATTGGTGAAGTTGGTCTGGCGCTCGTCGGCAGAGAGCTCCGTGCCGTTGACCAGATTATCGGAAATGGAGCAGATGGCCAGCGCCCGCTTGCCGGTGTAGGCGGCGGTGCAGTACAGGGC
>CAKTZK010000046.1 GCA_934635515.1 uncultured Oscillospiraceae bacterium
AGCTTCTTTTTCATATCCTCCGGGTCGTTGCTGAGCTGTTCCACCGAAGTGGAATATGCCGACAAAATATAGGCGGTGTCATACCCGGCTGAGCTTTGCGCATAATTGATCAGCGCATTCATGGAAAGCTCCCGGTCATAGCCGCCGTCTGAAATCAAGCGTTCCACCTCAGCCATCGAAGCGTCGTATCCGGCCTGGACAATGTCCGAAACCGTCTCGGAGAGATTTTCATAGATCTCCGTGATGGATACCGTCGGCTCATTGCCATCGAGGCCAAGCGCTTTATTGATGATGATCCCGGGCAGCTCTACGATCATAACAATGAGGAAAACCACCGATAGGCACAAGCAGACCAGAATTTTAAACAGGGTATGCCGCATGGCCCATGCGGCGGAGATGATCGCACCCCAAGGACCACCGGCGGCTGTACCGGCTGCAATTTCTGCCACGGCTTTGCCGCCCTCCACACCGGCCTTTACGGTTGCCGCAGCGGCATTGGCTGCTGCTTCCGCTCCTTTTTTCGCCGCCTGCTTTGCGGCTTGTTTTCCGGCATTTTTGGCGGCTTTTGCCGCCTGACCGGCCGCTTGACCGATATTATCCGAACCGTCTCCCATTTGCTGCTTTTGCGGCTCTGCCATTCTTTCACCTCCGTATTCAAACTGCCAAAGGCAGGCTTGTTTTCTCTTTTATATAGGAAGACAGCCGAACCGAATACATTGCTCCGATCCGGCTGTCCGCCGTTTATCGTCTCCGCCTTGGCGACTTGATCTCCGTTTGATCACGGGATTTTGGCTCACCATAACGGGACGGTGTGCTTTTGTACCGCACAGTTTCCGTAGAAACGGTGCGTACATTTTCGCCGTCATAGACCGGTTTTCCGTTCTCATAAACCGGCTTGCGTTCCACTGCAGCCTCGCCGTGTACTGCGTACCACTGGCTGCCGTGGACATCTTCATATACCTGATAGTCACCGCGGGGAGGTGCATACTGCGATGTATCATAGAACATCGTGCCGGATCCGTTTTCATGCCGGACCTCAAAATGCCCGTCCATACGACCGGATCCATCCACGCTTGTGACCGGCTGTTCATAGCCCGGCATAAAGCTTTGGAACTGTGCCCGATTATAGCCATCCGCCGCGTCGCCCGCCTCAAAGGGAGGCGTTTCTGCGTACTGCTGCATGGCGTACCACTCTACGCCGTTGGATGCCTGAATTGTGGAATGCGGTGCATCCGGCTCGTCATAATATGCACTGTTGTACCATCTGCTCACGCCGCCGTCCGAAGATGCCTCAATGACACCGTCTCCGACAGTTCTGAGCGTTGCACCGTCCGCATCCGGGAATGCGGCCGCAACCTGCGCCGCCTCAGCGGAATTACCGCTGAATACGGGCGCATCATAAAATGCTCCGGCTCCGGAACCGCTGGCCATCTGATACCACTGACTGCCGTCCGAAGCATTGACAACGGCGTGCGGACCGTCTGGCTTTTCAAACTGGGAAGCGTTGAACATCTCGACAGCCGTTTCTTTTCCGTCAGCGCCGATCGCCTTGGTGGAGATATGTCCGCCGGTGATCTGCGTATCCGAGAGATTCATACCTTTCATATGCGGCATATAATTGCTGAGACTGCGATTGGCAATGTCGCCGCCGATAGAGCCGGACACATTCGGTGTTCTGGACGCTACGGAAGAGATGGATTCTCCGGTCAGTGTGGCACCGTTACGGGCTGCCATACCGCCAAAAGCTCGACCGACAAAGCCGATCGTTCCACCGGCACCCATCCTTGTACCGCCGTCCACGACCGCATCACGGACATACGAATTGCCCTTGAAACGGTTGGCAAAGCCTGCGGCGAACCCCGTTGCCGCTGCACCTGTACCGGTTGCGGCACTGCCTCCGCGGAACACGCTGCCGGCACTTCTTGCGCCTCCGGCCACGCCGGTGATCACTCGTGCAGCCATCAGCAGTTCCATACCCATACCGGAGCCGGTCTGGGCTACATTCAGTCCCATTGCCGCAAGATAGCTGTCAAATTTCTGTGCCGTTTTTAGGAATGCCACTGCACAGAACAGCCACAGGAACACATTGCCGTTTCCGTTGGACAAGGCGCCGCCTGTGCCGATGTACTGGCCTACCGAGGTTGAAAAACCACGCAGGAACCAGACATTCATCACAAGGAGCAATAGCTGCGACCCGACCATCCGGCACCACGACCGGAATACCGGCGTTGTTGCTTTGGAGGCACCCATAGAAAAGGCGAGAGGTGAGGTGTAGCACAGCACACCGACAACGATGTACCGTTCCACCGTTTCAAGCAGCAGCTTGAAATAGTTCCAGCCCAACGCAATTTCCAGTATGACGAGCAACAACAGTCCGACCACCGAGATGGTGGCGATAAGACTGGTCAACCCGTTTTGAAGTGCCTGCTCGATTCCGGCAAAGGTAAAGTCCTCCGCCGTCATTTGAATGTCCATGAGTGCCGTATACGGCGCTGTTGCGATTTTCAGCGTCAATAGGAAAATCGGCTTGGCATATCCGATCAGGAAGGCGAATAACGCACTTCTGCCAAGCAGTATCCACGGATTTTCTGCTTCTGTTACAGGGCCTCCGAAAACACGGAACAACTGCCAGACTGTAATCAAAAACAACAGCGCCCATGCGGTGTACTGCATTACGGTGAAAGCTTTGGACACAAACGGGAAGTATTCTTCCATTGCCGTCATATCCGTGCCAAGCGCCTGAAGGAACAGCCCGGACACCGCATCCATCATGTCTGACACAACGCTGCTGATCCAGGTGACGATTCCTTCAAAAATCCAGTCAAGCATAGGTGTTCACCTCCTTTCCGCTTGACCGGATCTTTTACGGGTTGTAGTTTCCGCCGCTGATAAGGGGCTGCAGATAGGCAACGATAAAGCCGAGAGAATTCAGAACGATCCAGGTGATCACGATCCTCTTGAGCCAGCTCGTCGCCTCGTCGACGGCTCGCTGATTGCGCGATATCATGCGTACCAGCAGGGCGATAGCGGCCACGGTGACTGCCACGATGGTGCTGATCGCCACAAGCTCTCCGTAGATATCCTTCATGATCATCGAAAAACGATCCCACATATCTGCGGCGAATACCGCCTGTGTCGAAACGAGCAGTGCCGCCACAACGCCCACAAGCGACCAGTATGCGGTTTTGATCTTTCCATCGCGCAGCCGAAGCTGTCTGTTCATGCTTTTGGCCCTCCTTTCTTCGGTATTGGGCAGCAAAAAACGCCGTCTCTCAAAGCTTTTCAGCTCAAGAAACGGCGTCGGTTTCGCCCGATCCCAGTTTGGGACGATATTATTTTAGCACATTTGCTTTCCCGTGTCATCGGCAATCGTGTGCCAACTTTTCGCCTTTTTATGGGCATATTCATTTCAGTCCTTCCAGGAGCGTCAGCATCTCCAACCAAAAGTCCACATCCGGCGCAGCTGTCGCCCACAAGCGAATGGAAAGAATGGAAATGGCCTGCTGACGATAGCGATAAAAGTTCCGTGACGACAGGTTTAGGCGATACAAAACCTCCTGATGGTTGAGCGCCTCCGGCGCTATGTAGGTTGTGTAGATGAGATTATACAGCCGTTCGCCGTTGTCCGGCTTTTTTCGGAGCACGGTCAGTGCCTCGTTGAGCCGGTCCATCAACAGGCGAGATTTTTGCATGCCCTGCATCCGGCTTTCGATCTTCTTGTTGCCCAGCGCCACCTCGACATCCACATCCTCGATCAGCTTGTCCACGCCTTCAAACGGCCGATCAAGCTCGGCAGCAACCGTCTCGGGGAAGCATTCCAGCATCCACACCAGCGTGCGATAGTGCTGGAGGAGCATCAGCGTGTTGTGATAGCAATTTTTCGTCTTTTCCTGTCTGGCAGCACGCTTTTGTGCGTCGTCGATCCGGCTGTCTCCCAAGATGCCTCGCTTTGTCAGAAGTGTGATAAAAGCGTCTGACTGCGCTTGTATTCGTTTTTCCTGCTGCTCATATTGCAGCTCATCCTGTTTGCTCATGATAAAACATCTCCTTTGCGATTTTGGTGATATCCGTCGGCCTGCACGGTCCGCGGATTTTATTCGTTTCCTGTACCTTGAGATCGAAATACCCTTTACTCCGGCAGACATACTCACAATTCTTACAGTTCCAACACGGAGAAAAATACGCGCGTATTATACTGCCTGAAAGTGCAACGCGATTTTCTTCCACATTGCCAATCGACTTTTCCACGGCATTTCTGCTGTACCATGCGACCAGCCGGTTAATATGTTCATTGTCACTGCCTACCTTGTGCGTATTTGCACCCCAAATACGTATTTCGTCAAGAATACGTAGGAATTCTGCCTGCTCAGGCAAGGAAACCTCAGTATCCATCGGATACGATTTATTGAAAACGAGGCAGCCGTAAGAGCCGGGAAGACGGTATAGAGCAAAGACATCCCCGTGCTTTTTGAAAAATCTCCATACCTTTGTCTTTTCCCAGCCCCAGCGCTGACCCAGTTTTTCCATAGTTAATATGGCGCCGTAATTGCCGTATTGAACAGCCGGCGCCATAAAAGAAAACGCATTGCCCGGTTCTTCTGATACTGTGTGGCACCAGAGATCCAGCCATGCGTCTGCTTCATCAAATATATATCGCTCCTCGGCAAGTCGCTGCGTAATATTGCGGGGGAGGCAGAGAAACCCAAAACCGTCTGTGGCATACACGGTTCCGTTCATGCACTCCTCGCCGGAGCATTTTACGACCCAATCCGTTAATTGATAGGTCAGCTTTTTGGTTTTGCTGTCCAGTGTGTATTTCAAATAACCGAGGTCTGACAGCTCATCCAGTATCTCTAACGCCTGTACGCGGCTTTTGATGCCGAGAATACTCTTCAGCCCAACAATACCTCCGGACCACATTCCGGGGCTCACAGCGTTCTTATGGCCACAATAGAAGGCGTGTCCCTTGCGAAATGCAGCTCTGGCGGCAATCTTTGCCCAGGCTCCCATAATACCTTTGCCGGCCGGCAGGGTATCTCTTCGGAGCTTTACCCATTCATACTTCATCAAGCATTTCAACATCAGCGCCTCCTTCCTTGGAATAATAAAAAAGACGACCATTCCGTCGTCACATAGTATCAGTCTTCGATTCTTACGATCAGTCCGTTTAGCTTGATCAGCTTCACGCCTTTGAGATACCAGAACTCACCGAGTTCGATTCTCGTCGGGATCCACTCTCCGTCAAGCAGCACCTCCAACCGTTCTCCGCAGTGAAGGCCGCCGTAGTAATCCAGCGGCCCGAAGCGAATGTCCATCCGACCGATTACATCATCATAAATCAGTACACCTTGTTTTTTCATCCTTATTCTCCTTGTGAAATGGGAAAAGCCGAATGAGTTTCAGTGCTCATTCGGCTTTTCTGTGTGACAGGTTATTAAATATGTTGCTCGAATACATACTCCTTTCTAAATGTAATTGTTTGGACTAAATCATCATACTCGCGCCTAAATGCTTAAAGGCTTTCTGACTGAGTCCTATTATATCACTCTCATCGGCCTTAAAGTCGATGGCCGGAGACACCACGGCGTTGGCAAAGCCGGTGATAGGCACCAAGGTCCCGGCGCCGCCGAAGCGGGCGATACGGTGGTAGAGATTCAGCCCCGTGAGCAGGGCGGAGAGAAAAACCAGACTGATGGAGGTGGCCGCGGCCGAATCCTCCGGGTTCAGGCCCGCGGCGGCATAGCCTTCGGAGATGAGCTGGCCCAGGGCGCAGATAAGGCCGCCGATGAGAAAGGCCAGGGCGGTATTTTTGGCGATGGGCGACTTCTTTTGTTTCTGCTTCACATAGGCCTGATACTTTTGGGGTGTTGTTTCCATGGAGCACACATCCTTTCCGCCATAGTCTCTCACGGGGCGGATAAAATATGCGTTTTTCTTGCCAATCGGTGCAAAAAAGGGTATACTATGGAGAATGAACGGCGCCGCACAGAGCGCCGATCCGGCGAAGCAAAAGGTGGTTTTGATTTTATGGCTGACATGATCCATCCTTTCGGAAAGAAAATTCATGACCTGGCTGAGGTGATCCCGGTGAACTGCACCGGATGCGGTATATGCGCCCTGTGGTGCGTGATGCACTGCATCGACCAGCAGCCGGACGGCATTTACAAGGTCCGCACCGAGGACTGCATCGGCTGCCGGTCCTGCAAGGTCAACTGCCCCAGCGACGCCATTCACCTATACCGGCCCGAGCAGGAGGTCTGAGCGATGAGAAAAACAGCTGTACAAAAGGACCTGCCCCTGGGCCTGTATATCCACATTCCCTTTTGCCAGAGCAAGTGCGCCTACTGCGACTTCTACTCCCTGCCCGGGGCGGAGGGGCGGATGGACGACTACTGCCGGGCCCTGGAGCGGCATCTGGCGGAGGTAGCGCCCCAGGCGGACTGCCATAAGGTGGACACGGTATATTTCGGCGGCGGCACCCCCAGCTATCTGGGGGCGGATCGGCTGTGCCGCCTGCTGGGCAGTATCAAGAAATTATATAAGGTGGACAAACACGCGGAGATCACCCTGGAGGCCAATCCCGACTCCGCCGGAGACAAGAGGGCCCTAAAGCGGCTGCGCCGGGCGGGATTCAACCGCATCTCTCTGGGCGTGCAGTCCACGGATGACCAAATGCTGCGGTCCATTGGGCGCATCCACACCTGGCAACAGGTGCAGGAGGCCGTGGCAGCGGCCCGGAAGGCAGGATTCAAAAACCTGAGTCTGGACCTGATCTACGGGCTGCCGGGCCAGACCATGGAGAGCTGGGAAAAGACCCTGTCCGACGCGGTGGGTCTGCACCCGGAGCACCTCTCCTGCTACGGGCTGAAGCTGGAGGAGGGCACCCCGCTGTATGAGCGGCGTAAAGAGCTGACCTTCCCGGACGAGGACCAGCAGGCGGATATGTACTTATACACGGTGGAGTTTTTAAAGCAGTGCGGCTATGAGCAATATGAGATCTCCAACTTTGCAAGGCCCGGCTTTGCCTCCCGGCACAACTTAAAATACTGGCTTTTGCAGGAGTACGCCGGTTTCGGGCCCGGGGCTTATTCCGACTTCGGCAACGTGCGCTACGGCTACGCAAGGGACCTGGAGCGCTATCTGAAGGGGGAGCTGGTGCTCCAGGAGTCGGAGACGGTGGATCCCGACGAGCGGGAGCGGGAATATCTGATGCTGCGGCTGCGCACCGTGCAGGGGGTGGATCCCCGGGAGTTCGAGTATCGGTTTCGGCAGCGGTTTGCGCCGCTGGCAGAGCTTTTGCAGCAGTGCGCCCGGGAGGGGCTGGCGGAGCAGGACGAGAAAGGCTGGCACCTAACGGCCAAGGGCTTTTTGGTGAGCAACCGCATCATCGGTCTGCTGCAGGATGAGCTGGTCCGGGAAAAGACCCGGCGGCTGGAGGCCGCGGCCCGGGGCGACTACCGGGTGGTGTAAGCCAAAACAGGCGGCGCAACGAATCGTTGCGGGAATGTTTGGAGCCGTTGGTAGACGGTTTTCGGGGTTTCCTGTATACTGAACGCATCCCAGAGGAAAGGAGTGTACGCTATGAGTTTTGGCGAGAAGCTGCAAAAGCTGCGCAAGGCCCAGGGGCTTTCCCAGGAGGAACTGGCGGCCCGGCTCAGCGTAACACGGCAGACCATCAGCAAGTGGGAGCTGGATCAGTCCACCCCGGAGCTGGGTCTGCTGGCGCAGATCAGCGATATTTTTAGCGTGACCACGGATTATTTAATTAAAACAGAAGAGGGCGATGCCAGCGCAGGCGAAGAAACTCCCGGCGGGGCGGTACAGCAGGAGCCCCAGGCACGGCTGACGCCGTTTATCGTGCTGCTGTGCGTGGGAATTCTGGGCGTGGCGGTGATTTGGGCCCCTTTCCTATCGGCAGGGGACTACGAGGTCGTTGACACGAGCGGAAAGGTCCTGTATACCGGATTTATGGCCTATCTCAAAGCAAAAAAAGCAGAGGCAGTCTTCTTTCTCTGCGCCGGAGCCGCCGCCGTTGGACTGATCGGGCTGATTGCTTCGGCTTTCAAAGAGAGTGATCCGAAGGAATAGCGGGCAGAATTGGAAACACGATTTTTTGGGGGGACGCCCGGGTGGGGCGTTTCCTTTTTTGTAAAGAAATTAGGGGGGCGGACGACCCCGAGGGCCGCCCCTACGAGGGACTTCTGGAAATGAAAAACGCCCCGCCGGGGTAATCGGCGGGGCGTGGGGGATTTCTTATATACTTTTTTAGCTGTCGGTGCGGTGGCGCCACTCCAGCTCCTGGTCCAGGTCATACTTCAGCTTTTTGTTCTCCTCTACCAGCTCATCATAGTGGCGGGACTGGACGTAGTATTTCACGAAGGTGAAGGTGGCCTCGTTAAACTCCTCCTCCGTGTATTCCGGCAGGAGCGAGCCGCCCTTGCGGCGCAGGCCCTGGACATTGATGACCACCAGACGGCGGTGCTGCTCAGACAGCTGGAACAGCTTCAGCTCCTCCGGCACCTCCAGGCCCAGGTCAAAGGTCTCATTGACGATCTGCAGCAGGCGGGCCTGCTCAGGCTTGGCGGAGACGATAACACCGTACTTTTCAAACAGCTTCTTTAAGTAGTCTACGGAGACTTCCTCCCGGGTGATGGTGCCCTTGCCGATGCCGGTGAGCATGGTATTGGACAGATTCAGGCTGACATAGACCTCCTGACCGGTCTTGGGATAGCTCATACAGGTACCTCCTAAATGATATGTCCGCATCAGGCCGCCGGAAGCGGCCTTTTTCTTGTGCTTTTACCGTACCACATTCCGGGCAGGATTGCAACAGAAATTATTCGGCCGGAACTGTCAGACCCCGGTAAGGTCAAAGGCCGGGGTATACTCCTCCCGGGCAGAGGTGCGCTCCTGGGTAAAGCCGCCGGTGATGCCGCAGTTTTCCATGTACGCCGCCGCCGCGCGGTACTCCGCCGCCGTCACATGCCGGGCCAGGCTCCCCGTCGCTCCGGGCTGAGGGGTGTACTGGCTCATGAGAGACACCAGCACCTCTCCGGGGCGGAAGGTGCGGGCGATCCAGTCCAGGCAGAGGCGGGTATTTTCCAGGTGGCCGGGGAGCACCAGGTGGCGGATGAGGACGCCCCGCTTGAGCAGTCCGTTCTCCACCACGCAGGGGCCGGTCTGGCGGAACATCTCCCGGATGGCGGCTGTGGCCACCGGGAAATAGTCCGGAGCCTGAGACAACTCCCGGGCCAGATCCATCTCGGCGTATTTCAGGTCCGGCAGGTACACCTGGACCTTGCCGTCTAATTGCCGCAGGGTGTCCACGCTCTCGTAGCCGCCGCAGTTATACACCACCGGCACCGGGAGCGGCGGGTCCAGGGCGGGCAGGAGGAAGGGCACAAAATGGGTGGGTGTCACCAGGTCGATGGTGGCGGCGCCCCGGGCGATAAGCTCCTGAAAAATCTCCCGCAGCCGGGAAGCAGACACGGGCCTGCCGAAGTTTTCCCGGGAAATGGGGGCGTTTTGGCAGTAGGAGCAGCCCAGATTGCAGCCGGAGAAGAACACCGTTCCCGCGCCCCGGGGGCCGCAGAGCACCGGCTCCTCCCAGGGGTGCAGGGCCGCCCGGGCCACCACCGCCGTGGCGGGCATCCGGCAGAAGCCGCGGCCCTCCCTTTCCGTTCTTTCGGCCCCGCAGCGGCGGGGACAAAGATTACAGATCATCCCTTTAAGGGCTTGAAGTCCGGGCCCAGGTCCCCGGCCATCCAGTGACGGCGGCAAAGGCCGATATACTTATCATTGGCTCCCAGCACCACCTGGGCCCCCTCCTTGACCACATGGCCGTGCTCGTCAAACCGGGCGTTAAAGGCGGCTTTTTTGCCGCACCAGCAGATGGTTTTTACCTCCTCCAGCTTATCCGCCAGAACCAGGAGCTGGTAGCTGCCGGGGAAAAGCTCCCCCTTAAAGTCGGCCTTCAGCCCGTAGCAGATAACGGGGATATTGCAGTCGTCCACCAGATGCACCAGGTAGTAGACCTCCTCCTTGGTGAGAAACTGGGCCTCGTCCACGATGATGCAGGCGTACTTTTGCAGGTCGCTGTCGGCCATCTGCTGCATCTCGTGAAAATAGATGCAGGGATGCTCCAGGCCGATGCGGGAGCGGACCATGTGGTCGCCGTCCCGGGTGTCCAGCTGGGGCTTCACCAGGAGGGTGTCCTGGCCCCGCTCCTCGTAGTTAAACCGGGCCATGAGGGCGTTGGCGGATTTGCTGGAGCCCATGGCCCCGTATTTAAAGTAAAGCTGTGCCATTTATATTATTCTCCTTCCCATTTTTCCAGGATGCGGTTGGCTTTTTCAAAGGCGGAGGGAATGGCCTTTTGGCGGCGCTGATCCTCCGAATACCACGAGAGGTCGCCCGTGCCGGAGACCAAGACGGCGTAGCCCTGCATCTGCCAGCGGACGTGGGTGAAAATGTGGTTAGCCTGCCAGGACTCCGCCCAGTGCAGGGGCGTGAGGCCCCAGGCGACCAGCTGCCGGGCGGCCTGATCCTCCGTGAGCAGGCCGGGGGCGTTGGGGTACTCCCAAAGGCCCGCCAAGAGGCCCTTTGGGGGGCGCTGCCCCAGGGCCACGGAGCCGTCCGGGCGGCGCAGGAGGAAAACGGTTTTTTCCTCCAATCGCTTGTCCTTTTTGGGGGCGCGGACCGGGAGCCGGGCCTGGCTCCCCTCCTTTTCGGCGGTGCAGAGGCCCCGAAGGGGGCAGTCTGGGCAGCGGGGGGCAGGGCCAGGCAGGCACAGGGCCGAGCCCAGGTCCATGAGGGCTTGGTTGAACGCGCCGGGGCGGTCCGAAGGGACCACCCCGGTCATCCAGCGGGTGATCTCTTTTTTTGTAGACTGCACATCCCGGTCCCAGCCGGTTATGCGGCTAGCGATGCGCAAAACATTGCCGTCCACCGCCGGGACGGGGAGGCCGAAGGCGATGGAGAGAATGGCTCCGGCGGTATAGTCCCCGATGCCCGGGAGGGCGACAAGCCCCTTATAGTCTGCCGGAAACGCACCGGCGTAGTCCTCTGCCACTATCCGGGCGGCCTTTTGCAGATTGCGGGCGCGGCTGTAATAGCCCAGGCCCTCCCAGAGCTTCAGCAGCTCCTCCTCATCGCCCCGGGCCAGGTCCTGCACCGTGGGGTACCGGACCATGAAGCGCTGAAAGTAGGGCAGCACGGCGGCCACCCGGGTCTGCTGGAGCATGATCTCCGACACCCAGGTGCGGTAGGCGGACACCTCCTCCCGCCAGGGGAGGATGCGTCGGTTTTCGTCGTACCAGGTCAGAAGGAGGCTGACGATGGCTTGCAATTTTTCAATATTTTGTTCCATAGCTTATCTCAGAAAACGGCGGGCATAGCCGCAGCGGCGGCACAGGTCCTCGGAGGGCCGGCGGGCGGCAAAGCCTGCGGCCATGGCGGCGGCTCGAGGGCTTCGGAGGATCTCCGGCAGGGTTTGGGTGAAGAGATTTCCCAGGGCGATGGTGCCCTCGCTATCCAGGCAGCAGGGGGTAACGGTGCCGTCGCACAGCACCGCAAGCTGCCGCGTGAGGCCGTGGCAGAAGTTGGCCCCGGTCTCCGGGGCGCCCAGGTCCGGCCAGGTAAAGCGCTCCGCCCGCTCCAGGAAAAGATTCGGGGACAGGGTGCGGTTTCCACGGGCGTCTTGGGGAAGAAGCTCCACATTTTGGCCGATTTGGTCGGAGAGGAGGTGCAAAATTTCGGCGTTGCGGCGCTGGGCGGCGCCTTCGTTCCACAGGCGCAGGGCGCAGAGAGTACCCTTTTGGGACAGAGGCAGGACCGCGTCCCACATGCCACGCAGGTAAGCGGACATATCGCCGCTTTGTGCGTTGCCCTCGAAGCTGTGGAGGGAGACGCTGAGCTTGTGAAGGCCCGGGGCGGCGAGAAGGGCATCCTTTTGCTGGGGCAGCAGGGTGCCGTTGGTGACCAGGCAGGTGCGAAAGCCCAGGCGATGAGCGATGGCAAGCACCTCCGGCAGCTGCGGATGCAGCAGCGGCTCCCCCAAAACATGGAAATACAGATATTTGGTCTCGCCTCGGAGCTTTTGGGCCAAGGTCTCGAACTCCGACGGAGTCATGGTGCGCAAAGACCGGCGGGTACCATGGCAGAAGTTGCAGGAGAGGTTACAGCGGTTGGTGATCTCGATATAGATGCGGTTGCGCATGGTCTTCCTCCCTCTCCCAGGTTTTTTGTGTAAAATTTATTTTATCACATTTTAAGGCAGATGAAAAGGGGGAAGAAATGGGGTTGGGGGACGGAGGTACGGATTGCCACAACCAGTGACATCGGTCACTGGTTGTGGTAATGACAGGTTTTTTACAAAGGGTGCAGGGACCGACCCCTC
>CAKTZK010000047.1 GCA_934635515.1 uncultured Oscillospiraceae bacterium
GAGGCCGCCGTACATAACATGCCCGAGGAGCAGCAGCGCTGGTACGCCATCAAGATCTTCGAGCGTGACGACAAGGTCCTCTCCCAGCTGAGCATCCCCGCCGATGTCATGGCTCATATTGAGGAGGACATCAAGGCCGCCGAGAAGGAGCTGGACGACGATGCCGAGAGCATCATCACCGGCGAGCGCTATGTCTACATCGCTGACATTATCAAGGGCTGCTACAAGAAAAAGAGCGTGGGCTCCCTGTCCACCTCCGATAAGATCGACAAGATCGTCACCAACCGTTGGCTGGGCCTGCCCATCTTCGCCGTTGTGATGTTCCTGGTATACTGGATCGCCATGGTAGCCGTAGGCGCCCCCGCCACCGACTGGGCCAATGACGGCGTGTTCGGTGACGGCTGGCATCTGCTGGGCATCGGCTCCAAGGAATATAACCAGGTCAACGACGACTACACCGCCGCCATCCAGGCCGTGGATGCCTTCCTGGGTCTGGACACGGAGGCCGAGGACTTTGACGCAAGCGCCGCCCTGGCCGAGATGAAGGCCTTTGTGGCCACCTCCAACACCGCCACCGTGGACGTGGAGGACGAGGAGACTCTGGCCATCAACACCATGACCGCCTACTATAACGCTCTGCCCGAGGGCGCCGACAAGATGGACGATGTGGTCCAAATGACCTATGTGGACGCTGTGGCCTACCTGGAGGAGAACGGCTTTGACGAGCCCGATCCCGCCGACTATGGCGTGTGGGTCCCCGGTATCCCCGTGCTGGTGGGCGACGGCCTGGAGGCCGCCGGTGCTGCCGACTGGCTCAGCGGCCTGATCAATGACGGTATCGTAGCCGGTGTGGGCGCCGTGCTGGGCTTCGTGCCTCAGATGCTGGTGCTGTTCCTGATGCTGGCCTTCCTGGAGGCCTGCGGCTACATGGCCCGTATCGCCTTCGTTCTGGACCGCGTGTTCCGCAAGTTCGGTCTGTCCGGTAAGTCCTTCATCCCCATGCTCATCGGCGTGGGCTGCGGTGTGCCCGGCATCATGGCCTCCCGTACCATAGAAAACGAACGGGACCGCCGTATGACTATTATGACCACTACCTTTATCCCCTGCGGCGCTAAGGTGCCCTTCATCGCCATGATCGCCGGCGCTCTGTTCGGCGGCAGCGCATGGGTCTCCACCTCCGCCTACTTCATCGGCATGGCCGCCATCATCGTCTCTGGCATCATGCTGAAAAAGACGAAGATGTTCGCCGGCGACCCCGCTCCCTTCGTTATGGAGCTGCCCGCCTACCACTGGCCCACCCTGGGTAATGTCCTGCGCAGCATGTGGGAGCGCGGCTGGTCCTTCATCAAGAAGGCCGGTACCATCATCCTGCTCTCCACCATCTTTGTCTGGTTCACCACTTACTTCGGCTGGGTGGACGGCACCTTCCGTATGCTGGATGAGAGCGAGATCGACTCCTCCATTCTGGCCGCCATCGGCGGTGTCATCGCCTGGATCTTCAAGCCCCTGGGCTGGGGCACCTGGCAGGCCGCCGTGGCCTCCATCACCGGCCTGGTGGCCAAGGAGAACATCGTGGGTACCCTGGGTATCCTCTATGGCGGCGGCGACGGAACCGTGTACCAGAACATCGCCCAGGCCTTCAACGGCATCAGCGGCTACAGCTTCCTGGTCTTTAACCTGCTGTGCGCTCCCTGCTTCGCCGCCATCGGTGCCATCAAGCGGGAGATGAACAACCACAAGTGGACCTGGTTCGCCATCGGCTATCAGTGCGGCTTCGCCTATCTCATCGGCCTGATGATCAACCAGTTCGGCGGCCTGTTCACCGGCAATGTGAATGTCATCGGCCTCATCTTCGCCGTGGCAGCTCTGGCCTTCCTGGTCTACATGCTGGTGCGCCCCTACAAGGAGGCCACCAAGCTCTCCGCTAAGATCTGATAAGTCAAAAACCGATAAGCATCTGATAAGCAAACAAGAGCATATCTCCTTTAACCGCCGCCCCGGGGACCGCAGCCCCCGGGGCGGCAACCCTTTGCGGGCCGGATGCGAATTCCGTCCCTCAAAGGGCAAAAGCTATCCCGTCATGGGCAATGAACACCGCGTCATGGGCAATAAAATACCGCCCCGGGAGGCTGCCCCGGGACGGTATCTTTTTTATTTACATCTCCAGCTCATAGACGCCCATGACCTCCTCCGGGTCCGCCAGAGCCTCCACCTGCAGGCGCAGGGACGGCTCGCACCGCCAGGCCAGGCCGCAGTCGGCGGTGATGGAGCGGGGCACGGGGACGATGCGCCCCGGCAGGCCCGCCGCCTTACAGGCGCTCTCCAGGGCCATGACCCCGGCAGTTGTATAAAAGGTCACAAGCAGCCAGGTTTTCTTTTGCAGCATTTTCTCTCTCCCGCAGGACATATCTGCCCGGCATCAGCCGGGCAGATATGTCGGTTTTTACTTTTTGCGCAGGGTCAGGGTCCACTCGTCGCCGTTCTCCTGAGCGCTAAAGTCATAGCTGTTATGATAGGCGAAGCGCTGGATATTTTCCACGGCGCAGGGGGCGTCGATAAGCACCTCCAGCTCGGCGGGGTCCGTCTTTTTGATCTCCTCCTGCACCATCAGCAGGGGGATGGGGCAGGAAAAGCCCCTGGCATCTACCGTTACCATATTACGCACGCTCCTTCTTACGCAGAATGTTACACAGGGAGATCACCAGCAGCACCACAAAGGCGATGGCCACGGCCACCTTGGCGTTGGTGGTAACGGCGTACTTCACGTACTCGCCGGCCTCGTTGACACCGGGATCGGCGCCGCTGGCCAGCTTCAGATTGTGGGCCAGGGCGGCACCGGCCATCATGCCCAGGACGGTGACGGCGCTGTCGCCATTGCCGGAGCCGGCCAGGACCAGCTGGCGCAGGGGGCAGCCGCCCAGGAGCACGGAGCCCCAGCCTACGATGGTCATGCCCAGCAGGTTCCAGATATGGTTGGAGTGGGCGATGGGCTGAGACAGGAAGGAGAAGCCGCTGAAGTTGCCCAGGATGATGTTGCCCACCAGCACCACCAGGAAGATGGCCACGGAGCCCCACAGCAGGTGGGGATCCTTCAGCATGACGGTGTCGCGGACGCCGCCGGCCATGCACAGCCGGGACCGCTGGGCCAGAGCGCCCACCACCAGAGCCACGGCGAAAGCCATCAGCACGGGGGCATGCATAGAGCCGGGGCCTTTCTCGGAGGCGTTAAAGAGGGAGGGCACCAGCAGGGCCAGGGCAAACAGCACCAGCATAATCACCGGCAGGACAAAGCCCTCGGTCCTCTTGGCCTGGTAGGCGCGGCCCAGGTTGAAGCCCTTCTTCAAAAAGAGGGTGCCGATGGCGGCGCCGATGACGAAGCCCAGCAGGCCCACGAAGGCGTTGAGGTCGCCGCCGCCCATACGCAGCAGCATACGCAGCGGGCAGCCCAAAAACACCAGAGCGCCGATCATCACCAGGGCGCCCACAGCAAAGCGGGTGGCGGGAGAGGAGCCGGCCTGGGCACGGAACTCCTTGCCGATGAGGGCCATGATGCAAGAGCCCAGGACGATGCCGATGACCTCGGGACGGACGTACTGCACCGCAGCCGCGCTGTGCAGGCCCAGAGCACCGACGATATCACGCTCGAAGCAGGCAATGCAGAAGCCCATGTTCTTGGGATTGCCATGGGCCTGCAGCAGCAGGGCCGCCAGGCCCACCACCACGCCTGTGACGATCACAAGCCAGTTTTCCTTGAAAAATCTTTTCATGTGTTTTTTCCTTTCTCCGAATGGTACTTTCATTATAAAAGGTGGCTTTTGTCCCGTCCAACTGTCTTTTTCCATGAAATTAATCAATTATTTGTAAAATCCATGAATTCGGGGCAATATCGTTCGTCTTGACAGGAAATAACGATTTTTGTATAATATGACCAATAGAAACAAGGAGGGATACGGTGGTGATCGAGTACACACTGCGGCAGCTGGAGGTGTTTGCCGCGGCGGCGGAGCAGGAGAGCCTGACCCGGGCCGCCGAGCTGCTGCACCTGACCCAATCCACCGCCAGCACCCACCTGCGCTCCCTGGAGCAGTGCCTGGGGGTGCCGCTGCTGCTGCGCCGGGGACAGGGCGGCGTATCGCTGACGGAGGAGGGGCAGAAGCTGTACCCCATGGTGAAGAAGATCCTGTCTCAGTGCCAGGCGCTGACAGCCGCCGCCGGGGATCCCCTGCGGCAGGCCTGCCCTCCCCTGCTGCTGGGCGCCTCCACGGTGCCGGGGCAGTACATGCTGCCGGAGCTGATGGCCTCCTTTTTCCTGCGGCACCCGGAGTGCCGCTATGAGCTGCGCCACGGGGACTCCGCCCAGGTACACAAGCTGCTCCAGAGCGGGCAGGTGCGCCTGGGATTTGTGGGCTCCCGCATGGAGGGGGACGCCATGGATTACTGTCCTCTGGTGCGTGACGAGCTGGTGATGGTGACGCCCAACACCGGCCGATACCAGGCCCTGCAGCGCCGGGGCGCCTGGGGGCAGGAGCTGCTGGGAGAGCCTACCATTGCCCGGGAACAGGGCTCCGGCACGGACCGGACGCTGCAGCAGTACATGGCCCGAACGGGGTACGACACCCGGAAGCTGCACATTGTGGCCCGGCTGGACGACCCGGAGACCATCAAGCGGATGGTGGCCCAGGGCACGGGGGTCTCGGTGCTGTCGGCCCTGTCGGTACGGCAGGAGGTAAAGGACGGCCGGGTGCTGACCTTTCCCATGGACGAAAACGGGCTGAAGCGGACCATCTATCTGGCCCACCGGCAGAATCTGTCCCTTACGGCGGTGGAGCGGCAGTTCTTGTCCTTTGTCCAGGGGCATTACAAATTTGATAAAGCGTAAAATGAAGAACGTCCTCCGGAAGGAGACACTTCGTAAGGAAGTGTCTCCTTCGGCTTTTGTAGTCAGCCGGAATGATTGGATTGTAGGCAAAATCAATCATATTGGAGGATTACAAAATGGAGAAGTACATCTACAACGAACAGAACGGGCCTTGGTATGAACTGCAAGGGGACTACTATCTGCCCTGTCTGAAGCTTCCGGAAGAACCTGAGGTATACATCGGTATTTGGGGGCAGCGGCACCGGCGTTATCTTAAAACCCACCGCAGGGCACTATATACCTCCCTGCTCACCAGCGGCAAGCTAAACGGTTATCTCGCTGATATTGACCGGCAGGCGGAGGAACTATTCTCTCGGCTGGTAAAGCAGATGGCAGAGGCAGAAGGTGTCACGGAGACACTAAAAGCTGACGATCCTATGGAATGGGTCGGCAGGGTGAACAATATTCGTAATCGCGCAACAGAAATCATAAACACCGAAATTATTCTTTGTTAAGTTATAGGGCTGTACCAAGTGCGGTGCGGCCCTATATATTTGACTTAATTTGCAACCAATTCGCATATTGACAAATGTGCAAAGCTGATGTATAATAATTTGCGAGTAAGTTGCAAATTGGAGGTGCGACTGATGGCAAAGTATCTGACACGGCAGCGCAAGCGGCTTCTTACCTATCTTTCAGAGCATACGGACGAACAGATGACCGCACGGCAGATAGCCGACGCACTGGCGGCAGACAACATCAGCATCAGCGCCGTTTATCGCAATCTCTCCGCTTTGGAGGAGGAAGGGCTTCTTAAACGCAGCGTTCGTGAAGGAACGCGGGAAGTCTTTTATCAATACATTGCCGCCGAGGAATGCAAAGATAGCTTGCACCTCTCCTGCCGGGTATGCGGCAAAAGCATTCATCTTGGAGAAAAAGAAGCGGAGCAGCTTCTTCACAGTACATTGGAAAGCACAGGCTTTCAAATCGACAAAACGGAAACGATTTTGTACGGCATTTGCGCCGATTGCAGAAAATAAAAGGTGGTGAGCAGAGTGGAAAAGAAAAAGAGGATCGCAGCATTGCTTCTTGCTGTGACAGTCTTGCTTGTCATGCTCTATTCTGCTCTTTTTATTGCGGCGGAAACCGACCATGACTGCGTGGGCGAGAACTGCCCTATCTGCTATCAGATCAATGTTTGCCAGAACGCTCTGAAAAACCTTTCGCTTGCTGTATGCGCCGTGGCTTTCGCCGCTGCGTTTACATATACTCTGTGTAGGAGTATTTCTGTCTGCACGGACTACGCACAAAGCTATACTCTGGTATCTCTCAAGGTCAAACTTTCAGATTAAATAAGAGTTTTTTACAAGGGTGAAGTCTATCCGTTTCCGGGTAGGCTCTTGCGGTGTTGCCGTTACCCTTGTATTTTTGCGCCCATTTTTAAGCTCTTATCATAATCTGGAGGTAACAATCCCTATGAAAAAAATAACTGCGCTGCTGCTTGCGCTTTTAATGCTGGTCGGCGTTCTTGCCGGCTGCGGAAAGCAGAACGATACCAACAAAACTGACAAACTGAGCATCGTCACTACGATTTTCCCCGAATACGATTGGGTCAAAGAAATTCTTGGTGACAAAGCTGACAACGCTGAAATCACAATGCTGCTTGACAACGGCGTTGACCTGCACAGCTATCAGCCAACTGCTGATGATATTGTCAAGATTTCTGATTGTGACCTGTTCATCTATGTTGGCGGCGAATCCGACGGCTGGGTCGATGACGCTTTGAAAAATGCGACCAACAAGGATATGAAGGTCATCAACCTGTTGGAAGTGTTGGGAGATTCCGTAAAAGAGGAAGAAACCGTTGAGGGTATGCAGGAAGAGGAACACGACCACGACCACGAAGATGCCGATGAACATGACGATGCAGAAGAACACGACCACGAGGAAGAAGCGGAGTATGACGAGCATGTTTGGCTCTCGCTGAAAAATGCCGAAACGCTTTGCGATACAATTTCCAGCGCATTGCAGCAGATTGACCCCGACAATAAGGACGCCTACGCTGCCAATACCTCCGCTTACATCAAAAAGCTGTCTGCCCTTGACGCTGACTATCAGGCCGCCGTGGACGCAGCAAGTAATAAAACCGTTTTGTTTGGCGACCGCTTCCCGTTCCGCTATCTGGTGGACGATTACGGCTTGAACTACTATGCCGCCTTTGTGGGCTGCTCCGCCGAAACCGAGGCCAGCTTTGAGACGATTTCCTTCCTTGCCAAAAAGGTGGACGAGCTAAAGCTGCCCTGCGTTCTGACCATCGAGGGCGCACAGCATAAGATTGCCGAAACCATTGTCCAGAACACCATTGAAAAAAATCAAAAGGTGCTGACCATGGATTCCATGCAGTCCACCACCTCCAAAGATGTGAAAAATGGTACGACCTATCTCTCCGTGATGGAGAAGAACTTGTCCGTACTGAAAGAAGCATTGGGTTAAGGAGGTAGGAGAATGGCTCAGCTCACTTGTCAAAATCTCTGCGTCGGCTATGATGGGAAGTCCGTTCTGCAAGACCTGAGTTTCGAGGTCTTTGCAGGCGACTACCTCTGCATTGTAGGGGAAAACGGCTCTGGCAAGAGCACACTTATGAAAACAATTCTCGGCTTACAGCCGCCTATCAGCGGCAGAATTTTGACGGGCGACGGGCTGAGGAAAAATGAGATCGGCTATCTGCCGCAGCAAACGCAAGTACAAAAGGACTTTCCGGCATCCGTGAGAGAAATTGTTCTCTCCGGGTGTCAGGGACGCTGCGGCAGCCGCCCATTTTACAACAAAGCCGAAAAGCAGCTTGCGCTTGATGCTATGGTCAAAATGCAAATCACACAGCTTGCAAGGCGCTGTTATCGGGAGCTGTCTGGCGGACAGCAGCAACGGGTATTGCTTGCCCGTGCGCTGTGCGCCACACAAAAAATGCTGCTCTTGGACGAGCCGGTTTCCGGGCTTGATCCCAAAGTAACAGCGGAAATGTACCGTCTGATCAACGAACTGAACCATCGGGACGGTATCACCGTTATTATGATCTCTCACGATATTGCTGCCGCAGTTAAATATGCCAGCCATATTCTGCATATCGGCGATACCGTTTTCTTTGGGACAAAGGCAGACTATCTCCAAAGCTCGCAGGGGCGGTTGTTTGCCGCAGAGAAAGGTGGTGATGACCAATGACCACTATCTTGGAAAAACTGACCCTCTATTGGGCATATCCTTTTGTCCGCTATGCGCTGGTGGTCGGCGTTCTGATTGCGCTCTGCTCCTCTCTGCTGGGCGTAACGCTGGTGCTGAAACGGTTTTCATTCATAGGCGACGGACTTTCTCATGTGGCGTTTGGCGCCATGGCGATTGCCGCCATTTTGCAGATCACAAACGAAATGCCGCTTGTGATGGTCATCACGATCATCAGCGCCGTACTGCTTCTGCGCACCGGGCAGAACACGAAAATCAAGGGGGATGCCGCCATCGCCATGATCTCGGTGGGCGCGCTTGCCATCGGGTACCTTCTGATGAACATTTTCTCCACCTCGTCCAACCTTTCGGGCGATGTGTGCAGCACGCTGTTCGGTTCCACCTCCATCCTGACGCTGTCCCCCGTAGAGGTGTGGCTTTGCGTGGGGATGTCGGTGCTGGTCGTGGCTGTTTTCATCCTGTTTTATAATAAAATCTTTGCCGTGACATTTGACGAGAACTTTGCAAGGGCAACCGGAACGAAAGCCGGACTTTACAATCTGCTGATTGCTATCGTTGTTGCCGTTATCATTGTTTTGGCTATGAACCTTGTCGGCTCACTGCTGATTTCCGCACTGGTGATTTTCCCGGCGCTGTCCGCTATGCGGATGTTTAAGAGCTTCCGCAGCGTGACTATCTGCGCCGCAGCTCTATCGGTTGCGTGTTCGCTTATCGGTATTTTGGCTTCCATTCTTGCCGGTACGCCTGTAGGTTCGACGATCGTAGCCGTTCAGATTATTGCGTTCGGTCTGTCATGGCTGGCAGGAACCGTTATTGGAGGTGTGAGAAAATGAAAAAGCTGTTTTGCGTAGTACTGATTGTTCTGACGCTTAGCTCTCTTTCCGCCTGTGAAAGCAAGAAAGATAAAGGGACAACCGATAATCAGACACCGAATCCATCTGTTTCACAAAATCAAACGACAGAAAAGAGCTCGGAGTCTGCGCCTACAACCTCCAAGCCTGCACAAAGTGCGGACGGCATTGATGTTGACCTGACAAAGCTCAGCAGCACAATGGTTTATTCTGAGGTTTATAATATGATGTACACCCCCGATGACTACATCGGGAAAACTGTTAAAATGAAGGGACAATTTGCCATTGGATATGTATACAATACAGATGGCACGCCCGATGAATCCACAGCTCGATTTGCCTGCGTGATTGCCGATGCCACCGCCTGCTGCTCACAGGGGCTTGAATTTATCCTAACTGGCGAACATACCTATCCGAATGATTACCCAGAGCTGGGGGCGGAAATAACGGTGACGGGCACTTTTGAAGTCTACACAGAGAGCGGATTTCAGTATTGCCGACTTGTAGATGCTACGCTCGTGAGATGAGCTTTATAGTATGCTCCAATTTTTAAGGAATGATCCAAAGATGGTTGACGAACAAGCGTTCTATATGCTATACTATATTTTGCTCTCATAGCAGAGTCCACAACTGAATATCTGAAATGAAACACAAGGCAGCCGCCGAAAAGGATTGCGGCTGCGCCGCTCCTGTTGCTGAGTCTGCCAGCGGGGCGGAAAAGGCAAACAATGAAGGTTTCTGAATAACAGAGCCGGTACATAGTTTCATCAAAGATATGGCGAGAGATTTTCTCCCGCTGATTTGATGTGCTGTGTACCGGCTCTTTTTGCCGTTGTAGGCACTGTAAAAAATATTGCAGAGAGGGTTAATTTTTGCCCCTTCTCGCTGGCTACCTATTGAGGGGCAAATTGAAAACTGAATGACCGTCCGAATGGGATATGACCTTGCGATGACCTCTCCGGCAGGGAGTGAGCGAGGCAACGCTGCGGTGAGATTCCGGGGCAGGAATAGAAAAACGACATTCGGGGAAAGTGGCAGAGAAATCTAAAAACATAAGGTGCTGTCCACAAGAATAACGAGCATCGGATTGTGGCCCCCACAATCCAGATCCGCAGCCTTGCGGCATGCGGACTAACTCAGGGGTACGCCCCTGAATACCCCTACTAAAGAATGGAGATGACAAAATGAAGGGAGAAAAAGTGCGTATCAAGGTACGCCTGACCGAAGAAGAAAAAGAGAAATTGGAGCGAAACAGCGCTCTATGCGGACTGACCCAAAGCGAATATGTCCGTCAGCTATGCCAGGGCGTCCACCCGAAGCCAAAGCCACCGGATGTATTTTGGCAGCTAATAGACGAACTCTATAAGGCCCATTCCGACTTGAAAGAATGTGCCAAATTCGAGCCGTCTGCCCTGAATCTCTGTGCCGAAATTGAACGGCTGGTGCTGGACTTGCAGGGGGTGATCTAATGGCAACGACATCTCTTTGGCACATCGAAGGCCGCTTGAAGGACCTCATTGACTATGTGGAGGACCCGGAAAAGACGGCAGCGAAAACGCCGGAGCTGCAAGACCTCTACAATGTGTTTTCCTATGTTCAGCGCCCGGAGACCACGCAGGAGGGCGAGTATGTCACCGCCATCAACTGCCTGAAAGAAACAGCGCTGCGGCAGATGATCCTTACCAAGAAACGCTACGGCAAGACGGACGGCTATATCGCTTGGCACGGGTATCAGAGCTTCAAGCCGGAGGAGGTCACGCCGCAGCTTGCCCACGAGATCGGCGTGAAGCTGGCGAAGGAGATGTGGGGCGACCGCTTCGAGATCATCGTCACCACCCATCTGGACAAGAAACATCTGCACTGCCATTTCTGCTTTAATTCCGTTTCTTTTCGGGACGGCGGCAAGTATAACTATTCAGCGACCTTGTTCCGGTGCAGGACTTATTCAACGAGTGGCACGCCAAGAACACCAGCCAGAAGGTACGCAGTGTGTTCAAGAGCAAGGGAATGTCCGGCGCACCGCTGACCACCAATCCGCCCTTTGGGTATCTGAAAGACCCGGAGAGTAAGAACGGCTGGATGGTGGATGAGGATGCGGCAAAGACCGTGCGGCAGATTTTCGCTTGGTGTGTGGACGGCCTCGGCCCCACGCAGATCGCCAAACGACTGAAAGCTGGCAAGATACCGACGCCTACGGAGCATTGGGGCAATATCGGCAGGAATTGCAGCAAACCGCCCGCTGTGCCCTACAACTGGTGCTCTGCCACCGTGGCGGACATTCTCGGCAAGCAGGAATACTGCGGTGATACGGTCAACTTCCGCAGCACCACCAAGTCCTTCAAGAACAAGAAGAAAATCGAGCGTCCACCGGAGGAATGGCAGATCTTCAAGGATACCCATCCTGCCATCATCGACCGGGAAACCTTCGCCTTGGTGCAGGAGCTTCGCAAGCACCGCCGCAGGCCCACGAAAAGCGGCATCGTCAGTCCCTTTTCGGGTCTGCTCTACTGCGCCGACTGCGGAGAGAAGCTGTATTACAGTGTCACCAACAACTACAAGCGGGAGCAAGCCTATTTCTTCTGCTCCTCCTATCGCAAGAACTCCGAGGTTTGTTCTGCCCACTATATCCGTGAGAAAGTGGTGGAGCAAATCGTCCTGGAAAGTATGCAGCGCATCCTTTTGAATGTGCAGGCCTTTGAGAAGGAATTCGCCCGCAAGCAGATGGACATCCTGATCCAGAAAATCTACGAGGACAACGCCAGTGGAAAGCTGTCTGACGAGCGCTATGCCACACTGTCCCTGTCCTATGAGGAGAAGAAAACGCTGAAAGCAGCCGTCCCGGAGATGCAGACCTATCTGGAAACTGAAACGGATAAGACCGAGAGTTTGCAGCGGTTTATCCAGAAGGTAAAGCAAATCACGGAACTGAAAGCCCTGACGCCGGAGCTGATCCACGAGTTTGTGGACAGAATCGTGGTGTATGCGCCCAGGTACCTTGACGGTAAGCGAGTGCAGCTTTTGGACATCTATTACAGCGGCGTGGGCATCCTCCACGAGTTGTCCCCGGAGGAGATGGAAGAAGCCTTCCAGCAATACCTCGCAGAGCGTAACAAAGAGAAAACGGCATAGCCACAAGGGTTACACCGTTTCCGAAAACTTATTAAACTGAGATACACCAACCGGGGCGTTCTTTTTTTGCCCGAATATATGCCGGAAAAGAAAAGCAAAATTTTCCTTACAAATTCATTAAAGTTGCGGCTCTTGCAGCTTTCCGACAGTTTCTTCGCGCTTTCGGGTGCGTACACACCTTGAAAGCACAGGCAAAATGTGGTAT
>CAKTZK010000048.1 GCA_934635515.1 uncultured Oscillospiraceae bacterium
GAGGTTTTACTCATGCTAAAGCTATTTTTCTTCCCCCGGTAGAACCGGGGGTTTATTTCCACGCCTGAAGGCACCAAAGAAAATGCGGCACGGCGGAAGCTGTGCCGCATTTTTTGCGGGGAGAGGGAGGCGGATCGCCCCTGTGATAACAGGTTACAAGAAGTGCGGTGGGACGGGCGACCGCAAGGGTTGCCCCTACGGGAGGCAAGGAGCGGATGCAGGTCTTGACTCCGCCAGGCCAGTGCCAGCGCGTAAGCGCTTATGCACGGAAATAGACGCAGAGACGATACGAAAGCAGGGCGCAGATATGCACCATTCGATTCGCGGGGGAGGTGAGTTTCGCTCCGGACGGCACTGTGCCCGCGCAAGGATTCCAAAACCATTGGTTTTGGCGGCGTTCTTTGGGTACTTTCTGCCGCTGATGGCAGAAAGTACCATGCCGGAGGCGTGCCTACGGGCGGGGCGATGTGACCGCCGCCCCCTGCGCGCGTTTTATGCGGCTGCATATTCTTCTGCCTCCCTCCATACACTGCCACGGGAGGGGATCATCATGCTTGCCTGGATCACGTATCAGCCTCGGGGCCTGCCCCGGGTACACCATCATATAGAGCTTTTGCAAGGCCTGCCCCTGTGCCGGGTGGAGATCGGCGGGCGGCCCTCGGGCCTGCTGCGGCTGCTTCTGCGCCGGGAGGGGCGCGTGCTGCATCAGTCAGGTGTCCGGGAGGGAACCTGGCTGGAGGATCTGCCCCCTTGGGCAAAAATGGGCCTGCATCCGGTGGACATCGTGCCCCTGCGCCGGGCTTTGCTTCCGGCCCTGCTGGACCAGGCCTTCCGGCAAAAGCGGCTCTCACCCCAGTCTGCCTCGGTCCGGCTCACGGCGGAGGGGACGAGCCTGCCGGTATACTGGGCGGCGCAGCTTCTGGCGGAGCGGGTACGGTATCTGCACCTGCAGGTAGGCTACGGCCAGCAGGCCCTGGAGGACTGGCTTCTCCAGCGCTACGGACTGGCCTGCGGAGGCGCGGACGCCGCGCTGGAGGTCTCGCTCTGTGCAGACGGACCGAATTCTGCGCTGCTGCTGGGGGAGAACTGCCCCGGCCAGGAGGTGGAGTACATACTTCCGCCGGCTCTCCGGGATGCGGTGCCCGGCGGCGTGGAGGGGGAGCGGCTGCTGGCGGCTCTGTATCGCCAGGGACGGCTGCGGGCCGGGGATGTATCCGTGAGAAGAATTTATTTCGGTGCTTGACACCGGGGGGGAAACTCACTATAATGCAGTATGACTTATTATAAAATCGGTGTAGTATTGCGTATAGGAGAAACACCGGATCATCGAAAGGAAGCGTAACCATGGTTAAAGAGTTCAAAATGAGCCAGGAGCGGTACGACGAGCTGAAAGCGGAGCTGGATTACAGCAAGACCACCCGGGCTGACGAGATCGCGGAGCTTATCAAGGAGGCTCGCGGCTTCGGCGACCTGAGTGAAAACAGCGAGTACGACGAGGCGAAAAATGAGCAGGGCAAGCTCTATTCCCGTATTGCCGAGCTGGAGGAGATCCTGCTCCACGCCAAGATCGTCAATGAGTCTGAGACCGATTCCGATAAGATCTCCATTGGCTGCAAGGTCACGGTCACCAACCTTTCCACCGGTAAGCAGCTGCCCGTTTACAAAATCGTCGGCTCCCAGGAGGCGGACGTGATGAACCACGCCGTGTCCGAGGATTCCCCCTTCGGAAAGGCCCTCATGGGCCGCAAGGCCGGGGAGGAGATCGCCGTTGAGGCCCCCAAGGGCGTTATTCGTTACCACATTGACTCCATCGAAAGATGAGCAAATAATTTCAAATTTTTACAAAAGGAGGATATCCGCCATGGCAGAGCAGGAAACCCGAAACATTCAACAGGAGCAGGATCTTAAGCAGATCCTAAAGGTACGCCGCGATAAACTCAAGGCCCTGCAGGATATGGGGATGGATCCTTTCACCATCACCAAGTACGATGTTACCCACCACGCCCAGGAGATCAAGGATAATTTCGACGCCCTGGAGGGGCAGACCGTCTCCGTAGGCGGCCGCCTGATGAGCAAGCGCGGCATGGGTAAGGTCTCTTTCTGCGACCTCCAGGATAAGTCCGGCCGCATCCAGCTCTACGCACGCCGTGACGAGATGGATCCCGAGGAATACAACCGCTTCAAGAAGTACGATATCGGCGACATCGTGGGCGTGGAGGGCACCGTGTTCCGCACGGAAAAGGGCGAGATGAGCGTCCGCGCCAAGCACATCACCCTGCTGAGTAAGTCCCTCCAGCCCCTGCCCGAGAAGTTCCACGGCCTCACGGATAAGGAAATGCGCTACCGTCAGCGCTATGTGGACCTCATTATGAATCCCGAGAGCAAGCGCAATTTTGAAATTCGCAGCAAGTTCGTGGCCTATCTGCGCCGCTATCTGGACGGCCTGGGCTTCATGGAGGTGGAGACCCCCGTTCTCAGCCCCATTGCCGGCGGCGCCAACGCCCGTCCCTTTATCACTCACCACAATGCCCAGGACATTGACATGTATATGCGCATCGCCACCGAGCTGCACTTAAAGCGGCTCATCGTTGGCGGCATGGAGCGGGTATACGAGGTGGGCCGCATCTTCCGCAACGAGGGCATGGACACCAAGCACAACCCGGAGTTTACCACCTGTGAGCTGTACCAGGCCTTTACCAACCTGGACGGCATGATGGACATTCTGGAGGGGATCCTCTCCGGCGCGGCCCAGGAGATCCTGGGCACCTACAAGGTCACCTGGCTGGGCCACGAAATTGACCTGACCCCCTCCTGGAAACGCGTCACCATGGCCGACGCGGTGAAGAATGTCACCGGCGCGGACTTTATGGCCTGCATCGGCGACGCCGACAAGGGCGTGGAGCTGGCAAAGAGCGTGGGCGTTGACATGGACGGCGTGGCCCACACCTGGGGCAACGCCCTCTATGAGACCTTCGACCAAAAGGTGGAGGAGACCCTCATCCAGCCCACCTTCATCACCATGTACCCGGTGGAGGTGAGCCCCCTGGCCAAGCGCAGCCCCGAGCAGCCCGCCCTTACCGAGCGCTATGAGATGTTCATCTGCGGCTGTGAGATGGGCAACGCCTTCTCCGAGCTCAACGACCCCATCGACCAGTATCAGCGCTTCAAGGCCCAGGCGGAAAAGCGCGCCAACGGCGACGAGGAGGCCGACATGATGGACGAGGATTTCGTGCTGGCTCTGGAATACGGTATGCCCCCCACCGGCGGCCTGGGCTTCGGCATTGACCGCTGCTCCATGATGCTCTGCGGCACCGACTCCATCCGGGATGTGATCCTGTTCCCGACCATGAAGCCCCTGGATGCCGACAAGAAGACGGCCAAGGCAGAGCCGAAGAGCGCCGAAAAGCCCGCTGCCCCGGCGGAAAAGCCCGACTTCTCCAAGGTGGAAATTGAGCCGCTGTTTAAGGACTATGTGGACTTTGACACCTTCTCCAAGAGCGACTTCCGGGCCGTGAAGATCAAGGCGTGCGAAGCTGTAAAGAAGAGTAAGAAGCTCTTAAAGTTCGTTTTGGACGACGGCACCGGTGAAGACCGGGTGATCCTGAGCGGTATTCATGAGTATTATGAGCCGGAGGAGCTGGTGGGCAAGACCTGCGTGGCCATCACCAACCTGCCGCCCCGGCCCATGATGGGCATTGATTCCTGCGGTATGCTGATTTCCGCCGTCCACCACGAGGAGGGCCAGGAAAAGCTGCACCTGCTGATGCTGGACGATGCCATCCCCGCCGGCGCAAAGATGTATTAAAAAACAAGGCATTTTAGCCCCGCGGCCCACCCAGGACTGCGGGGCCTTTTCTGCCCGGCCCGATAAAAACTGCGCAACGCAGGTCAAGCGGGCCTTTTCCAAAGATGCTATACTGCCTATGCAGTCAGGAAGGAGGAACGGCTATGTACGAATGGGGGAGGATCATCCAGGACCTGGTCCTGGAAATGGACCGGTGCATCAAGGCCCAGGACTGGGAGGGCCTGACCCTTTCCGCCCTGGCCCGGAAGCTGAGCTATTCGGAGTACCACCTGTCCCACCGGTTCCGGGATATTTCAGGCATGCAGCTGCGGGACTATCTCCGGGGCCGCCGCCTGGCCTTTGCCCTCCGGGATGTCCGGGACACCGAAGACGGCCTGCTGGACATCGCCCTGCGCTACGGCTTTTCTTCCCACGAGGCCTTCACCCGGGCCTTTAGGGCCGCCTACGGCCTTACCCCCAGCGCCTACCGCCACTGCCTCGTCCCGGTGGCCCTGCGCACGGTCATCCGCCCCTTTGACTGCTATCTTTTAGGAATCGGAGGAACCGGCATGGCAAGTACCAACACAGACATCAAAACCTATTTCGTCACTATCCCCGCCCACAAATATCTCCACATCCGCAATTACGAGAGCATCGGCTACTGGGACTTCTGGCAGAAGCAGAGCCGGATCCCCGGCCAGGACTGCGACACGATATGCGGCCTGCTCTCCGGCATCCCCGGCAAGTTGGACGACGCCGGTGGGGATGCCGAGGACAGCGGCAGCGGCCAGGTCATGGCATTTATCAACGCCCCTGAGGGCCGCGTATGCGCCTGGGGCATCCCTCTGGCCGAGAGCTACGGCGTCCGTCTCCCGGCGGACTACGAAGGCCCCGTCCCGGCGCAGATGCGCCTGATGGATGTGCCGGAGGGCGAATACATCGTCTTTGAGCACGGCCCCTTTGACTTTGAGACGGAGAACACCGCCGTGGAGGCCAAAATGGAGTGGGCCATGAGAGATTTTGATCTCGCCGCCGCCGGGTACGCACTGGACACCACACCTGAGCGGGTGTTCTACTTTTTCCACGACTGCAAGCGCTTCTGGAAGTACATCCGTCCGGTGAAGAAACTTGTCCCTTGACACGGCCCGGTGTTTTCGCTATAATAAGCCTGCAAAACTGCATGAAGTATCTGCCACCGGGTAGAGAATGTTTCGACATTCGATCACGCATCGTTAGGTCTTAGAAGATGCGCGGTCGGGTGTCTTTTTTGACAAGAAGGGAGAAAGATCCGTGCTGCGACGCATTTACAACTATTTTACCCCCCAGGAGCGGCTGCTCTGGGGCATTTCCGCCGGGGCCATCCTCCTGTCCTTTTTCCTGCTGGACGGGCGGCAGTATCTCACCCTGGCGGCCTCGCTCATCGGCGTAACGTCCATCATCGTCAACGCCAAGGGGAATCCCCTGGGCCAGCTGCTGATGGTGATATTCAGCCTTTTTTACGGCTATATCTCCTACGCCTGCGCCTACTACGGCGAAATGGTCACCTACCTGGGCATGACCGGGCCCATGGCCGCCCTGGCTCTTATAAGCTGGCTGCGCCATCCCTTTCACGGAAACCGTGCCCAGGTGCAGGTGAACCACATCAGCCGCCGGGAGCACGGGCTGCTGGCCCTCCTTACGGCGGGGGTGACACTGGGGTTTTACTTTATTCTCCGGGCCCTGGGAACGGCCAATCTTCTGCCCAGCACCGTGTCGGTGGCCACCAGCTTCTGGGCGGTGTACCTTACGTTCCGCCGCAGTCCGCTGTTTTCCCTGGGCTATGCCGCCAACGACCTGGTGCTCATTGTGCTGTGGGTGCTGGCCTCGCTGGAGGATGTGTCCTACCTGTCGGTGGTGGTGTGCTTTGCGGCCTTTTTGGCCAACGATCTCTACGGATTTATCAGCTGGCGCAGGATGGAGAAAGCCCAGGCTGGGGCCGGATCCTGACCAATTTAAAAGCCGATTTTTGCCGCAGGCTCACCCCTGCGGCAAAAAAATTTCTTGACATCGTAAAAAAATACTGCTTTATTATATAGGTATATGACACCGCGGCAGGCGGGGGCGGTGAACAGGTCTTCGTTTCCGCCGCTCCGGTTTGCCCCAATTCCCGCCAAAGGAGGACACCCCATGGACTGCATCACTTCCCGCGCCAACCCGCTTCTGGTCCATCTGCGCCGATTGGGCTCCGACGCGGCCTACCGCCGCAAGTGCGGCCAGTTTCTGGGCGACGGCCCGAAGCTGCTGCAGGAGGCCCTTTTGTGGAAGGCGGAGCTGGTGAGCGTGGTGTGTACGGAGGGGGTCTCCCTGCCGCCTCTGCCGGCGGATGTGCGCCTGGCTCAGGTACCGGCGGATGTAATGGTCTCCGTTTCGCCTATGAAGACGCCCCAGGGCGTTTTATTCGCCTGCCGCATCCCGGTGGCTGCCTTGCCGGAAAAGCTTACAGGACGGCGCTATATGGCCCTGGAGGGGGTCCAAGATCCGGGCAACGTGGGCGCGGTGCTGCGCACGCTGGATGCCTTTGACGGGGACGGATTGTTTTTGCTTCCCGGCTGCGCCGACCCCTTCAGCCCCAAGACCCTCCGGGCCTCCATGGGCGCGGTGCTGCGCAGGCCGGTGTGGCCCTGCACGATCCGGGAGCTGCGCCGGCTGCTGGACGGGAGCGGTATGCCCCTTTACGGCGCCGCCCTCCGGGAGGACACCCTGGATGCCAGGGATGTGGACCTTACCCGGGCCGCCATCGCCATCGGCAGCGAGGGGCGGGGACTTTCCCGGGAGCTGCTGGACCTGTGCGACGGGACCATTCGCATCCCGATGTCTGAACGCTGCGAGTCGCTGAACGCCGCCGTGGCCGCCTCCGTGCTTTTGTGGGAGGGCTATCGGGGCGGAGACAGGAGGTAATGGAGATGTCTGCCCTTACGTACTGGGTCTGGCTGGCGTCCTGCCCGCATGTGAGCGCCGGCTGCCAGCGCGCCCTTTTGGAGCATTTCGGCTCCGCGGAGGAGGTCTACTACGCCGAAGCAGGGGCCCTTGCCCAGGTGGAGGGCGTGGGAGAGGACCAGATCCGGGCGCTGGAGAATAAGTCGCTGGATGCTGCCGAGGCCATTTTGGAGGCCTGCGCCGCCAAGGATATTTTTGTGCTGACACAGCAGGATGCCCTGTATCCCCAGCGGCTGGGGAATATTTTCGACCCGCCGCTGCTGCTGTATGGCAGGGGATCTATGCCGATGTTTGACAGCGAAATGGCCGTTTCTGTGGTGGGCACCCGGAACTGCACGCCCTATGGCCTGCGCATGGCCGAGCAGTTCGGCTATGGGCTGGGCAGGCAGGGCGCGATTGTGGTCTCGGGCCTGGCCCGGGGCATTGACGGCGCGGCCCACCGGGGCGCGCTGCGGTCCGGCGGCTTTACGGCCGCGGTGCTGGGCTGCGGCGTGGACGTGGTATACCCGGTGAGCAACCGCCGCCTGTATGAGGACATTCTCTCCTCCGGGGTGATCCTTTCGGAGTATCCGCCGGGTACGGAGCCTGCGCCCTGGCGGTTTCCCGCGCGAAACCGCATTATCAGCGGCCTGACGCTGGCCACGCTGGTGGTGGAGGCGCCGGAAAAGAGCGGCGCGCTCATTACCGCCGCCACGGCTCTGGAGCAGGGACGGGATGTGTTTGCTGTTCCCGGGCCGCTGGATTCACCCCACAGCCTGGGCTGCAACCGGCTGATCCGGGACGGCGCGGGCCTGGCGATGGACAGCTGGGACCTCCTGCGGGCATATTCCGGGCGCTATCCCCATAAGCTCCACCCGGAGGAGGAGACGCTGCCGCCGCTTCCCCGGGAGAGCCGACAGGAAAAGCCGGGGGAGACGGTCCCGGCGGAGCCCCTTTCGGCGGAGCCGGAGAAGCCCGCGCTGCCGGTCCTGGACCTGGAGAAGGACGGCGAAAAATTTACCCGGGCGCAGATCGCCGTTCTGCGGATATTAGACGATAAAAAACCCATGCTGATAGATGACCTGGCCGCGCGGACGGACATTCCCATGCGGCAGATCCTGTCGGCAGTGACAATGCTTGAAATAGACGGCCTCATCCGCCAGGAGGGCATGCGTATGTTCCTGCGGACCGTGGAGGTCAGTGAAACAAAGGAGTAACAGAAAACTATGGCAAAAAAGGCTGCAAAAAACCTGGTGATCGTGGAGTCCCCGGCCAAGGCCAAGACCATTGGCAAGTATCTGGGCCCAGATTATGAGGTCATGGCCAGCATGGGCCACCTGCGCGACCTGCCCAAAAGCAAGATCGGGATCGACTTTGAGAACGATTTTAAGCCCGATTACCGGGCCATCCGGGGCAAGGAGGACATCATCAAGGCCCTGAAAAAGGCGGCGGACAAGGCCAACATGGTCTATCTGGCCACCGACCCGGACCGTGAGGGAGAGGCCATCAGCTGGCATTTGAAGTATCTGCTGGACCTGGACAATGCCAAGACCCGGCGGGTCACCTTCAATGAGATCACCAAGAAGGTGGTGCAGGAGAGCATCGCCGCCCCCCGGAGCATCGACCAGGACCTGGTGGATGCCCAGCAGGCCCGGCGTGTGCTGGACCGGATCGTGGGCTACCGCCTGTCTCCGCTGCTGTGGAAGAAGATCCGGCGGGGCCTGTCCGCAGGGCGGGTCCAGTCCGTGGCTATGCGGCTGGTAGCCCAGCGGGAGAAGGAGATCGAGGAGTTCGTCCCCCAGGAATACTGGACCCTGGACGCCCTGCTGACCAAGCGGGGGCAGACGGCCCCCTTCAAGGCCCACTATTACGGAAAGAACGGGAAGAAGTATGAGCCCGCCTCCCAGGAGGAGGCCCAGGCTATCTGCCGGGATGTGGAGGCCCAGCCCTTTACGGTGCAGACCGTGAAGCGGGCGGATAAGCAGCGGTCCCCGTCCCCTCCCTTTACCACCTCCACCCTCCAGCAGGAGGCCTCCCGCAAGCTGAACATGACTCCCCGGCGCACTATGGCCATTGCCCAGCAGCTGTATGAGGGTGTGGAGATCAGCGGCGAGGGCGCCGTGGGTCTCATCACCTACATGCGTACCGACTCTCTGCGCATTTCCCGGGAGGCCCAGGTGGCCGCCCGCAGCCTCATTGACAGCCGCTACGGCGCCGCCTACCGGCCGGATGCCTTCCGGCAGTATAAGGCCAAGGCCGGGGCCCAGGATGCCCACGAGGCCATCCGCCCCAGCAACGTGCACCTCACCCCCGAGCAGGTGAAGAGCGACCTCACCGGCGAGCAGTACCGGCTCTATAAGCTGATCTGGAGCCGCTTTTTGGCAAGCCAGATGGCAAACGCCGTGTATGACAGCGTTTCCGCCGAGCTCCAGGCCGGGGTGCACACCTTCCGGGCCAGCGCCAGCAGCCTGAAGTTTGCCGGCTACGCCGCCGTGTATGAGGAGAGCCGGGACGAGGAGAAGGAAGAAAAGGAGCCCGCCCTGCCGCCTTTGGAGGAGGGGGAAGCGGTGGACCTGCAGAAAATGGAGCCGGGCCAGCACTTTACTCAGCCCCCCGCCCACTTTACCGACGCCTCTCTCATCCGAGCCCTGGAGGAAAACGGCATCGGCCGCCCCTCCACCTACGCCCCCACGGTATCTACTATCCTGGACCGGGAGTATGTGGTGAAGGAGGGCAAATACCTGCGCATGACGCCCCTGGGATCCGTTGTAAACGACCTTATGTGCCAGCGGTTCCCCAAGATCGTGGACGTAAAATTCACCGCCAACATGGAAAAGGAGCTGGACGAGGTGGAGTCCGGCGACAAGAACTGGAAGGCGCTGCTGGGCGAGTTCTACGGCGACTTCGAGCAGAATCTTTCCCAGGTGGAAAAGGACATGGAGGGCGTATACCTGAAGGTGCCCGATGAGGTCAGCGAGGAAAAGTGCGACGTATGCGGGCGCAATATGGTGGTGAAGACCGGGCGCTTCGGCCGCTTCCTGGCCTGCCCCGGCTACCCGGAGTGTACCTTTACAAAGCCTTTGGTAGTCCAGATGCCCGGCCGCTGCCCCAAGTGCGGCGGGCGGCTCATGAAGCGCACCGGCGTCAGCCAGAAGAGCGGCAAGCAGTACACCTACTACTGCTGCGACCGCTCCACCGCCGCCGACGAGAGCCAGCGCTGCGACTTCCGCACCTGGGACGTGCCCACCAAGGAGGACTGCCCCGTGTGCGGCCAGACCATGTTCAAAAAATCCGGCAAGGGCTTTAACCGTCCCTTCTGCATCAACCCCAACTGCTCCAATTTCCTCCCGGAGGAGAAACGGGGCTACCGGAAAAAGACCGACGAGACCGCCGGGGCCGAAGGGGAAAAGAGCGCGAAAGCGACGGAAAAGACTGCAAAAAAGACCACCAAAAAGGCCGCCGGGAAAACCACCAAAACAGCCGCTAAAAAGACGGCGGCCCCTAAAAAGGCGGCGAAGACCACCACCGGAAAGGCCGCGGCCAAGAAGACCGCGGAAAAGGAGTGAGCCATGCAAGTAACGGTGATCGGCGCGGGCCTGGCGGGCAGTGAGGCTGCCTGGCAGCTGGCCCAAAGAGGGCTCTGCGTAAGGCTTTGTGAGATGAAGCCGGAGAAGAAGATCCCCGCCCATGAAAGCGAATATTTTGCCGAGCTTTGCTGTAGCAATTCTCTGCGCTCGGACCAGCTGGAAAATGCTGTAGGACTGCTGAAGGAGGAGCTGCGGCGGCTGGACAGCCTGATTTTGCGCTGCGCGGACGCCACCCGGGTCCCTGCCGGGGGCGCGTTGGCGGTGGACCGCCACGGCTTTGCAAAAATGGTCACGGAGGCCATCAGAAACCATCCGAATATTGAAGTTATTCCCGGCGAGGTGACGGAGATCCCTGAGGGCGAAGTGCTGGTGGCCACCGGCCCCTTGACCAGCGACGCTTTTGCCGAAAAGCTCTTGGATCTGCTGGGCCGGGAGAACACGACCCTGAACTTTTTCGACGCCGCCGCCCCGCTCCTGTCCTTTGAGAGCGTGGATATGGAGTCGGCCTATTTTGCCTCCCGGTACGACAAGGGGACCCCGGACTATATCAACTGTCCCATGGAAAAAGAGGAGTATCTGGCTTTTTGGAAAGCCCTGACGGAGGCGGAGGAGGCCCCGGTCCACGGGTTTGAGGACGGGCAGGTCTTCGAGGGGTGTATGCCTGTGGAGGTCATGGCCCGTCGGGGGGAGGACACCCTGCGCTACGGGCCCTTAAAGCCCCGGGGCCTGAAGGACCCCAAGACCGGCCGGGAGCCCTACGCCGTGGTGCAGCTGCGCAAGGACAACGCCGACGGCAGCATCTACAACCTGGTGGGCTTCCAGACCCACCTGAAGTGGCCGGAGCAGAAGCGGGTGTTTACCATGATCCCGGCTCTGAAGGACGCGCAGTTCCTGCGCTACGGGGTGATGCACCGGAACACCTATCTGGACTCTCCCCGGCTGCTGGACCGGTATTACCGGCTGAAAAAGCAGCCCCGCCTTGCCTTTGCCGGGCAGATGACCGGGGTGGAGGGCTATGTGGAGTCCTGCGCCAGCGGCTTTCTGGCCGGGGTGGAAATGGCCCGGCGGCTCAAGGGACAGGCCCCCCTGGGCTTTCCTCAGGAGACGGCCATCGGCGCCCTGGGCCTGTATGTGAGCAACGAAAGCGTGGGCGTTTTCCAGCCGATGAATATCAATTTCGGCATTATCCCGCCCCTTTCACACCGGGTGAAAGGGAAGCGGAACAAGAATGCGGAGCTTTCCGCCCGTTCTTTGCAGATCATTGACCAAATGCGCGAGGAGGTGCTGGCTTGATGAAAATTATCGTAGACGCTATGGGCGGCGACAACGCGCCCCTGGAAATTGTAAAAGGCGCCCTGGCCGGGCAGAAGCGCTGGGGCGTGGACATTGTGCTCACCGGGGACGAGAGCGCCATCCGGGGCGCTCTGGCCCAGTGCGGGCAAAACGAGGTGCCTGCGGGGGTGGAGATCATTGCAACCTCCCAGACCGTGGAGATGTGCGACGACCCGGCCACGGTGTTCCGCCGGAAGAAGGACACCTCCATGGGCGTGGGACTGACCATGCTGCGGGAGGGGATGGCGGACGCACTGGTCTCCGCCGGGTCCACCGGGGCCCTGCTCACCGGGGCGACGCTCATCACCAAGCGCATCCACGGCATCCGCCGGGCTGCCATGGCCCCGGTGATCCCCACCACCACGGGGCAGGCGGTGCTCATTGAC
>CAKTZK010000049.1 GCA_934635515.1 uncultured Oscillospiraceae bacterium
GGCATGAAGCAGCGGCTGGGCCTGGCGCGGGTGCTGGCCAGCCAGGCGGAGCTTCTGCTTATGGACGAGCCCTTTGCGGCGCTGGATTTTCTCACAAGGGCGGAGCTTCAAAACCAGCTTTTGGAGATCCAAAAGCGGATGCCCCGGACCGTTATTTTGGTGACCCACCAGCTGGACGAGGCCATTTTGCTGGCGGAAAAAATCGTGGTGATGCACTCGGACAGCAGCCTGTGGGAGGTGGATCTCACCGAGGAGAGCTACCCCCGGGATGTGGACAGCCCCCGCCTGCGGGCCCTGAAGGAAGAGATCACCCGCCAGTGCAGGCTGTGAAATAAGGGGCCCGTTATTGACATTTTGCGCCCATCATGGACATTTTCGGGGCCATGACGGGCGCAGCGGAGGACCCATGATGAGCAGAAAGAGAAGGAGACGGTACAGATGAACATTGCAGTATACCTGGGGTCCAATGAGGGGAACGATCCGGCCATGAAGGGCGCCGTGCAGGAACTGGGAAGATGGATCGGTGAGAGCGGAAACGGACTGGTCTACGGCGGGTCCAAGACGGGACTCATGGGTCTGCTGGCGGACAGCGCCCTCTCTGCCGGGGCGGAGGTGGTCGGCGTGGAGCTGGAGATGTTCATGGACGCAGGGTATGAGCACACGGGGCTGACGGAGCTTATTGTGAAGCCGGACTTTCCCCAGCGGAAGGCGGAGATGATCCGGCGGGCGGAGGCATTCATCGCCTTTCCCGGCGGCACCGGGACCCTGGAGGAGATATCGGAGATCATGTCCCTGGTGTCTTTGAAGCTGACCCAGGCGCCCTGCATCCTCTACAACCTCAACGGCTACTATGAGCATTTGCGCCTGCAGCTTGCGCACATGTCGGAGATGGGGCTTTCCTCTCCGGAGCGGCAGGAGGGCATCTACTTTGCCCGGGATCTGGAGGAGATCCGCCGCATCCTTGCGGGGAAAAACTGAAAAACGACTATATTCAGGCGGATCTCGCGGCTTTTGGCCGGGGGACCGCCTGATTTTTGCTGTTATTTGGCGGGAAATGGTCCATAAGCCCGACATAGATAAGAATCCGCTAAAAAAATACAAAAATACAAATTGAAATAGACAAGAAATTATGATATACTAAATTTGTCATTTTGTACCCATTTGGAAATGGACGTGGACAGCGAAGAGAGAGTAAGGCAGAAAGAGGGGGAAAATACCTGTGGAAATGTATCTGCTGGCGGGAGCGATAGGCTTTGCGCTGGGCGCGCTGGTGGCCTTTGCCAATATGTGCATCACCCGGCGCGCCGTGCGGAAAAACAGCACCAACGCCGTGATGGCGGCCAGTATGCTGCGGATGCTGCTGAATATCGCGGCCCTGGCGGCGGTGTATTTTACCAGGAATCTGCTTCCCCTGCCGTTTTACGGCACCATCATCGGCACGGCCCTGGGCCTGTCGCTGGTGGGGATCGGGCTGAATCTGAAGCTGAGCAAAGAACAACTGAACTCCCAAACGAAAAATCCCGAGTCGGATGACGGTAGGAATTGAGGTGAGAGAAAAATTATGGAAGCAACCGGCAATGTTTTATTTTCCATCGGCCCTCTGGAGGTCACAAAGACCGTTGTGACCATGTGGGTCATTATCGCGGTGCTGGGGATCGTGTCGTGGCTGGCAACCCGGCGGCTGAAGGCGGTGCCCGGCCCCATCCAGAACGCGGCGGAGATGGCCGTGACCAAGCTGCAGGACTACTTTACCGGGACCATGGGCAAGGACAACGCCAGGCGGTATTTCCCGGTGATGGCCACCTTCTTCATTTTCATTGTGGTGAGCAACTATTCCGGGCTGCTGCCCGGGGCGGGCCACGGATTCGCCGTGCCCACGGCCAACCTGTCCACCACGGCGGGCCTGGCCATCATCGCCTTCTTCACCACCCACATTGTGGGCGTGAAGCGCCGGGGCGTTTTGGGGTATCTGAAGACCTTCATTTCCCCCTTTATCCTGATGCTGCCGCTGAACCTCATTGAGCAGGTGGTGCGCCCCTTCTCCCTGGCTTTGCGACTGTACGGCAACATGTACGGAGAGGAAATGGTCACCGAGCAGCTCTCCGGCATCTTCCCCCTGGTGCTGCCGCTGGTGATGCAGGTGCTGAGCCTGCTGTTCTGCCTGATCCAGGCGGTGGTGTTCACCATGCTGCTGTCCGTTTACATTGAGGAGGCAGTGGGAGAAGAGCATTAACCAACGTATAATCAATATTTTACAATAAAAATTGGAGGAACAAATCATGACTTCATCCGCAATTATCGCATTGGCCGCCGCCATCGCTGTGGCGCTGAGCACTTTGGGGCCCGGCATCGGCCAGGGTATTGCCGCGTCCAAGGCCATGGAGGCCATGGCACGCCAGCCGGAGGCGGCCGGCAACATCCGCTCCAGCATGATCATCGCTCTGGCTCTGATGGAGGCCCTGACCATTTACGGCCTGCTCATCGCCTTTATGCTGATCGGCAAGATCTGATCCGACCCCCGATAAAAATATAAGGAGGCACACGCTTTGAGCATTAATGTGTCAGAAGTGATTTGGACCATCGTTTGCTTTTTCGCGTTGCTGTTTGTGCTGAAAACGTTTTTGTTCGGGCCGCTGGTGCGCTTCATGGAGCAGCGCCAGGCATCCGTTGACCAGGGCCTGGAAAAGGGCCGGGAGGCACAGCGGAAGAAGGACGAGAGCGACGCCGCCCTGCGCGAGAGCTGGAAAGAGCGCGGCGTGGAGGCAAAGCAGCTTCTTGCGGAGGGAAAGACAGCCGATGAAAAGGAACGGGCCTGGGTATTGGCATCCGCCCAGAAGGAGGCGGACCAGGAGCTGCAGGAGGCCCGGCTGCGTATTGACCGGGAGAGAGAGCAGGTGCAGGCCCAGGCTCGGGAGCAGATGCCCCAGCTGGCCGCGATGCTGGCGCAGCAGCTTGTAAACGGCCCACAGGCCGGAGAGGAACGGTGAAGCGGATATGCATTTGAAGGATCTCATATTTGCCGTTTTGAACTTTCTGATCCTGTTTGGCGCACTGTTCCTCATTACGAGGAAGATGATCGCCCGGACATTCAGACAGCGCAAGGAAAAGATCGCTGCGGAGTTGGAAAATGCCCGGCAGGCGGAAAAGGATGCCCAGGATCTGGCGGACCGGGCCCAACAGGAAACGGAGCAGGCCCGGCAGCAGGAGAAGGAGCTGCTGGCCAGGACCCACCAGCAGGTGGAGGAAAACCACATTGCCGCCGCTGCCCATGGGCAGGAGGAGGCCAATGCGGTGCGCCAGAGCGCTGTCCAGAGAGAGCAGCAGCTGCGGGCTATTATGCACGAGGAGGTCAGCGCCCAGGTGATCCGCCAGGCGGCGGAGGAAGCGGGCAAGCTCCTGCGGCAAGAGGATCTTGCCCCCCAGCGGGAGATGCTGACGGACCGGTGCGTGGAGAAGATCGGCGCAGAGTTTACCCTGCAGCCCAGCGACATGCTGGAGCTGCTGGCGGGGAAAAACCTGCAGGTCTCCGTGACCGGCGCACAGTCGCTGACGGACGGGCAGCTGGCGAAGCTGCGGGAGAGCCTGGGCGGGCGCATTGCCGCCGCCATGGAAAAGGCGGAGGACGCACCGGTCTGCGACTGGAGCGGGCGCATTGACCTGCACAGTGAGACGGACGAGGCACTGATCGCCGGCGTGCGTATGCGCGTGGGCGACACGGTATATGACGGGGCGGCGGCCAATCAGCTGCAGCGGCTGGCTCTCCGAGCCCAGGACGGCGCCGCGGCGCAGGAGGGATCCGTGCTGGACGGCGTGCGCGAGACGCTGCGGCAGGTGGACGCATCCATTGATACGTACCAGACCGGCGAGGTCATCAGCGTATCCGACGGTATTTGCCGTGTGTCGGGCCTGGCGGATGTCATGGCCGGAGAAATGCTGGAATTTGCAGGCGACCTGCGGGGCATGGTGATGGACCTGGAGCAGGACAACGTGGGCGTTGTGCTGCTGGGCGATTTCGCCTCCATTCGGGAGGGCGACACCGTGCGCCGGACGGGCCACATCATCGAGGTGCCCGTGGGCGAGGGTATGTGCGGCCGCGTGGTGGACGCTCTGGGCCGTCCGGTGGACGGCAAGGGGCCCATTCAGAACGACGGCTTCCGGGCCGTGGAGAGTCCCGCGCCCAGTGTGCTGCACCGGCAGGGGGTGACTGTGCCCCTGCAGACGGGTATCAAGGCCATCGACGCTCTGGTGCCCATCGGCCGGGGCCAGCGTGAGCTGATCATCGGCGACCGCCAGACCGGCAAGACCGCCATCGCCCTGGACGCCATTGTAAACCAGAAGGGCAAGGACGTATTGTGCATTTATGTGGCCATCGGACAGAAGGAATCTACCGTTGCCAACGTGGTGCGCAAGCTGACGGAGCTGGGCGCTATGGACTACACCACGGTGGTGTGCGCCTCGGCCTCGGAGCCGGCGCCCATGCTGTACATCGCGCCCTACGCAGGCGCGGCCATCGGCGAATACTTTATGTACAAGGGCAGAGACGTGCTCATTGTGTACGACGACCTGAGCAAGCAGGCGGCGGCATACAGAGAGATCTCTCTGCTGCTGCAGCGGCCCCCCGGACGGGAGGCCTACCCCGGCGACGTGTTCTATCTGCACTCCCGGCTGCTGGAGCGGGCGGCGCGGCTGGATGCGGCATCCGGCGGCGGCAGCATGACGGCACTGCCCATCATCGAGACCCAGGCGGGGGACATTTCCGCCTACATTCCCACCAATGTTATCTCCATTACAGACGGACAAATCTTTCTGGAGACGGGACTGTTCCATTCCGGCACGCGGCCGGCCATCAACGTGGGCCTGTCCGTGTCCCGCGTGGGCGGCGCGGCCCAGATGCCCGCTATGAAGCAGGTGGCGGGACGGCTGCGCACGGATCTGGCGCAGTACCGGGAGCTGGCGTCCTTTGCGCAGTTTGGCTCGGAGCTGGATGCATCCACCCAGTCCACGCTGCGGCGGGGCCAGCACATGACGGAGCTGCTGAAGCAGGACCAGTTTGCCGCTATTTCCGTGGAGGACCAGGTCATTGCCATTTTTGCGGCCAACGAAGGCTATGCCGACGATGTGGCGCTGCCGGAAATGCCCCGATTCGAGCGGGAGGCGGTGGAGCATGTGAAGCAGGCTATGCCGGAGCTGGTGGACGTGATCTGCGAGGGCAGGAAGATCCCCGGCGACATGCTGGAGAAGCTGCGGAGCGTTCTGCAGGGCTTTAAGGAGTCCTTTTGAGAGAGAATGAATTGAGAAAGGAGGACGGGGTCCGTGGGTAATATACGTGAGATCCGGGCGCGGATCCGGAGCGTAAAAAACACGCAGCAGATCACCAAAACGATGAAGATGGTCGCTTCGGCCAAGCTGCGGCGCACCCAGAACGGCCTGAACGGCATACGCAATTTTGCCCAGAGAAGCCGGGAGATCCTCCAGGAGCTTTTAGACGGAGAGGTGGCTGAGTACGAGAATCCCTTTCTGATCCCCCGGAAGGAGATCAAAAAGGTCTGCTACGTGCTGTTTGTGGGCAACCGGGGCCTGTGCGGCGCCTATAACCACGCCATCGTGCGCTATACCCAGGAGCTGGTGCGCAGCGACGCACGGGAGTGCTCCGTGGTGGTGTGCGGAAGCTGGGGCCGGGATGTGATTGGCCAGTCGGGTCTGCCGGTGCGGCATACCTTTGACGACATCAGCGACACTCCAAGTACCGCCCAGGCGCTGCCGGTGGCGGACTATCTGAAGCGGCTGTACCTGAGCGGCGAAGCGGACGAGATCCACCTAGTTTACCAGCGGTTTCAGTCGGCACTGCAGCAGGTGCCAAGCCAAGTGCAGCTGCTGCCGGCCCATCTGGAGACAGGGGAGCGGACGGAGGCGGTCAATGACTATATTTTCGAGCCGGACGCCGAGAGCGTGCTGGGAAATATGGTGCAGCTGTATCTGGACAACATGGTTTACTCCGTTTTGCTGGAGGCGAAGGTCAGCGAGCAGGCCGCCCGTATGACGGCCATGAGCGCCGCCACCGACGCCACCGGCGAGCTGATCAGCAGCCTGAGCCTGCAGATGAACCGGGTGCGGCAGGCCGCCATCACCACCGAGATCGCGGAGATCGTCGGCGGTGCCAATGCCTTGAAAAAGGCGAAAAAGTAATTCCGCCTACGATAGGAGGCTACTATGAAAAACGGTATTGTCAAAAGGGTCACCGGCCCTGTGGTGGATGTGCAGTTCCCTGCCGGACATCTGCCGGACATTTACAATGCAATCGAGATCCAGCTGGAGGACCGCAAGGTGGTCATGGAGGCTATGCAGCAGCTGGGATCGGACACCGTGCGGTGCGTGTCGATGTTTTCCACCGACGGCATCGCCCGGGGCTGCATCGCTGTGGACACCGGCTCCTCGGTGACCATGCCCGTGGGTGAGGCTACCCTGGGGCGCATGTTCAACGTGGTGGGCGACCCCATCGACGGCAAGGGGCCAGTGGAGGCGGAGCGGATGCCCATTCACCGGGCGGCCCCGTCCTTTACGGACGTAATACCCTCCACGGAGATCCTGGAGACGGGCATCAAGGTCGTGGACCTGCTGGCGCCCTATTCCAAGGGCGGCAAGATCGGCCTGTTCGGCGGCGCCGGCGTGGGCAAGACGGTGCTCATCCAGGAGCTTATCCGTAATGTGGCCTACGAGCACGGCGGCTACTCTGTGTTTGCCGGCGTGGGCGAGCGCTCCCGGGAGGGCAACGACCTGTGGAACGAGATGACCGAGTCCGGCGTTATCAACAAGACGGCCCTGGTATTCGGCCAGATGAACGAGCCCCCCGGAGCGCGTCTGCGGGTGCCTCTGTCGGGCCTGACCATCGCGGAGAATTTCCGCGACCACAGCGGGCAGGATGTGCTGCTATTTATCGACAATATTTTCCGCTTTACCCAGGCGGGCAGCGAGGTTTCGGCACTGCTGGGGCGCATGCCCTCCGCCGTGGGTTACCAGCCTACTCTGGCCACGGAAATGGGTACCTTGCAGGAGCGTATCACCTCCACCCGGAACGGCTCCGTTACCTCCGTGCAGGCCATCTACGTGCCTGCCGACGACCTGACGGACCCGGCCCCGGCCACGGCCTTTGCCCATCTGGACGCAACGACCGTGCTGGACCGCGGCATTTCTGAGCTGGGTATTTACCCGGCGGTGGATCCCCTGGCCTCCACCTCCCGTATTCTGGAGCCGGATGTGCTGGGGCGGCGGCATTACAACACGGCCCGGGCGGTGCAGAGCGTGCTGCAGAAGTACAAGGAGCTGCAGGACATCATCGCCGTGCTGGGTATGGATGAGCTGAGCCTGGAGGACAAGGCTACGGTGAACAGGGCCCGGCGTATCCAGCGATTCCTGTCTCAGCCGTTCCACGTGGCGGAAAACTTCACGGGTCTGGCCGGGAAGTATGTGCCTCTGGAGGAGACTATCCGGGGCTTTGAGGTCATTCTGGGCGGCGAGTGCGACGACATCCCGGAGCAGGCGTTTTTGATGTGCGGTGCCATCGACGATGTGCTTGCCAAGCGCAAGGAGATGTAAGAGATGTCTATGAAAGACCAGATCCATCTGGAAATTGCCACAGCGGGCGGCAGCGTGTATGACGACATGGTCAGCTATGTGGAGCTGCCCTTTTCCGGCGGCGGTGTGGGGATCCTGAAGGACCACGCGCCTATGCTGGGCGCCATAGAGGACGGGGTCGTCATTGCCCGGAAGGACAGCGGAGCAGAGGAATACGTGGCTGTGAATCTGGGCGTTGCCAACATTGTACACAATGAGGCGACGCTGCTGGTGCGCACGGCGGAGCGGGCCGAGGACATTGACCTGGCCCGGGCTCAGGCCGCGGAAAAGCGGGCCCGGGACCGGCTGGCCGACAAGGACGGCGGCTGGGATATGAGGCGCGCGCAGGTGGCGCTGCACCGGGCCCTGGCAAGGCAAGCGGCTGTACGGATGATGAAAAAATAATGCAGAGAGGTCTGCCGAAAGCCTAAAAGGCTTTCGGTAGATTTTTTTGGAAAAAGGGCGGTTTACAGGGGAATTGGAGAGAACGGAAAAAGAAGGGGAGAGGGGAAGAATAAAAATTGTGGAAGATTCTTGAAAGAACGGTTGACAACCGGGGCGGCAGCCCCTATAATGAAAGAAAGTCAAGCAGCGAGGTATGACAGATGTTTAACGTTTCCTACGAGTATTACTATTACTTTACTATCCCGGATAGTAAGGATAATTTGTGATGCGTAAAAGGGAACCATAACAGGCTTTTCTATGCGGCACGGGTTATCCGGTGCCGCATTTATTTTTACATGATCTCGCAGATAAACGGAGGGAAAAACCATGATCGTAGTGCTGAAAAACGGTGTGAAAGACGAAAAGCGGGCGCAGCTCATTGACTGGCTGAAGGACCAGGGGCTGACCATCCATATCTCGCAGGGCGAATATCAGACGGTGCTGGGCCTGGTGGGGGACACCACCCGGGTGGACATGGACCTGATCGCCAGCCTGGACATTGTGGACTCCGTGAAGCGGGTCACAGAGCCCTTTAAGTGCTGCAACCGGAAGTTCCACCCGGAGGACACAGTGGTGGACGTGAGCGGCGTGAAGGTGGGCAGCGGCAACTTCTGCATGATCGCCGGGCCCTGCTCGGTGGAGTCGGAGGAGCAGATCGTATCCATCGCCAAGGCGGTGAAGGCGGCGGGAGCCAACATGCTCCGGGGCGGCGCGTTCAAGCCCCGGACTTCCCCCTACGATTTCCAGGGGATGCAGGCCGACGGCATTGAGCTGCTGAAGATCGCCCGGAAGGAAACGGGGCTGCCTATTGTGACGGAGATCATGGGCGTGAAGCACCTGCCGCTGTTTGAGGACGTGGACCTGATCCAGGTGGGCGCCCGGAATATGCAGAACTTCGACCTGCTGAAGGAGCTGGGTAAGCTGCGCAAGCCCATCCTGCTGAAGAGAGGGCTGGCCAACACCCTGAAGGAGCTGCTGATGAGTGCGGAGTACATTATGGCCGGTGGCAACGAGCAGGTGATCCTCTGCGAGCGGGGTATCCGCACCTTTGACGACTACACCCGGAACACCCTGGACCTGGCGGCGGTGCCTATGCTGCGGGAGCTGACGCACCTGCCCATCATTGTGGATCCCAGCCACGCAACGGGCATTGCGCGGCTGGTGCCGCCTATGGCTCTGGCCGGTACAGCCAGCGGAGCGGACGGCCTGATCATCGAGGTGCACAACGATCCTATGCACGCCCTGTGCGACGGCGCGCAGTCCCTGCGGCCGGAGGAATACGCGGCTCTGGCAAAGAAGGTACAGAGTATTCGGGAGGTTATTACCAAATGACGGTGGGAATTATCGGCCTGGGCCTTATCGGCGGGTCCCTAGCCAAGGCATACAGCCAGGAGGGACACAGAGTGCTGGCCCTGGATACGGACCGGTCTACCATGCAGTTTGCCATGGTCAGCGGCGCGGTGGATGAGGAGCTGACAAAGGAAAATGCGGCGGAGTGCGACATTGTGCTCATTGCCATCCGGCCGGAGGCCGCCTGCCGGGCGCTGGAGGAGTTTGCGCCGCACTTCGGGAGCAAGCCTGTTGTGATCGACTGCTGCGGCACCAAGCGGGTGGTCTGCGCGGTGGGATTCCCCCTGGCGGAGAAGTGGGGCTTTGCTTACCTGGGGGGACACCCCATGGCGGGCACCCACAACTCGGGCTTCAAATATGCCTCCGCGACCCTTTTCAAGGGGGCGCCGATGGTCATCGTGCCTCCGCTGTACGACGACATCGCGCTGCTGGGACGGGTGAAGGAGCTGCTGAAGCCGGCGCAGTTCGGACGCATCAGCGTTACCACGGCGGAGGACCACGACGAGATCATCGCCTTTACCTCCCAGATGGCACACGTTATTTCCAACGCATTCATCAAAAGCCCTACGGCCCGGAAGCGTAAGGGATTTTCCGCCGGGAGCTACCGGGATCTGACCAGAGTGGCCTGGCTGAATCCCCCTATGTGGGCGGAGCTTTTCCTGGAAAATAAGGACAATCTGCTGCGGGAGCTGGATCAGCTTATAGGTGCGCTGGACGAATACCGGGCGGCCATGGCGGAGGGCGATCTGGAGCGTCTGACGCAGCTGCTGGACGACGGACGCCGGGCTAAAGAGGAAGTGGACGGCCGGTAAGGGCTTATAAAAAAGTAAGGGTAAGAGCGGTAACCGCTCTTACCCTTTTTTAAATGGGGGGATGGATATTTGCGCAAAAAGCTAAGATTTAGAAATTCTTGATGATCTCCACGATCTCGGAGCCGATGCGCTTCTGCGCTTCCACGGTGGCAGCGCCGATATGCGGCGTGCAGGAAACCATGGGATGGCTATACAAAGCCTTATTGGTGGCGGGCTCGTCGGCATAGACATCCAGGCCGGCGGCGCGGACCTTGCCGGACTCCAGAGCGGCCAGCAGGGCGGCCTCGTCGACGTTGGTGCCGCGGGAGGTGTTGATGATGACAACGCCGTCCTTCATCTTGGCGATGTTCTCGGCGGAAATCAGGGCGCCGCCATCCACAGCGGGAGCGTGGACGGAAACGAAGTCGGACTGGGCCAGCAGGTCATCCATCTCCACATAGGGGATGCCCAGCTGCTCCTCGATGCCGGGGATGTGGAAAATATCAAAGGCGACGACCTTCATGCCGATGGCCTTGGCCATGACACCCAGGTGCTGGCCGATGCGGCCGAAGCCCACGATACCCAGGGTCTTGCCCTGCAGCTCGATGCCCTTGCCGTAAGCCTTCTTCTCCCACTTGTCCTCACGCATGGTGTGGCCGGCGATGGAGAGATAACGGGCGCAGGAGAACATGTGACCCATGGCCAGCTCGGCCACGGACTGGGAGGAGGCACGGGGGGTGTTCTTCACGGTGATGCCGCAGGACTCGGCGTACTTGACGTCGATGTTGTCAACGCCCACGCCGCCGCGGATGATGAGCTTGAGCTTGCCGGTCTTGGCCTCGTCGATGTGGTTGGCGCGGACCTTGGTCTTGGAGCGGACGACGACAGCGTCGAAATCCTTCAGGGCGGCGCCCAGCTGATCGGGCTCATAGAACTGCTCGACGACCTCGTGACCCATTTCACGCAGCTGCGCCATGGCGGTCTTATCCATACCGTCGGTAACCAGAATACGCATAATTGTAATCTCCTTATAATTTATTTTTGATTGGGTGCGGGAAAGAATCCCCCGGTCGGCTTCAGCCACAGCCCCTTTAGGCAAGGAACTTTTTTGAGGGGGACGGATTGCCACAGCCAGTGTGCGCACTGGCTTCGCAATGACACTTTATAGCAAGTGCGGTGTAAGCCCGGGGAGGCGGGCGGACAGAGTCGTCCGCCCCTACGGGGGGATAGACGGCGGGCGGGGTAGAACCCCGCCCCTACGCAGGGGCAAGGGGTACATCTGTTGTAGGGCGGGCCGATGTGGGCATCGGCCCCTACGGATGCTTTTAGAGGGTATAGGGGCGGACGGGGTGTCCGCCCCTGCTCTGCTTAATTTATTACTTGTGCTCGGCCTCGAACTTCTTCAGGAACTCTACCAGAGCCTGGGCACCTTCGATGGGCATGGCGTTATAGACGCTGGCGCGGAGGCCGCCCACGGACTTGTGGCCCTTGAGGTTATCATAGCCGGCGGCCTTGGTGGCAGCCACCACCTCGGCATCCAGCTCGGCGGACTCGGTGACGAAGGGGATGTTCATCAGGCTGCGGAACTCGGGCTCCACGGTGCCGTTGAACATCTTGGAGGAATCCAGGAAGTCATAGATGACCTTGGCCTTGGCGATGTTGCGCTTGTGCATCTCCTCCAGGCCGCCGATGCTCTTGAGGTACTTGAACACCTTGCCGCAGCAGTAGATG
>CAKTZK010000050.1 GCA_934635515.1 uncultured Oscillospiraceae bacterium
CGATGTAGCTGTTCAGCTCCAGGGGGCGGTACTGGGTCAGCACGCCCACGGTGTCGATGCCGGAGTTGGTGCAGTTGGACAGGGGAAAGTCGATGATGCGGAACTTCCCTCCAAAGGGCACGGCGGGCTTGGCCATGTCCCCGGTGAGGACATAGAGCCGACTGCCCTGGCCCCCGGCCAGCAGCATGGCGATACACTCTTTTTTCACGGATGATCCGCTCCTTTCTTCTGCTTAAAGGCTCCCCGGCCTTGGAGATACACCGCGCCCAGGGGCGGTATGCGCACACGGATGGAGGTTTCGCGTCCATGGGACGGAGCCGCCTCTACCGGAATGGGTTTTTCATTGACGATGCCGCTGCCGCCCCACCGGACATCGTCGGTGTTAAACACCTCTCTGTACTCCGCCCTTTTCGGCACGCCGAAGCGGTACTCCTCCCGGGCCACGGGAGAAAAGTTCACCGCGCATATAAGCTCCCGGCCCTTGCGGTCCCGGCGGAGAAAGACCAGGATATTATTGGAGCTGTCGTCCGGCACCAGCCAGGTAAAGCCGTCCCAATCGGTGTCGTTTTCCCACAGGGGCGGGTTATCTTTGTAAAATCGGTTGAGAGCCCGGACGCAGTCATGGGCGGCGGAGACCGCCGGGTCCTGCAAGACGGACCAATCCAGCTCCCCCGCGAAGTCCCACTCCTTCCACTGGGGCAGCTCTCCGCCCATGAACAGCAGCTTGCACCCCGGGTGGGCCAGCATATAGGCCAGAAAGCTCTTGACCCCCGCCAGCTGCATGGCTTCATCCCCGGGCATCTTGCCCCGGAGAGAGCCCTTCATGTGGACCACCTCATCGTGGGAGATGGGCAGCACAAACCGCTCGGAGAAGGCATAGACCAGGGGGAAGGTCAGGTCCTTGTGGTGGTGCTGGCGGAAATAGGGGTCCATTTTCAGGTAGTGGCAGAGGTCGTTCATCCAGCCCATGTTCCACTTCAGGTCAAAGCCCAGGCCCTCGGGCCCCGTTACATGGGGCCAGGCGGTGGACTCCTCCGCGATCATCAGCGCGGTGGGCTTTTCCCGGTGGACGGTGCGGTTGAGAAGCTGCAAAAACGCCACCGCTTCCAAATTCTCCCGACCGCCGTTTTTATTCCTACACCAGCAGGTGCGGCCGTAGTCCAGGTACAGCATGGAGGCCACAGCATCCACCCGCAGGCCGTCCATGTGATACTCCCGCAGCCACCACAGGGCAGACGAGAGAAGAAAGCTCCTGACCTCGCCCTTACCATAGTCAAAGACCCGGGTGCCCCAGCCGTCGTGCTCCCATTTCAGGGGGTCGCTGTATTCATACAGGCAGGTGCCGTCAAACTGATACAGGCCCTGCTCGTCCTTGCAGAAATGGGCCGGGACCCAGTCCAGAAACACCGCCAGGCCCGCCCGGTGGAGCCTATCCACCAGGTACTTGAAGTCCTGGGGGGTGCCGTAGCGGGAGGTGGGGGCGAAATAGCCCGTGCACTGGTAGCCCCAGGAGGCATCCAGAGGGTACTCCGTTACCGGCATCAGCTCCACCGCCGTGTAGCCCATGTCGGAGACATAGTCCGCCAGCTCGTCTGCCAGCTTGCGGTAGTCAAAGGGACTGCCGTCGGCGTAGCGCCGCCAGGAGCCCAAATGCACCTCGTAGATATTCAGAGGGCGGGACAGGAGGGGCTTTTCCGTTAGGCTCTGCTGCCAGGCATCGTCCTGCCAGGCATAGTCCAGGGGGGCAATTTTGCTGTCGGTCTGGGGACGGGTGGAGGTGTGGAAGGCGTAGGGATCGGCCTTCCAGACCACCCTGCCATCGGCCTGGGTGATGCGGAATTTATAGCTGTCGTAGGGTTTGGCAGTCTTTACGGTACACGCCCACACGCCGTCGAAATTGGCCATTTCTATGGGCTCCCAGCCGGAGAAATCACCCGCCAAGTGTACGGCCCGGGCGTGGGGTGCCCACAGTCGGAAGCGGTAGCCCTTCTCCACCGGGTGCGCCCCGAACCAGTCCGCCGCCGCGCACCAGGTGCCGCCGGAAAATGCCACTTTTTCCACCGCTCTCGCCTCCTCATTCTGAAAATTCTATCACGGATACTGGGGTTTTTCTGTTGAAAAATGTTTTCGTTTTCTCACCGATAGTTTACCGCAGTTTCGTCCATGCGTCAAGAAACGCGCAGCAGCGACGACCGCCCCAAAAAGGCAGTCGCCGCTGCGTATTTCACTCTTCCTCCTGCTGCACCGCTGTGCCCATGCCGAAATCGTCGGCGGCGCCGTCCCGCCGGAGCATCTGCTCCATGACGCGGATGTCGCTGTCCACATCCATGGCATCGGACTGGTAAAGCTGGTCCAGCTGGTGCTCAAAGCCCGCCACGATCTTATCCATGGTGTCGGCAATGCGCTGCTTGGCCTGGGACACATTCTCGCCGCTGACCCCGGCTTCCTCAAAGTCGGCATAGCTATCCAGCAGCTTTTGGGTGGTGGGCAGGTAATAATTGAGGAAGGTAGAGGCCTTGGCCTTCTTCTCCGGCTCCTCCTCCACAATGCGGAAGATCTTGCCCGCCAGATCCTCCAGGCGGTCGATCTTGGCGCTGATGACGGGATCGGCAATGCGGTCGTTGGCATAGCGGATGTCCCGGAGCTGGCCGCTGTAGCCCTCCCGGGTCTCCTCCGGGATGGGCTGTGCCTCCTTTTGGGTCTGCTCCAGGTCCTCGGCGGCCTCAAAGGTGCGCACCAAGACGCCCCGGCCCAGGTCCAGATAGGCCTCCTTGCCCCAGAAGCCCTTCTGCACCATCTGCTCCAGGTCGTTTTCCACCCGGCGGGGGGACACATCAGCGGCGGTGGCCAGCTGGGAAATGGTCACTGTGGGCTTCTTCCCGGCGATGGCCTGGTACTTGGCATAGCGGCGCAGACGGCGACGCATCCAGTGGCTGCCCAGCAGCAGCCCCAGGCCCCCGGCGGTGATGCCCATGGGAAAGAACACTTCCTCCAAAAACCAGGCCCAATGGCCGTCCTGCAGGAAAAACAGGTAGTCACTGACCTTGCCAAACAGGACAATACTTCCTAAAATCGTCACAAAAATTCCGATGTTCCGCAGTACATTGGCATTGCCATCGGAAACCTTGGGCGTGCGGCGGAGGATACTGCTCCCCTTCTTTTTTGTCTGTCCGGCGGAGCTGCTCTTTTTCTCCACACTTCCGGGGGCGGTTTCTACGGCGTCCTCCGTCTCGGCTGTGATGATCGTGGACTGCGCGCCCCGTCCCGACTTACGCTTGCGGTCCGAAAGCTTGGCAAAAAGCACAATAAGTCCCACAGGCCAGGCAAAGGCAAACAGGAGGGCAATGACCACCCAGGACCACACCTCGTTTTTATCCGGCTTATTGGGCTGTCTGGTGTTTCTGTATTCGGCCATGGTTTATATCCTCCCGCGCAAAGCAGCTTATGATTTTTGATTTTTATATTTTACTCTTTTTCCGCCCCTGCGTCAAGGAAGGCCGCCTGTGTGCATTTGTAAAAAGCCTCGCAGAGTTTGCGCCCGCAGGCGCAAAAAATTCAAATCATTTTTCACCGCGACATGTGCGTGGGGAAAAATACCTCTCAGACTGCAAGTGTAGAATTTTTGCGCCCGGCGCAAAAATTATGCACGCAGCAGGCTGCAAGCCTTTTGGCAGAAAAATCGAAGATTTTTCGCCAGGGGGTTTTTACTTCCCCCGGCGGGTGTAGATGCGGGCCAGACCGCCCTCGGCGGTCTCCCGGTAGCGCTGGTTCATATCCAGGCCCGTGTAATACATGCTCTTGAGTACCATGTCATAGCTGATGTTGCGGGTGCCGGTAAGGAAGTAGGCAATATTGGCCGAGTTGATGGCCCGCATGGCGGCCACGGCGTTGCGCTCGATACAGGGCACCTGCACCAGGCCGCATATAGGATCGCAGGTGAGGCCCAGGTGGTGCTCCAGGGACACCTCGGCGGCGTACTCGATCTGATGAATGTTATAGCCAAAGGCCTGGCAGGCGGCGGCAGCGGCCATGGAGCAGGCCACGCCTACCTCCGCCTGGCAGCCGCACTCAGCCCCGGATACGGAGGCGTTGCGCTTGGCCAGCTCGCCAAACAGGCCTGCCACGCCCAAGGCATGGGCAATATCCAGGTCCGACAGCTCCCGCTTATCCTTAAAATAGTACAAAACCGCCGGCAGCACGCCGCAGGAGCCGCAGGTAGGCGCCGTGACCACGGTGCCGTTGTCGGCGTTCTGCTCACTGACGGCATAGGCGTAGGAGCACACCTTCTGGCACTCCACCAGCTCCGGGTGCTTGGTCTCCACGATGTGGTCGTGCATGTACTTGGCCTTGCGCTGGATATGCAGGCCGCCGGGCAGCTCCCCTGTCTTGGACAGGCCGTCCTCCACGGAGGACTTCATCACATGCCACACGCCGATGAGATAATCCCATATCTCGGCGCCCTCGTTCATCTCTATATATTCCACCAGGTCCACATAGCGATACTGGCAGAACTGCAGAATTTCGGCAAAGGAGTTCTCCATGTAGATCTCCTCTCCCTCCATCTGCTGCTCACGGCCCTCAATGACGATATCGCCGCCGCCAACGCTCTGGACCCGGATGCGGCCCAGCTCCTTTCCCTCCCGCAGGGCGATGAGGTCCATGGTGTTGGGATGCTTCATGTCAGCGGGATCTTTCTCGGAAAAGATCACCTCCGACTCGATAGGCGCAAAGGCGTCCCGCAGGGCCCGGTCGGTGCCATGGCCCCGGCCCGTCTTGGACAGGGAGCCATAGAGGACCGCCTGGAATTTATCGGCCTCCGGATGCTCGCCGCGAAACAGCACCGCTGCCCGGGCGGGGCCCATGGTATGGGAGCTGGAGGGGCCGGTACCGATCTTATAAATATCACGGATGGATTTCATGCACTTCACCCTTTCTGGTTTCTACGGCTGAATTATAGCATTTTTGTTCCGGGATGGCAAGCCGGAGATTCCGATAGGACGGCCAGTTTTCCCGCGGGTCAGAGCCGCCCGGTACTGTTTTCCAGCCCCACGATATAGATCTCATACTCCTCTCCGTCCGGGACGCAGGTACAGAGGTACAGGTCCGCCTCCGGAGGCTTCCCGGCATCGGTGTAGATGCCCCGGTCGCTCCAGCCGGTGGTCAGGAAGCGGCACCGGTAACGGACCGCCCCGAACACCACCTCATCCCCCGGCTGTATGCCCCAGAGGCCCCGGAAGTTCTGCCCGGCATGGTCCAGAATATAGCAGCCGTAGTAGGCGGCGGTATCCGGCTTATCAATGACCTCCTGGAGCCTGTCCGAGGATGCCGCGAACACCCGCTCACACTGCACGTCTATGCCGCAGGAGGGGATGGACAGCGGCACCGTCCGGGCCAGGTCCTTGGCCAGATAGGCCCCCAGGCCCACCACCGCCGCCGCAGTCAATACGATCAAAAATCTTTTCATGGCAATGTGACCCCGTTTTTACACCGCCACGATGTGGCTGGCGAAGTCTGACCAGTTGGCCGCCGCGATCCATGCATCGTATAGAGCCGCCGGCACCTTGATCTGGTAATCGGCGCTGCTGTTTCCGAAGCAGCTGGTCCCCAGCGTGGGAACAGCCGTGGCAAGAGAAAAATCCAGCAGCTCCAGATTCGGCATATCCCGGAACGAATAGTCTGCCAGGCTCACAATTCCAGCCGGGAAATACACCGTCTTGCAGGCATTTATGGAACGGAATACCTTCAGTGCCAAATTTTCCACTGTATCCTCCCGCATATCATATACATGGAAGGGCTGTGTTGCACTGGAGTCAAACAGGACAGAGTTTAAAAACTTTGCTGCATTGCGCCCGGACAGGATAGCCTGTTCATTCTGTACGGAGGCAGTGACCCCCTGGTAGATATAGCTATACAAAACGTAGGAATACGATGCTGAGCCGTGGGTCTCGCCGTTGGAATAGGTCAATTTCAAGGTCGCACTGTATCTTGTGGTGGTATCGTCCACATCCGATGGCGAAAAGGAAAGCCCGGACACGCTCTGAATATTGGCTGTTGAACTGCTTTGCTTGAAATGGTAGAAGCCGCCATAAGGCTTCACGCTCAATACAGTCGTTCCCTTTGGAACGTCAAAATACAGCGGTATATTCATGGGCGACCCCGTTAAGGTTATTACACCCCACGTATTTGGCAGGGTGCTTGCCAGCGACTTCATGTTCACAAGGGGCGTGTCGCCCAGGGTCTGCCCGCCGCCTGCGGAGAACTCCGCATAGCCGCCGCCCACCTGGGGAACCTTGATGGTCGAAATACCCGTATATGTCTGCTCCTGGGCAGCGCCGTCTTTCAATATGATATCTGCCATTCAGTTCACCCTCCTATCGCAAGATTTGTAACATGCAAAAAGTCGTGGCAGGTCACAGATACATCTGAGCCAAGTGCCGTTTGGATATAAGATGTCACTTGCTGTGAAGCAGAATTTATTATGTCCGCGGTAAAGTTTATATCCAATGCCACATCACCCGTGGATATTGGGACAGATATCGTTCCCGCTGCCGATCGGAAAGTAACACTTGTTACCTCGTTTCCTCCCACACCTGCAAAAAAATTTGATGCTTCGTCCAAGTGATAAACAACAGGGACACCGGTAGCAAGACCTTGGACGTCAACCCTCAGCACGACCTCTTCAAAATAGGTGTTTATATCATTTGCAACATCATCCCACGAAGAACCTTGTTTACATGCTGCCACAAGAAGGGCTCCCAGGCTCATAACCGATGTTGTCTCGGTCATACTGAGCTGTGTTTGGATCGATTCCGTATCTTGAACGCTGGTAGTGACTGTTACCTGGGTCATGGCTTCCCCGTCATCCGGTGTAATTACCTCCGTGCCATTTTGGGTTATTGAGTAGGTTTTGTTTGTCTGCAATACAGGAGAGGGCACTTGCACCTCTACATTCACGCCAACCATAGAGCTGCACCCATTTTCGGGGACAAATGAATATGTGCCGTTGTCGTAGATGAATTGCGTTTCAACCGTCTCCTGCACCTCCCCCTCCGTGAACACCACCGTTTCACCTTCCACCGCGCCGGGGACTTGGATCTTATCCACGCCAGTCAAAGTCTGCGGCTGATCATTGTCGTTATATAAGATGATATTTGCCAATTAAGACACCTCCAAAACATCGTCGTTTTTTACGGCAGAATACACCTGCTGCACCGTTAGCACAGTACCGTCCTGCACCGGATCGATCCACACGATCCGAGGGTCAATGCTCACGATCGCGCCGTCCTGTGTGTACCGCTTGGGGCGGTATACGGTCACGGTGCTGCCGTTTTGGGCAAAACGGGGATGTGTTGCTCTCCAAACAACCACGCCGCCAACGGAAAGCGAAGCCACAGTATGCCCATCGATCTGCAATGCCTTTACATTGTCAAGATTCATCGCTCGTCACCTCATAGCCGTAGAGCGTGTATGTTTTGGTGCTGCCGTCCTCCAAAGTGGCGGTCATGGTGACGGCCTGGCTCGGCTGCACCGCGGAATCTGCCTTGCCGAGTGATGCTTGCACCGCGCTTGCCAGGTCTGTTTTCGGGATGCCGCCGCCGGGCTTGCTGTAAGTCCCGGAATTTTTAGTGAAGCCCCAACCGCTGACCGTTTCCTCTGTAGGGATCACACCATCGGCCAAGTCGAGGGTGCCGTCCGCCGCAACGCTGAGATCCGAGCCGGGCTTCACCTTGCCGGGGATCTCGGCGGTGGCGATGGGAACCGCTGCGTCGGAGCCGGCCGGTCCTTGCGGGCCGGGATCTCCCTTTTCCCCCTGCGGTCCCTGGGGGCCGGAGTCCCCCTTCAGCGCCGCCAGCTGCGCCGCCGTAAACATGTCATAGGTAAAGGCCGCGCCGGTATCCCCCTTGGGTCCCTGCGGGCCGGGGTCCCCCTTCTCGCCCTTCGGACCCTGCATAACTTCCTTCATGGTCGCGGTAAACCGCTCCTGGGCAGTATTGAACTGCATTGTGCCCATTTTCTTCTCCTCCTCTCTGTATGATGCCCGCTGTTACAGCTTTCCCTCCGTCAGGATCTTCCCAACGGACGCACAAATGATGTCAGACGCCATGCGCCGCTCCCCGATGCCGCACCGTACCTGGATGTATACCACAGATTCATCCGGCAAAAAGGCAAGCGTGTCATCCTCGGTCATCTGCACCGACACTTCTCCTCCCTCCACCTGGCAATCCTCCAGATCCTTTTGGAGCACGACGGTATCCCTCTGGGCAAATGCAATGGACAACCTGCTCAGCTGGGACGCGTCAAACGGAAGCGAAAAGGTCAGCTTGGGTGTTGTTCCCCGTGTCATATCAGTCTCCCCCCTTTCTCTTATACCTCCGCCCGCCTTTTTCCGGATGTTGGTACTCTGTTGCCCTTCTTTAGACAACATACTCTATAAAAAGTTCTCAGTCTCACTTTTTTTGTCGATAAAAGTTCGGTTTTTTCGTCAAATTGCCCTTCACTTCCGTTTCTTGAAATTTTCACCTCTCTGTAATAAAAAATTATCGCCGATTTTTGGCTGTATATAAGGGCTTTGGGAAAATACTTACCTCTTCTATCCACTCTTCTTTTTTTTGCTGTTTGCGTTGGTATTTGCGGTCATATATGGCTTTTTTACGAAATATTTATAAATTTTTTGTTAAAAATTACACTTGAATCCGGTTTTGATTTGGAATATAATCCGAGCATAAAATCAGTGGGTTGATTTCTCCAAAAGGGATTATTTTTCTTTCTTTTTCCTTACGCGAGATTTTCAGCCCCTTTTTCGGTGTTATCAGGAAAAATGGTCTTATTCGACCAGCCTGATGATCCCAATACGAAACAGGAGGAGGCCGTATGCAGAACCTGACACGGGCAGAAGCCGTTGAAAAGCTCATCTCCCGCTATACCGGCTACTATGACATCACCCTGATAGAGGAATCTTCTTTACCCTTAGTGGCTACCTGTGCCTTTCACGCGCACTCGGAAAAGTATGTTCTGAGCAGGAAGGCAAAGCTTTGGGAGGCCGGAAGCCATGAATATGTATATGTATTCTCCGTACCGCATCTGACGGAGGAGATTTACAACACCTGCCGGGACTATGCCTTTGAAAACGGCATGAAGCTTATTGAGCCCGGTCCCACACACATGTACAGCTACATCACTACGATGTTCCTGTGCGACAGCTGCGACGCGGCAGCGAAAAAAGCTCTGCGGAAGTGCCGCATCTACAAGAGCTTCAAGATGGCCTTCTGGGGTTGGATGGATTTCCACTCGGGCCTCGCGGTGCTGGAGGAGGGAAAGGCGTTTTCCAATGCCAGCGGAAGAAGTGCAGCACAGCTTTTGAATAAAACGCTGTTTTGTAAAGAAAAGAAGAAACTGTTAGGAAAGGAGAAAACTTTATGAATGCTGCATTGTTTTTGATCATTGGCATTGTCATTCTTGTCATCGGTTATATTTTCTATGGCGGATGGCTTGCCAAGAAGTGGGGCATCGACAACAGTCGCGTTACCCCCGCTCATGAACTCGAGGACGGCAAGGACTACTGCCCTGCCAAAGCCCCCGTGCTGATGGGCCACCATTTCTCGTCTATCGCCGGCGCCGGCCCCATCAACGGCCCCATCCAGGCCGCTGTGTTCGGCTGGGTACCCGTTATGCTGTGGGTGCTCATCGGTGGTATCTTCTTCGGCGGCGTGCACGACTTCGGTGCCCTGTTCGCCTCCATTCGCCACAAGGGCCAGTCCATCGGTGAGGTCATCGGCGACGCCATCGGCCCCAAGGCCAAGAAGCTGTTTATCATCTTCTCTTATCTGACCCTGATCCTGGTGGTGGCCGCTTTTGCATCCATCGTTGCCAACACCTTCAAGGCCACTTACACCGCTGACGGCGCTGTGGATGTTGCGGCTTCCTCCGCAAACGCCTCCACCGCTATCATCTCCATCATGTTCATCCTGATGGCCATCATCTTCGGCTTCTTTGTATACCGTCGTAATGCTCCTCTGGGCATCTCCACCGTTATCGGTGTTGTCGGTATCGCCGTGTGCATGATCATCGGCCTGAACTGGCACCCCATCTACCTGAGCTACACCGTGTGGATGATCATTGTTGGTATCTACATCGGCGTTGCTTCCGTTACCCCTGTGTGGATCCTGCTGCAGCCCCGTGACTACCTCAGCTCTTTCCTGCTGTACGGTATGATCATCCTGGCCGTTGTGGGTATCCTGGGCTGCCACCCCACCGTGGACATGCCCGCTTTCACCGGCTTCTATGATAATCTGGCTCCCAGCGGCACCTCCCTGGGTTATATGTTCCCCGCCCTGTTCGTGACCATCGCCTGCGGCGCTGTGTCTGGCTTCCACTCCCTGGTGGGCTCCGGTACCACTGCTAAGCAGCTGGATCAGGAAAAGGATGCCAAGCCCATCGCTTACGGCGGCATGCTCATTGAGTGCGCTCTGGCTCTGATCTCCGTGTGCGCAGTGGGTTACATCTGGGCTAAGTACTCCTCCGGCGAGACCGTCACCCCCACCGTGGTGTTTGCTACGGGCCTTGCCTCCATGTTCTCCGAAGTGTTCGGCGACGGCTGCTACAACGTGGTGTACTCCATGCTGATCCTGGCCGTGTCCGCCTTCTGCCTGACCTCCGTGGATACCGCCACCCGTCTGGCCCGGTACATGTTCCAGGAGCTCTTCACCCCCGTGGGTAAGGACGCCAAGGACCTCACCGGCTGGCGCAAGGTCATCACCAATCCCTATGTTGCTACCGCTATCACCGTGGTGGCCGGCGTTGCTCTGGGCCTGACCGGCTATGCCAAGATCTGGGCTCTGTTCGGCGCTGCCAACCAGCTGCTGGCTGCTCTGGGCCTGCTGGCCGTGTGCTGCTGGCT
>CAKTZK010000051.1 GCA_934635515.1 uncultured Oscillospiraceae bacterium
TCGCTGTGAAGATAATGGGCTACGGCCCCGGCCACGGTGACCGGCTCCTCCGTCAGGGCGGCGCAGTGGACGGTGATGCCCGCGGGCTTATTGAGAACCAGCAGGTCTTCATCCTCCCAGAGAATGGCAAGGGGAAAGTCCACCGGGTGCAGGTTGGGATTGTGGCAGGGGGGATCGGACACGTCCACGGTCAGCCGGTCCCCGGTGCGGCACCGGGCCGCCACGGTGACGGGAGCGCCGTTGAGGGTGATGCCGCCCTCACGCCATTTTACGGACTTGAGCAGAGTGGAGGACAGGGCAAAATGCTGCCGAAGCAGGTGCTTCACGGTGTCACCGTCCTCCCGAACGGTGACGATATGGGTAAGGAATCTCATAAAATAGGGCCTCCGGGGTAGCGTTTTCAAGCGGAATGTGCTAAAATATAAAAATCAAGTGGAAAAGGAGCGAATTCAATGGCATCTAAGGTATATTGGGCGGATCTGCGTGCAGACTTCCGTGAAAATCTGCAGCAGAAGCTGACGCGCCTGATGAAGACCGCCGGCATGGGCGAAATTGACTTTGAAAACAAGTATGTAGCGATCAAAATGCACTTTGGCGAGCCGGGAAATCTGGCTTTTCTTCGTCCCAACTGGGCGAAAACCGTGGCAGACTTCGTGAAGGAGCGGGGCGGTAAGCCGTTTTTGACCGACTGCAATACCCTTTACGTAGGCGGCCGTAAGAACGGCCTGGACCATCTGGATACAGCCATGCTCAACGGCTTTAACCCCATGACCACCGGCTGCCAGGTGATCATTGCCGACGGTATCAAGGGCAATGACGAGGCCGAGGTGCCGGTGGTTGGCGGCGAATATGTGAAGACGGCGAAGATCGGCCGGGCGGTGATGGACGCGGATGTGTTTATCTCCCTGACCCACTTTAAGGGCCATGAGTCTGCGGGCTTCGGCGGCGCTCTGAAGAATATCGGCATGGGCTGCGGCAGCCGGGCCGGCAAGATGGAGCAGCACAATGCGGGAAAGCCCCATGTGGAGCAGGAGCACTGCGTGGGCTGCAAAATGTGCACCAAGATCTGCGCTCACAGCGCTATCACAGTGAAGGACCGAAAGGCATCTATCGATCACAACAAGTGCGTGGGCTGCGGCCGCTGCATCGCTATCTGTGCCCGCAACGCCATCACCGTGAACTTTGACGAGTCCCACACCAATCTGAGCCGGAAAATGGCGGAGTACACTAAGGCGGTGGTGGATGGCCGTCCTTGCTTCCATATCTCCCTGGTCATTGATGTGTCGCCCAACTGCGACTGCCACTCCGAAAACGACGCAGCCATCGTGCCCAACGTGGGGATGTTTGCCTCCTTTGACCCGGTGGCGCTGGACATGGCCTGCGTGGATGCGGTGAACGCCCAGACTCCCGTGCGGGGTACCGCCGCCGACGATGGGGACTGCCACGACCACGACCATTTCCACCGCATCCACCCGGACACCGACTGGAAGAGCTGCCTGGAACACGCCGAGAAGCTGGGCCTGGGCACCCGGGAATATGAACTGGTGAAGATCTAAAAACACTGAAATAGGACCTGCCGCGCATAGGACTTTCTTCCGAAGAAGGAAGTCCTATGCTTTTTTGCATCGAGGAGAGCAGAGCGCTATGTATCTGTTTTTAACAAATATGAATAAACTGAAAAGAATTTCTCTTTCGACACAATCACCTTGATTAAAAATTGCTCTTATGGTAAAATTGGTTAACATAAGATTTAACGGAAAAGGGTGAGACGGTGAAAGAAAAGTTTGTACCCACCTACGAGGGGGAGCTGCGCAAACATGCGCTGCAGATACCCCGGTGCATCAGCGAGTGCAGCGGCATCCGGGTGTTCGGGCGGCGCATTAAGTCGCTGGTTTTTTCTACGGATGTGGCTATCATTAAGAACATCAATGCAGACGCTGTTATTGCCGTATATAATTTTACACCCCAGCCCAGCATAACGCAAGCTATAATCAGCGTGTCGGATGTGCCGGTGTTTGCCGGGGTGGGCGGCGGCTACACCAACGGGCAGCGGTCTGTGAACATGGCCGCGGCTGCGGAGCAGCTGGGCGCCTTCGGCGTGGTGTGCAACGCCATGATCACCAACGATGCCATCCGCGACATCAAGAGCATGGTGGAAATACCGGTGGTGTTCACGGTGGTGTCAGAGCATGTGGATCTGGACAAGCGCCTGGCGGCCGGGGTGGACATTGTGAATGTGTCCGGCGCGGCGCGGACGCCGGAGATCGTGACTGAGATCCGGGCGAAATATCCGGAGCTGCCCATCATCGCCACCGGCGGGCCTACGGATGAGACCATCCTGGCGGCTATCCGGGCCGGGGCCAACGCCATTACATACACGCCGCCCAGCAGCAAGGACCTGTTTGCCAAGGACATGCAGGAGTACCGGGACTGGTACGAGGCCCATCGCAGCCAGGTGGATGAGATGCTCAATCAGGAGTAAGACGGGCGGAAATCCGGCTTGAGGGAAAAATCGGAGAGGGGAAACCCTCTCCGATTTTTATGTGGTGTTTCAGTTACATGGCCAGGTAGGCATCGCACTTCTGATTAGCCTCAAAGGCGACCTTTTCCTCGTCGATGGTGGTGAGCTGGCCGTGCTCCACGGTGACCTTGCCGTTGACCACCGTGTAGTCCACAGGGCCCCGGACGCCCACGGTGCCCAGGACGGACTTGGGATCATAGCAGGAGCCCACAAGCTCCAGGCGGCGGCTATCGATCATAAACAGGTCGGCGCACTTGCCCTCAGCAATCTGGCCGATATCGTCCCGGCCCAGCAGACGGGCACTGCCACGGGTGGCCATCTTCAGAATGTCGTAGCCGGTGGGGGCCTCACGGCTGGAGTTCAGCCGGTGCAGCAGGAAGGCCACCCGCAGCTCCTCCATGAGGCTGGAGCCGTCGTTGGAGGCGCTGCCGTCCACGGCCAGGCCCACGGGCACGCCCAGCTTCAGCATCTCCGGGATCCGGGCGATGCCGGAGGAGAGCTTCATGTTGCTGATGGGGCAGTGGGCCACGCCGGTGCCGGTCTTGGCCAGGACCCGCAGCTCCTCGTCGTTAAAGTGGATGCCGTGGGCGTACCACACGTCGTCGCCGATCCAGCCCAGGCGCTCCATGTACTCCAGGGGGCGGACACCCTCGCGCTGGAGCATGAAATTCTCCTCGTCCTTGGTCTCACACAGGTGGGTGTGCAGGCGCACACCGTACTGCCGGGCCAGGATGGCGCTCTCACGCAGCAGGTCGGCGGAGACAGAGAAGGGGGAGCAGGGGGCCAGGGCCACCCGGTGCATGGCGCCGTAGGAGGTGTCGTGGTACTGCTCGATGACCCGGGCGGAGTCCTTCATGATCTCGTCCACAGTCTGGACCACGCTGTCCGGGGGCAGGCCGCCGTCCTTCACGCTCAGGTCCATGCTGCCCCGGCTGCAGTACATGCGGATGCCCAGCTCGTCGGCGGCGGCAAACTGGGTGCCCAGCAGGTCGCCGGCGTGGGCGGGGAAGACATAGTGATGGTCAAAGCAGGTGGTGCAGCCGTGCTTCATCAGCTCGCCCATACCCGTGAGGGAGGAGAGGCGGATCACATCGCTGTCCAGATTCTTCCAGATCTCATAGAGGGTCTTGAGCCAGTCAAACAGCTCCATATTTTGGACTTTGGCCAGGTTGCGGGAGAAGACCTGATAGAGATGGTGGTGGGTGTTCACCAGGCCGGGGTAGCAAAGCATGTGGGAGCCGTCGATGGTACGGTCAGCGGTGGCGTCCAGATCGGCACCGATTTTTTCGATGAAGCCGTCCTTGCACAAAATGTCCACATGGGTCAGGACCCGGTCGCTGTCGTCGCAGGTGACAAGCTGGGAAATGTTTTTGATCAGCAGGGTAGACATAGTTTATCCTCCTTTAATTCATAAGAAAAAGAGTAGGCCCGGATGGGCCTACTCTTTTTTGTACGGTGTCAGCGTTCCTCGCGGAAGTAGGAGAGACCGAGGGACGCAGGGGGCTGGTCCTCGCGCTTTTTACGCAGGGACACAACAATCAGCACCACCAGCGTGATGACATAGGGCAGCATCTTGTAGAGCTCCTTGATAGCCATCTGGCCGCCGGGGGTGGGCAGATAGATATTCAGGATATACAGGCCGCCGAAGAGGATGGAGGCCAGGATGCTGACATTGGGACGCCAGATGGTGAAGATGACCAGCGCAATGGCCAGCCAGCCGCGGTCGCCGAAGGCGTTGTTGGACCAGACGCCGTTGGCATAGTCCATAACGTAGTACAGACCGCCCAGACCCGCGATCATGGAGCCGATGCAGGTGGCCAGGTACTTGTACTTGGTGACGTTGATGCCAGCGGCATCGGCGGTGGATGCACTTTCGCCCACGGCGCGCAGGTGCAGGCCGGGACGGGTGTGGTTCAGGAAGTAGGAAGCGCCCAGAGCCACAATGATGGCCAGATACGCCAGGAAACCATAGGACAGGAACAGCTGGCCAAACCAGCCGGTTGTGGTGGCGCCGGGGAGCGTGGTCTTGAAGCAGACACTGGTGTTGGTCAGGGCGATGGAGGGGACCTCACTGCCCGTGAGCTTAATGAGAGAGCCGCCGAAGAAGTTGCCGACGCCCACGCCGAAGGTGGTCATGGCAAGACCGGTAACGTTCTGGTTTGCCCGGAGGGTAACGGTGAGGAAGCAGTAGAGCAGACCCATCAGCAGAGAGCCCAGCAGGGAGCTGAGAATGGGGATAAGTACTGCCAGGAAGGGATTCAGCGAGCCGCCGGCGGACTGCTCATAGAAGAACGCGCCGATAACGCCGCTGATGCCGCCTACGTACATGATGCCGGGAATACCCAGGTTCAGGTTGCCGGACTTTTCGGTGAGGATTTCGCCGGTGCTGCCGAACAGCAGGGGGATACCCTGCATGACCGCACGGGGGAAGAAAGATATAAAGCTAAAATTCATCCGTTACGCCTCCTTCTTGCTGCTCTTGCGCAGGGTGACCTTATAGGTGATAAAGAACTCGGTAGCAATGATGAAGAAGAGGATGATACCGGTCAGAATATCAGCAAAGGACTGATTCAGGCCCAGGGAGCTGGAAACCTCGCTGGCGCCGCGGTCCATGGTTACCAGCAGCAGAGAGGCAGCGATCATGATAAAGGGATTAAACTTGGACATCCAGGAAACCATGACGGCGGTGAAGCCGCGGCTGTCCACGATGGTGGTGGTAAGAGTATGGTCGATGCCGGAGGTCATAAGGAAGCCCATCGTGGCGCACAGGGCACCAGAGAGGACCATGGTGCGGATGATGACCCGGTCCACCTTGATGCCGGCATAGCTGGCGGTACGCTGACTTTCGCCCACCACGGCGATCTCGTAGCCGTGCTTGCTGTACTGCAGATAGATGTACATAAGGCCGGTCATCAGAGCCACGATCAGAATGGGCAGCAGATACTCGTTGCCCAACTCCGGGAGCCAGCCGTCCTTGGTGGTCTGGTTGACGATACCGATCTTACCGGCGCCCTTGGGCACCTCCCAGATGATGATGAAATAGGAGGCCAGCTGCATGGCTATGTAGTTCATCATCAGGGTGAACAGCGTCTCATTGGTGTTCCACTTGGCCTTGAAGAAGGCGGGCAGGAAGCCCCACAGGGCACCGGCCAGCAGGGAAGCCACCAGGGAAATGAGGATCATCAGTGCGCCGGGGACCTTGCCCTCCAGCAGGATCATGCAGGTGGTGGTGGCCAGGCAGCCTACCAGGGTCTGACCTTCGGCACCGATGTTCCAAAAGCGCATTTTAAAGGCGGGGGTCACGGCCAGGGAGATACCCAGCAGGACGGCAACATTCCGCATCGTTACCCAAATACGGCGGGAGGTGCCGAAAGCACCGGAGAGAATGGTGCCGTACACGGCGATGGGATCTTTGCCGGTGAAGATCGTGGTGACCAGGCCACAGAAGACCAGGGCCAGCAGCAGGATCCCGCCGCGGATGGCCAGTGCCCGAGGCAGAGGCAATGCATCACGCTTGGAGATCTGGAAAAGAGATTGCTTTTTATGCATCGACTTTGCCTCCTTCTACGCGGGTCATCAGAGCGCCCACTTCGCGTTTATCGGTCTTGCGGGCATCCACTACGCCGGAAACCTGACCGCCGCAGAGGACCACGATCCGGTCGCACAGCTCCAGCAGCACATCCAGGTCCTCGCCCACGTACACAACGGCGACGCCCTTCATCTTCTGCTCGGTGAGCAGGTTATAAATGGTGTAAGAGGTGTTGATGTCCAGACCGCGGACGGCATAGGCGGTCATCAGCACAGAGGGCTGCTGGGCGATCTCACGGCCCACCAGGACCTTCTGCACGTTACCGCCGGACATACGGCGGACGGGGAAGCTGGTGCTGGGCGTGACCACCTCCAGCTCCTGCCAGATACGCTGGGCCAGGGCCTCGGGATCCTTACGGTTGAGGAACAGGCTCTTGCCCTTGCGCCAGGAGCGCAGCATCATGTTGCCGGTCATGCCCATGGAGCCCACCAGGCCCATGCCCAGGCGGTCTTCCGGGACGAAGCTCATGGCGATGCCCTTCTTGCGGATGTCCATAGGATCCAGACCAACCAGATTCTTTTCCTCGCCGGTCTCGGGATCGGTATAGATGACGGAGCCGGACTTGATAGGATACAGGCCTGCGATGGACTCCAGCAGCTCGCGCTGACCGGAGCCGGCGATGCCCGCGATGCCCAGCACCTCGCCTGCGTTCATGGTGAAGCTGACATTGTCCAGACGCTTGACGCCCAGCTCATCGTACACGGTGAGGCCCTCGATCTTCAGGCGGGGCGCAACATTCACCGGATCGGGACGGTTGATGTTCAGGGTGACGCTGTGGCCCACCATCATGTCCGTGAGGGACTGCTGGTTGGCGTCCTTGGTCATCACATCACCGATGTACTCGCCCTTGCGCAGCACGGCCACGCGGTCGGACACGTCCAGCACCTCGTGGAGCTTATGGGTGATGATGATAAGGGACTTGCCATCGGCCTTCATGTTACGCATGACGGAAAAGAGCTTGTCGGTCTCCTGGGGCGTCAGCACGGCGGTAGGCTCATCCAGGATCAGAATGTCGGCGCCGCGGAAGAGCACCTTCACGATCTCCACGGTCTGCTTCTGGGAAACAGACATATCGTAGATCTTCATGTCGGGATCGATGTCGAAGCCATACTTCTCGCAGATATCCTTGACCTTCTGGCGGGCGTTGTTCAGATCCAGCTTGCCCTCCAGGCCCAGGATGATATTCTCCGTGGCGGTAAAAATATCGACCAGCTTGAAGTGCTGGTGGATCATACCGATACCAAGGTCAAAAGCGTCCTTGGGGGAGGCAATGGTCACGGGTTTGTCGTGGATGTAGATCTGCCCCTCGTCGGGGAAATAGATGCCGGAGAGCATATTCATCAGCGTAGTCTTACCACTGCCGTTTTCGCCCAGCAGGGACAAGATCTCACCCTCATACAGTTCAAGGTTTACATCTTTGTTTGCAATAACCTTGCTTCCGAAGCGCTTGGTGATATTCTCCATTCTGATTGCGCATTTTTTTTCCAAGGCTGTCATCCTTTCTTTCGGCGCAGTTGGCTGCAACACCTCGTAAAACGCCGGGGGTTGATTCAATACAATTTATTTTAACATATATGCCGGTAAATGTAAATTAAAATTTACAAAAAAATTGTTAGGTATGCACAAAAAATGTGAGGTTACACAAGTTTAAAGAATTTCCTTTGTGCGATTTGCCGATGGAGTACCAAGAGATAATAAACCTTCTCGCAGGACTGAATTTTTTTTGCACAGTAGTGCGGTAAAATTGACATTTGCAAGGCAAACGAAATTTTTTTCTACCTAAAAAAATTTGAGATTTTGGACCGCACAGAGGGATCATTGCCCCTGGGGGTGAAAGAAAAAAGATGGACTGCCGAAGCAGTCCATCTTATTATTCGGAAAGCTATGTCTTAGCTGCCGAAGTTCTCATCCAGACGGGTGATGCCGTCGATGGCCAGATCGAAGTAGGGAGCGGAACGATCGCTGGACTCAGCGAAGTAACCGTCCTTGATGGCCTCGGTGTCGGGAGTGTAGTCCTTATCGGTGTCCACATCGGCCATGTAGGTGGTCAGGTGCTCGCCCTTCACGGTGAAGGTGGAGCAGTCGAACACATGGATCTCGCCCTTTTCCAGCTTCTCGGTGGCGGCCTTGATGGCATCAGCGGTGCCGGCAGCGGCGACCTTCTCGTTCAGCTCGGTCAGAACCACGGAGCCGGTGGCCAGGTTACCGGTCCAGTCGGTGTCGATGGTCTTGCCGTCGATAACAGCCTGGATAGCATACTCATAGTAGGGAGCCCAGTTGATGCGGGAGGAGATGATGTAGGTGTTGGGGCCAGCGGACTGGGTGGAGCCGTTGTAGGAAACGTTGGGCACACCGGCGTTCTCGCAGGCGGTAGGAGCACCCAGGGAGTCGGCGTGCTGGCTGATCAGGTTGCAGCCGCCGGCGATCAGCTTCTGAGCGCCTTCCTTCTCCAGAGCCTCATCGTACCAGCTGCCGGTGAAGGTCACGTCCATGGTGACGGAGGGGCAGACGGAGCGAGCGCCCAGGAAGAAAGAGGTGTAGCCGGAGATAACCTCAGCGTAGGTGAAAGCGCCGACATAGCCGATCTTGGCGTTATCAGCGGTGACCTTGACGCCGTTGATCTCGGTGCCGTTCTTGATCATCTCGTTGAGCTTCATACCGGCGGCGATACCGGCCAGGTAACGGCCCTCATAGATGGAGGCGAAGGCGTTATGATAGTTGGCCAGGCCCTCGGTGTGAGCGCGGGTACCGGTGGAGTGGCAGAACTGAACATTGGGATACTTCTGAGCGGCCTCGATCATGTAAGGCTCATGACCAAAGCTGTCGGCGAAGATGATATTGCAGCCCTGGTCGACCAGGTCCTCAGCGGCGGTCAGGCACTCCTGGCCCTCGGGGATGTTGTTCTTCATGATGTAGTCATCCTCGGTGAGACCCAGGTTCTTGATGGCCTCTTTAGCAGCGTTGATGAAGTTGAGGTCATAGGTGGAGTTCTCGTCATGCAGGGTGATGAAGCCGACCTTGACCTTGGTCTTGTCAGAGTCGTCGTCCTTCTTGCCGCAGGCGAACAGGCTCAGAGCCATAACCAGGGCCAGAAGCAGTGCAAGGAACTTTTTCATTCAAATTTTCCTCCTTAAAATATGTGGCAGCCGGAGAGAGTGAAAAAAATTTCCGACTGTCTGAATAACGGGCGCAAACCCGGTATTCACTGGGAACAAGGCCATTATAGCGTACAGGTCAAAGAAATTCAACCAGAAATTTCATATTTACCAAATATTTTTTTCAAATACCTGCTATAACTTGTGATAAATGATAAAAATTGTAAAAACAACTAAAAAGAATCAAAGAAATTTGTGTAGGTTTGAGGATTGACAAAAGACGCAGGAGCAAAAACTCCTGCGTCTTTTTCAGATATAGAAAATAGTCGGCAGCTCCGGACTGGTCTTACCGGCGGTACCATGGCAGCCATGCAGCCATGGCGCTTTTTGACAAAAGCGAGCCATGATTTCATGTTAAGGACGGTAATCGCCTTACACAGAAATCACTTCTCCATCAGGCTGGTACTCGTAGGAAATCACTGGTGGATACGGGTGCCGGTCTTACCGGCGATACCGTCCTTGGCCTTCTCCAGCAGGGTGATGAGGGCGGTGCGGCCGGGCTTGGACTCAGCGAACTTCACAGCGGCTTGGACCTTGGGCAGCATGGAGCCCTTGGCGAACTGATTCTCATCCATATAGACCTTGGCCTGAGCGGGGGTGAGATCATCGAGGCCCTTCTGATCGGGCTTATTGAAGTTGATGGCCACCTTTTCCACGGCGGTGAGGATCACCAGCACATCGGCATCCAGCAGCTCGGCCAGCAGCTCGCTGCCGAAATCCTTGTCGATAACGGCGGGGGTGCCGTAGACCTTGCCATCCTTGCGCACAACGGGGATGCCGCCGCCGCCTACGGCGATGACCACATGGCCGGCGTTGAACAGGGCCTTGATGGACTCGGCCTCCACGATGTCAAAGGGCTTGGGAGAGGGAACTACCTGGCGGTAGCCGCGGCCGGCATCCTCGACCATGGTATAGCCCTTCTCTTTGGCGATGCGGTCGGCAGTCTCCTTATCGTAGAAGGCGCCTACGGGCTTGGTGGGATTCTGGAAGGCGGGATCGTCCTCGGAGACCACGGTCTGGGTGACGATGGTGGCCACGGGCTTGGTCATGCCGCGGGAGGCCAGCTCGTTGCCGATGGCCTGCTGCAGGTGATAGCCGATGTAGCCCTCGGACATGGCGCCGCACTCGGGGAAGGGCATGTCGGCCTTGATGGCACCGGCCTCGGCGGCGGTGGACAGACCCAGGTTGATCATGCCCACCTGGGGGCCGTTGCCGTGGGCGATAACGACCTCGTTGCCCTCGGCAATGAGATCTACGATAGCCTTGGCGGTGTTGCTGACCAGGGCCAGCTGCTCGGTAGCAGTATTACCCAGGGCATTGCCGCCCAGGGCGATAACGATGCGCTTGCTCATAGTTATTCTTCCTTTCCTGATTGTGAAAAGATCGCGATAGCGGGAGCGTTTGGCAGCACTCCCGCTATCGTCCGGTTGGATCAATTAGTGGATCTTCCGATGATTGTCAGCGGCGTCGAGAGCCATGAGGGTCTTGACGGGATCCTTCACCTGAGCCAT
>CAKTZK010000052.1 GCA_934635515.1 uncultured Oscillospiraceae bacterium
TCTCAAAATAGCTCTGGGGGTGGTTGCAGGTGGGGCAAACCTCCGGCGCCGCCGTTCCCACGACGATGTGGCCGCAGTTGCGGCACTCCCACACCTTGACCTCACTCTTGGAAAAGACCTCCGCCATTTCCACATTGTGCAGCAGGGCGCGATACCGCTCCTCATGGTGCTTTTCGATGGCAGCTACCAGACGGAAACGCCGTGCCAGCTCCTCAAAGCCCTCCTGCTCGGCGGTCTTGGCAAAGTCCTCGTACATATCCGTCCACTCGTAGTTCTCGCCCTCGGCGGCGGCCAGCAGGTTCTCGGCGGTGCCGCCGATGCCCTCCAGCTCCTTAAACCACAGCTTGGCATGCTCCTTCTCGTTCTCGGCGGTTTTCAGGAACAGGGCCGCGATCTGCTCATAGCCCTCTTTCTTGGCCTTGGAGGCAAAGAAGGTATATTTATTGCGCGCTTCCGACTCGCCGGCAAAGGCCGCCAGCAGATTCTTCTCGGTCTGCGTACCCGCGTATTTCGTTTTCTTCATAGCTAAACTCCTTTCCGCAGCTTTGTCTATGACAATAGTATACACGTTTTTTCTCCTATTATCTGTAGCAAATGCCACAGATAATAGATTTACTCCTCAATTTCCGTGAGGGCATCCTCAATGGACTTGACGCTGACGGGCTTGGGGATGTAGCCCGTCATACCCGCCTCCCGGCAGCTGCGCCGGTCGCTGGCGAAGGTATTGGCCGTCATGGCGAAGATGGGGATATCCCGGTCCGGGCGGCTGCTCTGGCGGATGAGCTTGGTGGCCGTTACGCCGCCCATGACATCGGTAAAGCCCTTCACAACGGACATGCCCAGGCCCGTGCCCTGGATCTTGGACACGCGGCTGTCCTCAGCCCGGGTATAATCCTCGCAGATATGCTGGATGAAATCCTCGCTCATGCCGATGCCGTCATCGGCGCAGGAGAAGCGGTAGCGGTCCTGGGGCAGGGCCTCCAGGTGCAGGTCGATATGGCCGCCTACATGGGTATACTTGATGGCGTTGGAGATGATATTGATGAGGATCTGCTTCAGGCGGTTGGCATCGCCCACCACCACACGGTCCGCGCAGTCGCAGGTGACGGTGAGCTGCTGGTCCTTTTTCTCCGAAAGGGTATGGAGCATTTCCACGCTCTCCTGCAGGCACGCCGCCGGGTCAAAGGCCTCCCGGGCCAGCTCCACGGTGCCGCCGGGCACGATGTCCACCCGCAGGCGATTCTGCAGATCGTCCCGGGACAGGCGCTGGGCCACATAGGACATGAGCAGGGCGCCGTCGGCCTTGCCGCTGAGGACCATATCCTTGCACTGCTCCGCCGTATCCACAACGGTGAGCCGGGCATTGGGCCAGACAGCAGAGACGATCTCCCGCATGACGATATGATCGTCGTTGGTGACCAGATTCTCGATCCGATCCGAGGCGCCGCGCCCGCGCAGAACGGAGGTCGTGGTGGTCAGGTAGGGCTCCGCGGCCTTATAGCCGGTCACTCCCTCACTCTCGTAGCAGCTATCCATATCCATCCAGATATCCACGGCACCGGAGGAGATCAGTGACTCATACTCCTCCTTGGTGGACACCGGAACGATCTCATAGGGCAGATACAGCTTCTGCGCCACCGCCTTGAAGATATCGGCGGCAATGCCGTGGGCCTCGCCGTCTTCATACCAGGAGTAGGGATCCGCATCCGGGTCCATCACCGCGCGGATGGGCTCGCCGCTCTCCTGCAGACGATGAAGCAGAGCCTGCTCCTCTTGGGTAAGCGTCCGGTTATCTTCCACCGCGCCGTAATACTTATTATACAGTTCCGTGCGCCAGTTGGGCTTTTCCTCATTCATGCTGTCTACGGCGGCATCCAGCCGGTCGATGAGAGCCTGGTCGGACTTGCGGGCCATCATGTAGTACGGCGTCTCGCCGAAGTTTTCCACGGTGCGCTCATCCTCGGGGATGTGGATATAGCTGTTGACCAGGGCGTCTACCTCTCATAGCCATAGCCGGATCGCTTTCCGTTTTCGTCCTGCATGTGGTAGCAGTCGAAGGCGAAGAAGGCGACCTTATAGTTAGGCGTATCCTGTGTCGGCACCGCGTAGGCGCTGACCGGGCACAGGGTAAAGAGCATGAGCAGCAGGCTCAGAGCCGCTATGGTTCTTTTTATCACAGTTCATTCCCCCTGGATCGTACGGCCTTCCGGGGGCAGGAAGATACCCGCCGGAAAGGTCCTTATTGGCATCAGCTTGCGCTCTCCGCGCAGAGGCTCACAAAGTGGGTCACGGCCGCGTTGGCATCCGCGATCTCTCCGGAGAGCAGGGCCTGGGCCGTCTTGGTCAGATTCTTGCCCACGGCGGAGCTGACGGTGCCGTCGCTGACGGCGGAAAGCTCTACCTTTTCGATGCTGTTAAGCCCGGCATAGCGCTCATCGGTGGTGACCTTGGCAACGGAGGGCACGCCCTTGACGGAGGCCAGGGTGTTCAGCTCGTCCTGCCGGGCCATGAAGCGCAGGAACTCGATGGCGTAGTCGCTGTTTTCGCTCTCCTTATTGACAGCGAAGCCGTACCAGGGCTCCTGGTACTCATAGACGCCCTTATCACCCAGGGGTGCGTACGTAAACTCATAGGAGAAGGGATTTGCGGAGAAGGACTCGGACTTGGACTCGCGCTTTTTCATGCCGCTGACCTTTTCGGTGTCGCAGGCCCAGAAGGGAACGTCCCCTTCAAAGAACTTCATGATGGCGCCGTCATAGTTATCCTCGGGATAGGTGGCATTGACCTCCTGGGAGAAGTAGCCCTTCTCCTGCAGCTGGGTCATGCGCTCAAACACGGCCTTCATCTGGGCGGCGCCGGAGGCATCGCCATCAGTGACGGCCTGGAGAAGCTTGGCATCATTGGCCAGCATGGCCATGCCCATGTCATAGCAAAGGCTGCTGACGGCCGACTCCGGACCCTGGATGGGGGTGTAACCCTTCTGCTGCAGGGCATCCAGCACGCTCAAAAACTCCGACCAGGTCTGGGGCACGGCCAATCCCTCCTTCTCCAAGAGGGTCTTATTGACCACAAGGCCCTGGAGAGTCTGGCCCATGGGCAGGCTCAGGAGCTTGCCGCCCCACTTATTGGCCTGGATCATCTCCTCAGACACAGCGCTGACGTCCAGGCCCGCGTTCAGAAGATCCACACAGTAGTCCGCAGGATAGCCGCTGGAATTGGAGGTCATAAAGATGTCCACGGGGTTATCCAGCAGAAACTGGGGATCGTCGCTGCCGCCCACCTGGTTATAGGTGATGGCCACATTGGGATAATACTCGTTGAAATGGTTGATGACCTGGTCAAAGGCCTCAAAATTGCCGAAGAACACCGCTGCATGGAGCTCCATGGCCTTCTCCGTGTCCAGACGGGGGCTGAACTCTGCGCTGACGGCGCTGCCGGAATCGTCCTTGCTGCCGCAGGCGGTCAAAAGCATCAGAGCGGCCAGCACCAGGGCCAAGATCTTTCCCGTTTTCTTCATTCTTATATCCTCTTTTCTTTTTATCAGCATGGCCGGCCGTCGCTGCCGTTCTTTCTGGCGAGCAGCAGGCGGATCGCAGCCAAAACCTTATCGATCTCCACGGGTTTTGCCACATGGGCATCCATACCGACCTCCAGGCACATCTGCACATCCTCGGCGAAGGCATCCGCCGTCATGGCGACGATGGGGATGCGGCGCAGGTCCTCCCGGTCGCCGGAGCGCAGCTCCCGGGCCGCGTCGCGGCCGTTGAGTACGGGCATCTGCACGTCCATGAGCACCAGGTCGTAGGTGTCTGCCGGGGCCTCCAGCAGCCTGTCCACGCACTGGCGGCCGTTATCCGCCCGGTCGCAGCGGATGCCGTACTGATCCAGCATGGCGGAGATGATCTCCCAGTTGATGTCGTTATCCTCGGCCACCAGGATATGCACGCCGGTCAGGTCGCCGCTCAGCTCCGCGCTGGTCTTTTCCTGCAGAGCCGGGTCCGGGGCAGGGGCGGCCACCAGGGGGATGCGCACGGTGAAGGTGGTGCCGGTGCCCCGGGCGCTTTCGCACAGGATGGTGCCGTTCATCAGGTCCACCATCTGGCGGACGATGGCAAGGCCCAGGCCGGTGCCCTGCACCTTATCGATGCGGGTATCGGAGACCCGGGTAAAGGACTCATACATGGTCTTCTGGAACTCCGAGGACATGCCGATGCCGGTATCGGCTATGACGAAGCTAAGGGTCGCGCCGCCGTCCTGGGCCGGCTCCTCCCCTACCTTCAGGTCGATCCGGCCGCCGGGATTGGTGTACTTCACGGCATTATTGAGCAGATTCAGGTAGATCTGTGTCAGGCGCAGCTTATCACCCAGGAGCCAGGGCTCCGGCAGATCCCCGTAGCGCACCGTCAGCTCCAGGCCGTGGCCCAGAGCCTGGGAGCGGGTGATGCTCTCCAGCTCGGTAATCATTTCCCGGACGGCGAAGGGCGCGGGGTTGAGGCTGATACGACCGCTCTCCACCCGGGATATATCCAGGATATCATTGATCAGGGTGAGCAGGTGGTTGCCGGACAGGGATATTTTCCGCAGGCACTCCCGCACATAGTCCGTATCGCTCATGTGGCTCTGGGCCAGCTCCGTCATGCCCAGGACGGCGTTAAGCGGCGTGCGGATGTCGTGGGACATGGAGGAGAGGAACTGGGTTTTGGCCTGGCTGGCCCTTTTGGCCACGTCGGTGGTAGCCCGGAGGCGGCGGTTGAGGCCCAGAAGATACACCCCGTCTATGCTGGCGATGAGCAGCAGGATACCCGCCACCACCAGGGCAATGGACAGGTCATCGGAATCGGAGGCCAAAACCGAGGCAGGAATATAGCCCAGGATATCCACTCCCTCAAATTCGCTGAGGCGGGAGTAATACCAGAGGCAGTCCTGGCCCCGGGAATCCTTCAGCTCCAGCAGGCCGTTTTCCTGATCGGCCAGCTGGTTTATGATCTTGTCGATCCCGTTATAATCATTCTCGAAGTTATAGCCCCGGATGAACTCGGCAAAGTTTTCCGAGCGCATGGAGGTGGAGGGGATCACATAGTCGCCGTTGGTGGCCACCAGGCCGATCTCCGCGGAGGAGTAGCTCACCGGGAACAGCCACAGCTCCTTCATGCGCTCAATGGGGATCACCCGCAGCAGCAGGTAGTCCTTGTCGGCGCCGCTTTCCTGGCGGAGGGTGACCCGGAGGCCTACGGCGACGACATTGCGGCGGGTCTCCCGGATGGAGTATTTGCTGAGAACATACTTTTCCCCGTTATATATTTTTCGGATACGGGCGATGGTCTCGTCGATATTGGAGGTGTCCTTTTCCAGATAGAGCTTATAGGTCTCGATGACGTTGGTGCCCTTGGTGGTCTTTGTGCTCCAGGCATCGAAGGTGTCCATGTCCAGGAAGTGGGCCTCGCAGTCCGATGAATCGCTGATATCGCGGATATACGACAGGGCCTGGTCCATGGTCATGTGCTCCTGCTGGATATAGGCGGCGAGCTGGAGGCCTCCTCCAGCTCGCCGGAGAGGTAGCGCACGGAAATGCTCTTCATGGTCTCCACCGTGTTGCAGAAGTTCTCCCGCTGCACCTGCTCCTGAGAGGCGTGCACACGCTGGGTATACCACACAACGAAGAAGACCAGCGCCGCCATGAGCAAAACATTGCACAGGGCCAGGACGACCTTCCCTATATCATTCTTCTGTTTTTCCAGAATCTCCATGATCGTATGCTTCCCTCTTACTTCTTACGTATAGTATGATCCGGCACTTACAGGGCCGGCGTATCCCGGAAGTTGATGAGGCTGGCCACTCGGTGCAGAATGATCTGTGGGCGGTAGGGCTTGGGCACAAAATCCGTGGCACCGTGCTCCAGGGCCGCGATCTCGTCGGACTCGCTGTCGTTCTGCGTGGTGACGATGATGGGGATCAGGGCCAGCTCCTTATCCTGCTTGATATGGGTGAGGAAGGTGAAGCCGTCCATCACCGGCATCATCACATCCAGCAGGATCAGGGCAATATCGCCCCGGTGATCCTGCAGAAGCGCCAGGGCCGCCTGCCCGTTTTCCGCCGTGAGGACCGTATAGCTCTCCGACAGGATCGCCGCCAGGATATCGCGGTTGATGGCATTGTCCTCCACCACCAGGATCTGTTTCTTTAAAGCCATATTGATGACATCCTCACTGAGCCGAGAGGAAGGCACCGATGGTGTCCACGGCGGACCGGTAGCCCTGCCGGACCGCCTCCAGCAGGGCCGCGGTCCCGTCCGGCAGAGCATCCGCCTCCAGACGCAGCAGCTCCGTCAGCCGACTGGCGAACTGATACAGCTTGCCAAAGCCCAGATTGGCGCACACGCCCTTGAGAGTATGGGCGGCGCTGAAGGCAGCCTTGCGGTCCCCGGCGGAGGCCGCGCTCTCCAGGGCGGCAAAGCTGGGGTCGCTTAAAAAGGCGCCGATGAATCTCTTGATCAGGGCGTCGCTGGGTATGCGGGAGCGGACATCCTGATAGTCGCCCCCCAGGGTCTGATAGCAATTTTCAATGGTCATGGTCGTTTCTCCTCGCTTATATAAAGCTCCGTCACCGGCGCGGTCAGCTGCGCCGGATGCAGGAACCCAGTGTATTCTTCAGGGTATCCATATTGATGGGCTTGGCGATATGGGCGTTCATGCCGGCGTCCAGCGCGTCCTGCACGTCCTTGACAAAGGCGTTGGCCGTCATGGCAACGATGGGGATGATCTTGCGAATGGCCCGGGCCGCATCCAGGCCGTTCATGCCGGGCATCTGCCAGTCCAGAATGATGGCGCTGTACTCCCGGCCCGCGTCGTACTCCTTCTACACAAGGGCCACGGCCTCCTCGCCGCTGTAAGCGGTGTCGAAGTCCACGCCGCTGTCGGCCATATTCTCCTTTACGCCGTCGCAGACGGATCTGTCGTCATCCACCAGCAGGATGCGGGACATATTGTGGTGCTCCCAGAAGTGCTCGTCCGCCTCCTCATGAGGCAGGCGCAGGGGCAGCTCCACCGTGAAGGTAGACCCCTTGCCCAGTTCGCTTTCCAGCTCGATGGTGCCGCCCATCAGGTCGATGATGTTCTTGGTGATAGCCAGGCCCAGACCGGTGCCGGTCTCCTTATTGGTGGTGCTGTCCTCGGAGCGGGTAAAGGGGTCGAAGATGACCTTTTTGAACTCGTCGGTGATGCCGTAGCCGTTGTCCGACACCACGAACTGGAGGCGCTCCACCGAAGAGGACGAGCTGCCCAGGTCCGTAACCACCTTGGTGGCGGCGAAGTAGTAGGGCCGGGGCGCGAACTGGGCAACGATACGGGCGTTATTCACCGGAGAGAGGGAGACGCTGGGGATCACGTCCACGCCGTAGCTGTTTTCCGGGAACTCGAAGAGCTTTTCCGTGGCGGCGTTTTTCAGCAGAGGACCCATCAGGTCCACCTTGCCGCTTTGCAGGTCCTGCAGGGCGCTGCCTACGGCCTCGTTGCCGTCGTCACTGCCGTAGGGCACATAGTCCATGACCCAGCCGGTGTACTCGGATATCTTTTCCAGATAGTCGTAGTTATAGCCGGTGACCTTTCCGGAGTGGCCGAAAAAGCTCATACCCTCCTGGGTGGGAAAGGCGACCTTGATGGTCTGCCGGCCGGTATCCTCCGCCCAGGCGCAGGAGAACGACAATAGCAGGAGTATGCCTGCCAGCACAGCCGCGGGGATTCTCTTGAGCTTTTTATTCCACATATCTTGTCTCTCTTTCAGGTCTTTCTCTATAAGCTTATCTTAACAATTTCTTAGCGTTAAAACATGTAAAAAAGATAGGTAATGAAGTTGGTCCCCTAAAGGGCACTCCATCCCCTACCTTTTTATTGTTTATAATATCACAAATTTCCAGATATGATATCGTTTATTATTATATGCTATCCACAAAAAAAGCTATTGCAATATTTTACAAATTTTTAATATTTTTCTGTATTGATTCAACATCTCCGCTATAACGCAGCCATTCAGCGCGTTAAAAAAGCCTTTTGGTCCCCTGCCGGGCAGGACGCTACCGGGTCAGAGCGGCGGTAAGAGCCCGGTCCAGCTCCGCCAAAAAGCCCTGGAGCTGCGGCGTGACCACCTTGCCCTGGTGCAGCACCATCTGGACGGACTGGGTCAGATCCCACTCGGCGACGGGCAGACGACACAGGCGGCCGGCCTCCACATCGGCCCGGACGGTGTACCAGGGCAGCAGAGAAATATACTCCCCCTCCAGCAGCAGCTCCCGGGCGGCCTCAGCACTGGGCAGGCGCAGAAACGGCTCGCACTCCACATGGCGCCGGGCCAGAAAGCTCTCAAAGTGGCCGTTGTAGGGGGCATTCTTTTCCATCATGACCAGCTGGCTGCCGGACAGCTGCCGGGCCTCCACCTTTCGGCAGCACGCCAGCGGGTGCGCGGGGTTTGCCACCAGCACGATGGGCACCTCCGTCTGCTGCCATATATTCCACTGGCCGGGGGTAAGGGGATCTCCGATGACGCACATGGCATCAATAGACCCCTGCTGCAGCAGGTGGGTCAGGTTCACGGTGGTATCCACCAGCAGCTCCACCCGCACCCGGGGGAAGCGGGCATGATAGGCCGGCAGCAGCGGCTTCATCAGCAGCTCAAACAGGGAGTCTGTGATGCCGATGCGCAGAGAGCCGCCCAGGGCGGTATCGTCCTTGCCGAAATTCTCCACCGCTGCCACCGCCGCCACGGCGCTGCGGGCATAGGGCACCAGGGAGCGGCCAAAGTCCGTGAGGTATACGTTTTTGCCGATGCGGTCAAAGAGGCGCTGGCCCAGCTCCTGCTCCAGCTGGCGGATCTGCACGCTCACCGCAGACTGGGAATAGCCCAGCTCCGCCGCAGCTTTGGTGATGTTCTGCAGGGACGCCGCCAGCAAAAAGGTGTTCAGATTTCGTATCTCCATAAGGCGCACCTCCTTCCCTTTCAGAGTATCATATTTTGTGGAAAAATCAATGAATTTCTTTAATAAATATCATAAAAACTATTCGTTTTACAAATCCTGCTGCCCGGGCTACAATGAGCCTGTAAAAAATCAAGGCGCCCGGCGCCGTACTATAACAAATACGAGAGGAGCACATTCTCATGGAAGGAAAACTGCACATCAATACCACCGCCGTGCATGGCGGCGCGCGGAAGGACGATACCTTCGGCGCCATCAATGAGCCCATCTATATGACCTCCAACTACCGCATCCCCACCGACGGCACGCCCGTGGACTGGAGCGGCATCCACAGCAACATTTACCAGCGCAACCGCAACCCCAACCAGACGGTGCTGCAGGACAAGCTGTGCGCCCTGACCGGCGCAGAGGACGGCGCGGTGTTCGCCAGCGGCGTGGCTGCCCTGGCCGCCGTATTCACCACCACCCTGAACTCCGGCGACCACGCCATCGTGTCCGAGGTGTGCTACAGCGCCACAAACCTGCTGTTCCGGGAGTACCTGCCCAAGAAGTACGGCGTGGAGGTGACGCTGCTGGACACCACCGACACTGAGGCCGTTCGGGCCGCTGTGCGCCCCAACACCAAGCTCATCCACGTGGAGACTCCGGGCAACCCCACCACCGGCATCAGCGACATTGACGCCATTGCGGAGATCGCCCACAAGGCCGGGGCGCTGCTGAGCGTAGACGCCACCTTCGCCGGCCCCGTGTGCATCCGTCCCCTGTCTCACGGGGCAGACCTGGAGATCCACAGCATGACCAAGTACATCAACGGCCACGGCGATTCCCTGGGCGGCTGCGTTCTGGGCCGCACGGAGCTGATTGACCAGATTAAGGAGCTGGCCATGGTGAACTACGGCGGCATCCTCAGCCCCTTCAATGCCTGGCTGGTGGCCCGGGGCCTTACCACCGCTCCCCTGCGGATGAAGCAGCACAGCGCCGTGGCTCTGGCCGTGGCAGAGTTCCTGGAGAGCTGCCCGGCTACCCGGTTTGTGTGGTATCCCGGCCTGAAGAGCCATCCCCAGCATGACCGGGCGGAGAAGCTGATGCACGGCCAGTACTCCGGCATGATCTCCTTCGACCTGAAGGGCGACGAGAAGCAGCACGAGAAGTTCCTGGATGCTCTGCACCTGGTGACCCATGCGGTCTCCCTGGGCGATGTGGAGAGCCTGATCGTCTACTACGATAAGAACAGCGACAAGCTGCCCCACTATCCGGCCATCTATCAGGAGGGCTTCTTCCGCTTCAGCATCGGCCTGGAGGATGCCGAGGACATCATCGCCGACCTGACCCAGGCCATGCAGGCCGCCCAGGTCCTGCCGATCGCCGAGGAGGTCGGCTTCGACATGGACAAGCTGAACCCGCACGGCGGCGCGATCGCGCTCGGCCACCCCATAGGGGCATCCGGTGCGCGCGTGCTCGTCACCCTGCTGCACGAGATGCGGCGGCGCGAGGCCCGCAAGGCGCTGGCGACGCTGTGTATCGGCGGGGGAATGGGCATCGCCATGGCCGTCGAGCGATAGCGGCCGGACGGTGGTGGCAGGCCAGAAATGCAGGCGGTCCACCCTTCGCGACCATAGGCGTCCAGAACGGGCCTTGATCGACAGTCCCGCGATCGAGCTGCACGACAGGTGAGCCCCCTGGGGGCCCTACCTCTCGGTCGCCACCTCCGGCATCAGCCGGTTGATGAC
>CAKTZK010000053.1 GCA_934635515.1 uncultured Oscillospiraceae bacterium
TTGTCATTCTGGACGAGGCCACGGCCTATATTGACCCGGAAAATGAGGCCGTTATCCAGCAGGCGGTGGCCCGGCTGGTAAAAGACAAGACGGTCATCGTCATTGCCCACCGGCTCTCCACCATCACGGGCGCGGATAACATTGTCCTGGTGCAGGACGGCAGGATCGCCGCCCAGGGCCGTCATGAGCAGCTGCTGGAGTCCAGCTCCCTGTATAGGGAGATGTGGCAGGCACATATAGGCGCAAAGGAGGGTGAAACGGCATGATCGAAGCCTTCAGGAAGATCTGGCGGTTTGCCGGAGAAGAACAAAAGAATATCAATAAGTCCGTAGCGGTCAGTTTTCTCAGCGCGGTGCTGCAGATGTTCCAGGTGGGGGCCATCTACCTGGTGATCCGGGCGCTGACCCTGGGGGCCCCGGGGGGCAGGACGGCGTGGCTGGCGCTGGTCCTTGAGCTGATCAGCATTTTCGGCGGCGCGATAGCCTCCAGCTATTCCAAAATGTACCAGACCCACGCGGGCTATTTTATGGCGGCAAACCGCCGCATTGCCATTGCCGACCGGATGAAGCGGGTCCCCATGGGCTTTTTCAGCGCCAACAGCACCGGCCAGCTCTCCGGTGTCTGCACCACCGTGGTCGGTACCATCGAGACCATGGTGCCTATGGTGCTGGTCAATATCCTGGGTGGGCTTATCACCACGGCGGTGTTCACCATCGTGATCCTGATTTTCGACTGGCGCATGGGCCTCATCGCCCTGGCGGGCATTTTGGCCTATCTCTGCATTGTATCCGCCATGGAGAAAAAGTCCGCCGCTATCGCCTATGATACCCAGCGCTCCCAGACGGACCTCATTGAGGCCGTGCTGGAAACGGTGCAGGGCATGGCTGTGGTAAAATCCTTCAACCTCACCGGCAGAGGCGATAAAAAACTGTTGGGTGCCCTGGAGTATAACCGCAAAACGAATCTCCGGGTGGAGCAGATCATGACGCCCTATACCGCCGGGCAGGAGGCGGCACTGCAGATCGCCGGCTTAGGCATGATGCTGGCGGCGGTGGCCCTCTGGGCCCGGGGCAGCATGACGCTGGCCAATGCCCTGATGGCGCTGGTGGTGTCGTTCCTGGTGTTCAGCCAGGTGAAGCTCTTCGGCATGGGTGTTTCCATGCTGCGCCTGGCGGCGGCGGCCATCGACCGCACCGTGGAAACGGAGCAGATGCCCCAGATGGATGCCGGCGGCCGGGCGGTCGAGCCCCAGAGCCATGATATCGTCTTCGACCATGTGGGCTTCTCCTACGAGAGCCGGCCCATCCTCCGGGATGTCTCCGTGACTCTCCCGGATAAGACCACCACCGCCATCGTCGGCCCCTCCGGTAGCGGCAAGACCACCTTCTGCAATCTGGTGGCCCGCTTCTGGGACGTGGATAGCGGCAGTGTGCGCATCGGCGGCACGGATGTGCGGGACTATACCCTGGAATCCCTTATGAGCCAGATCAGCATGGTCTTCCAGGACGTGTACCTCTTTGCCGATACCATTGAGAATAACATCAAGTTCGGCTTTCCGGAGGCCACCCACCAGCAGGTGGTCCGGGCCGCCCAAATGGCCTGCTGCGATGACTTCATTGCGGCGCTGCCGGATGGCTATGATACCGTCATCGGTGAGGGCGGCGCCTCCCTCTCCGGGGGCGAAAAGCAGCGTATCTCCATTGCCCGGGCCATGCTGAAGGACGCGCCCATCATCATTCTGGATGAAGCCACCGCCAACGTAGACCCGGAAAACGAGGACCGCCTGCAAAAGGCCATCGAGGCCCTTACCCATGAAAAGACCGTCATCATGATCGCGCACCGGCTGAAGACCGTCCGGTGCGCGGACCAGATCCTGGTGCTGGACGGCGGGCAGATCGTCCAAAAGGGCACCCATGCCCAGCTTGCCGCCCAAGAGGGCATTTACCGGAACTTCATTGCCCAGCGGCAGCAGGCCGCCGGCTGGAAAATGTAACGCAGCCTAACAGCGTCCGGTGCATAAAAAATCTCCCCATTGCTTTCAATGGGGAGATTTTTTTGTGTTTACAGTACCTTGCTCAAGAAGTCCTGCAGCCGGGGATCCTTGGGACTGTCGAACAGGTCGACGGGGCTGCCCTCTTCCAGGATCTTGCCCTCGGCCATGAACACCACCCGGTCGGCGACCTCCCTTGCGAAGCCCATTTCGTGGGTCACCACCGCCATGGTCATGCCCTCCTTGGCCAGGTCCCGCATCAGGTCCAGCACTTCGCCCACCATCTCCGGGTCCAGTGCGCTGGTGGGCTCGTCGAAGAGCATCACCTCCGGGTCCATAGCCAGGGCCCGCACAATGGCGATACGCTGCTTCTGTCCGCCGGAGAGCATGTTGGGATACTCGCCTGCCTTATCTGCCAGGCCGATGCGTTCCAGCAGGTCCATGGCCTGCTTCTGGGCCTCCTCCGGGGTCTTCTTCTTCAGCGCCAGGGGCGCCATGGTGATGTTCTGCAGCACGGTCTTGTGGGGGAAAAGGTTGAAGTGCTGGAACACCATGCCCATCTTCTGCCGGTGCAGGTTGATGTCCACGGACTTATCCGCCAAGTCCACACCGTCAAAAATGATCTGCCCGCTGGTGGGCTCCTCCAGCAGATTCAGCGACCGCAGCAGGGTGGACTTGCCGGACCCCGAGGGGCCGATGATGGCCACCACCTCGCCCTGGCTGATGTCCAGGTTGCAGTCGTTCAGCGCCTTCACGGTGCCGTCATTGTACTCCTTCACCAGGTGCTGCACGGAGATCAGCTTATTGCTTGTCGCCACGACGCATCCTCCTTTCAATGGCTTCAATGGCCTTGGAGGCCGGGTAGTTGATGCAGAAATAGATCAGTGCCGCCAGCACATAGGGGGAGAGGGTGATGTAGCTGTTTCCGGCCACGGTCTGGGCGGTATACATGATCTCCGCCATACCCAGCACCGAGCAGATAGAGCTCTCCTTCACCATGGTCACCACTTCGTTGGCCAGGGCGGGCAGCACATTCTTGATAGCCTGGGGCAGCACCACCAGGCGCATGCTCTGCCAAGAGGACAGGCCCAGGGACCGGGCGGCCTCCGTCTGCCCCTTGTCCACGGCCAGGATACCGGCCCGGAAAATTTCCGCCACGTATGCCGAGCTGTTCAAAGCCAGGGCTACCACGCCCGGCACGAACCGGTTGATGGCGATGAACCCAAACAGCAGGGTCCGGGGCAGCTGAATGTAGTGGAACAGTCCAAAGTAGATGATGGACAGCTGCACCAGCAGGGGTGTGGAGCGGAAAATGGCAATGTACGCGCCGGAGATGGACTTGATGAGCCGGTTTTTGCTCAGCCGCATCAGGGCCAGCAGCAGGGCGGGGATCACTGCCAGCAGCACGGACACCACCGCCAGCAGCAGGGTGTACTCAAAGCCTCGCAAAAAAGCGGAGGCATATTTGGGTAAGAACGAAAAATTAAAGAAATTGGTGTTGTCCATGTTGACAAACAGATCATTCCACGACATAGACGGAGCATCCTTTCAAAAGTTCTATACAGCACACATGCGTGCAAGGCCGCAGCCTTGCACGCGTGTGGTGATCAGCAGGGGAGAGCTTACTTGGCGTAGCTGGTGCCAACGTTGCCGTCCAATACCAGCAGGTCGATGGTGCCGTTCTTCAGCTCCGTGACCAGGGTGGGGACCAGGGACTCCAGCACCATGCCGTTGGCAGCCTCGGGGAACATATCCGCAGCGGCATTGGCCTTGGTGGTGTTCTTCTGAGCACCGATGATCACGCCGGCCTTGTTAATGTCGTCCAGGGTCTTATACTTGTCCAGGTTGGCGGTCTTCACCAGGATGACGGGAGGCAGATCGGTGTAGTAGGGATCGGAGAAGTCGCAAGCCAGGGCCCGCTCCTCGGTGTACTCGCAGGCGGCCAGCACCATGTCGAAGTCGCCGTTGCTCAGGGAGGTCACCAGGTTGTCGAAGTTCATAGCCTCCATCTGCAGCTCCATGCCCATGGAGTCGGCGATGTACTGGGCCACTTCCACGTCGATACCGGCGAACTGGGTCATAGCGGAATCGGAATAGAACTCATAGGGAGGATAGTCGGGGCTGGTGCCAACGACCAGGACGGGCTTGCCGCTCTCGCTCTTGGTCTCGGTGTCGGAGATCTCGGTGCCCACGGAATCGGGGGTATTCACATCCAGAGAAGCGACCTTGTTCTCGATCTCCTTGATCTTGGCGCCGTCGTCGGCGGTCAGCTCAGCAATGGCCTTGTTGATGCCGGGCAGCAGGCCCTTGGGGTCGCCCTTCTGCACCAGAACGCGGTAGGGCTCCGTCTCGCCCCAGTCCACAACGTTTTCCAGAATGGAGAGGGAGGCATCGGCGTTGTCGTTGCTGTCGTTGTTGTCGTCGGCCTTCTTGCCGCAGGCTGCCAGGCTTGCGAGCATCAGCAGGGCCAGCAGCAGGGATACAAACTTTTTCATTGTTATCTTTCCTTTCCTTTTTTTAAATGGCTCTATATGATCCGTCTCGCGGTATATAGATGAGATTGAATTTGGGGTGTTCCCCCTTGACAATGCATACTATACGCTCTCACTGCATAAATGTCAACCCCTTTTTGCATAAAAATCCATATATTTTTCGCGTTTTGTGAAAATTGACCGCCAGAATTGGCTCCGCAGAGAATATATAACCTAAAATCCACAAAGCATATTCCGTATATATGAATATTTATGCATTTATACGGCATAAAAAAGAGGAAGCCCATTATCTGAGCTTCCTCCATATAGATCCGATATGTACCCTTAGTCGGCCAGGATCCGCCCTGCGCCGTAGTAGCAGCTGGTCCAGTAGCTGCTGTACAGGGAGGCTACCACCACGCCGTAGTCGCTGGCATGAATAAACTGGCCGCCGCCCACGTAGATGCCCACGTGCCCGATGTCCGAGTAGAAGAACACCAGGTCGCCGGGCTGCAGCTCGGAGCGGGAGATGGGCTGGCTGGCGTAGTACTGGGAAACACAGCCGTGACCCAGGGAAATGCTGTAGTAGCCGAACAGCTGCATGGTCAGGCCCGAGCAGTCGGTGCCGGAGCGGCTGGCGCCGCCGTAGCTGTAGGGGGTGCCCAGGAAGGTGTAAGCGTAGTCCACGATGGCGCTGCGCAGCGTGCTGCCCCCGGGCACAACGCCGGAGCCGAAGGTGGCGTTGTAGGCGGCCTTCTCCAGGGCGTCGATCTCCGCCTGGGTGCGCACGGCATCGGTGTCGTCATACTCGGCGTAGGCCACCGGCGTGCAGACGCTGGCGGAAATATAGCCGGAAAAATCACTGAAGGACACATAGTACCAGTTTCCGCTGGCGTCGATGTCCTTGAGCTTTGCCACCTTGCCGCCCTCGATGGTCTTGCCGCTGGCCGTTGCGCCTGCGTCGGAGTAGACGGTGGCGCTGCCGCTGAGCTTCACACCGTCATACTGGTCCAGCAGGGCCAGGTTTTCGGCCAGCTGCTCCCGCTGTGCCTGCTGGGAAATGGCCTCCTCCTGCATATCCTCCAGAGCCATAAACTGCAGCTGGGTGACGGAGTCGGCTTCGCCTCCCTGAGGCAGGCCGTTTTCATACAGCCGCTGGGTGCTGGCCCGGCCGGATTCAAATCCCGTCTGCAGCCCCTGTGCCTCCAACACGGCCACAGCCTGCACATAGTCCTCCTCTGTCAGAACGACCTTAGCCTGGTCGTCGGCGTAGGCAATGGACAGGGTGGAGATGAACACAGACAGTGCAAGGCAGATACAGCATAGCTTTCTGGACATATTTTCAAGACCTTCTTCCGTTTGAGGTGTGGGTTCTCTTGCTGACAGGACCCAGTATAACACAAGTCTATCAAAAAAGCTACACAAAAATTACAAAATAATAACAAAATTTTCAAATGGTTAAAAATTACCAAAAATCCCCCCAACTTTTTGGCACCCACAACCCCCGCATAAAAAAGGCTCCCCTGCGCAAGGGCAGGCTGTCACGGCTCCGCCGTGACTGAGGGGTCGACTACCGCGCCCCTTGTAAAAAACCATGTCATTGCGAGGGCGCAAAGCGCCCGTGGGGAGCGAACTGAGCGCTGCCGGTGGCAGAGGAAGCGAAGTGAGCGAGTGGCCGCGGTCAAAATTTTAAGCGACAGCCGTAAGGCAGCGCAAAAATTTTGGGCACCGCAACAGGGACATCCGCATCCCCGTCCCCCAAGCCTCCCTTGCCTAAAGGGAGGGGGACCAGCCGCGCTCTGGTGGAGGGATACTTGCGGGGCAGGGAGTACTTCGCCCGCCGTGTGTTCGTGCGTGGAAAAATCCCCCGTCCCCTAAAAAATTTCACTCGCTCTTATCGCTTTTCTCCTCCAGCTTCTCCTGCATCCACGCCTTCAATTCCTCCACACCCGCGTCGTCCCAGGCAAAATCCTTCTCCTCCACATCCGTGGCCACCTCATAGCAAAAATGCGTGTATACCGCCGCATGGATCAAATTGTTCTCTTTGTCATTGGCAAACCGATACCGAAACTCCCCGATGCTCCCCGTATACACAAACGCCCGCTTGAACCACCGGGGCGTCAAGACCTCAAAATTCGGATGCATGACCGTCCTCCTAACATACCAATATAAAATATGAAATTAAGTATACCACGGCCGACCCCACCCGGCAACCCAAAATCCGGGATTCACATTCCATTCTCAATATGGTATAATTAGAAAAATATCTCCCGAAAGGAGTCATTTCTATGGAAAACGCAGTGAAACGCATCGGCGTCCTCACCAGCGGCGGCGACGCTCCGGGCATGAACGCCTGTATCCGGGCCGTGGTCCGCTCGGCCCTGGGCCGGGGCATTGAGTGTGTGGGTATCCGCCGGGGCTGGAGCGGGCTTATTAACGGAGACATTATGCCCATGGATTCCTCCAGCGTCAGCCGCATCATCAACCGCGGCGGCACTATGCTCTATACCGCCCGCAGCGAGGAGTTCCGCACCGAGGCGGGCCAGCAGCGGGCCGTGAATACCTGCAAGCTCCTGGGACTGGACGGCGTGGTGGCCATCGGCGGCGACGGCACTTTTCGCGGCGCCCAGGAGTTGAGCAAGCACGGTATCGCCGTGGTGGGCATCCCCGGCACCATCGACGAGGACATCGTCTGCACCGAGTATACCATCGGCTTTGATACCGCTGCCAATACCGCCGTGGAGTGCATCGACCGCCTGCGGGATACCATGCAGTCCCATGAGCGCTGCTCTGTGGTGGAGGTCATGGGCCGCCACGCGGGGTATCTCGCCCTGTATGTTGCCATGGCCGTGGGTGCTACCGCCGTTTTGGTGCCCGAGGTACCCTATGACTTTGAAAACCAGGTGGTGGAGAAAATTCGCCGGGCCCGCCTGGGCGGCAAGACCAACTTCATGATCGTGGTGGCCGAGGGCGCCGCCAGCGCCGTGACGGTAGGAGAGCAGATCAAAAAGGAGCTGGGCCTGGACCCCCGGGTCACCATCCTGGGCCATATCCAGCGGGGCGGCAGCCCCACGGCTCACGACCGGGTCATGGCCACCCGCATGGGCGTAGAAGCCGTCCGCGTCCTGGCCGAAGGCCGCTCCAGCCGGGTGATCTGCTACCGGGACGGCCGCATCATCGATATGGATATCGACGAGGGCCTCCGCATGCAAAAGACCCTGGATCCGGAAGAGCTGGCCGTCATGGAAACCATGACCGGCGTGTAAAAATCAAATAGCATGGAAGAGCAGGGAAGAGGTGCAGAGTAAAAACTCTGCACCTCTTGTAACCTGTCATTGCGAGACCAGTGACCGAAGTCACTGGTCGTGGCAATCCGCATCCCCAAAGGCTCCCCTGCATAAGGGGAGCTGTCACGGCTCCGCCGTGACTGAGGGGTCGCCCTGTACGTCCCGCTTCGATTTCATTTTTGCTCCCGCATACAAAACGGTCCCCGGCGGAACACCGCCGGGGACCAAATTTTACACTTTATTCAATGGACACAATGTAATAATACACCGGCTGTCCACCGGCCAGCACGCTGACCTCCGCGTCGGGACAGGCGTCGGCAAAGACCGCCTCGGCCTTTTGGGCGTCCTCCTCCGTCACATCTTCGCCGTAGAAGATGGTCACGAATTCCGCGTTCCGTGCCTTGGCATCCTCCGCCAGCTTGGAGAGCAGCGGCTCAATGCTGCGGTCGGTGCCGAAGAGCTTTCCGTCCTCCAGGGCCAGATAGTCCCCCTCGTTGATGGCGAAGCCGTCAAAGTCGGAGTTTCGGGCGGCGTAGGTCACCTGGGCAGTGGTCACGGCCTGGGCGGCCTCGGTCATGGCCTCGGCAATGGCCTGAGGATCATCCCCCTCCAGGTCCACATTCATCATGGCCGTAATGCCCTGGGGCACCGTGGCCGTGGGCACCACAATGACCTGCTTATCCGTCAGCCCCACGCATTGCTGGGCCGCCATGATAATGTTCTTATTATTGGGCAGGATGAACACCACCTCGCTGGGCGTCCGGTTTACCTCCTGCAAAATGGCCTCCGTGGAGGGATTCATGGTCTGTCCGCCGGATACGATCCGGTCCACGCCCAGATCCCTGAACGCCGTGGCCAGACCCTCGCCGGCGCACACGGCCAAAAAGCCGTACCGCTTCTCTGCCGGGGCGTTGGCGGGCTCTTCCTCCATGTTCTCCAGCTCCCGCTCGATCTCATCCAGATCGTCGGTGCTCTGGGCCTTGCGCCCGGCAGCCACGGCCTCGTACTGGGTGCGCATGTTCTCGATCTTTGCCAGCTCCAGCGTGCCGTATTTCTGTGCCTCCGTCAGGGCCATGCCGGGAATGTCCGTGTGCACATGGACCTTGAACGCCTCGTCGTCCTCGCCGATGACCAGGCAGTCGCCGATGGTGCTCAGGTAAGCCCGCAGAGGCTCGATGGAGGTATTCTCCCACTTGCGCACGATGAACACCGTGTCAAAGGTGAAGGTGATCTCCTCCTCGCTGAGGGCAGAGAAATCCGCCTTGCTCTCAGCCTTGTCCTCGCTCACCTCCGGGATGGCCTCGCCCCGCAGGGCCCGCAGCATACCGTCCAGGATCACCAGATACCCCTTTCCGCCGGCGTCCACTACGCCTGCCTTTTTCAGCACCGGGTTCATGTCAATGGTCTGGGCCAGGGTCTCCTGCCCGGCCCGGATGGCCTCCTGCAGGACATATTCCACGCTGTTGCACTCCTGGGCGGCCTCGGCGGCCCGATCCGCCGCCAGGCGGGAGACCGTCAGCACCGTGCCCTCGGCGGGCTTCATCACCGCACTGTAGGCGGTGGTCACGCCCTCCTTCATAGCTCCGGCCAGCTGCACGCCGTCGGCCTCCTCCATGCCCTTGAGATGCTTGGATATGCCCCGAAACAGCAGCGAGAGGATGACGCCGGAGTTTCCGCGAGCGCCCCGCAGCAGGGCGGAGGCGGTGATGGAGGCGGCGTCGGACACGGACACCGGCTGGCTTTTCTTCAGCTCCGTGGCGGCGGTCTGAATGGTCAGGCTCATGTTGGTGCCGGTGTCGCCGTCCGGCACGGGGAAAACGTTCAGGTCGTTGATGGCTTCTCGTTCTATGGTGATGCAGGCAGCGCCGAAAAGAACCATCTGCTTAAATACGCTGCCGCTGATTCTGTCTGTCATGTAGCTTCTCCTTCTGCCGGTCTCACATGGTGATAGAGTCCACGCACACGTTCACGTCGCGGACCTCCACGCCGGTGTTTTTGCTCACCACATACTTAACCTCTCCCATAATGGAGCGGCATACCGTGGCAATATTCACGCCGTTTTCCACGATGATGTGCAGTTCAATGGAAACGGTGTTGTCATCGTTGTAGGTGACCTTCACGCCCTTGCTCATAGCCTCCGGGCGCAGCAGATGGACGATGCCGTCGGTCATGCTGCGGTAGGCCATGCCCTTTACGCCGAAGCAGTTGGTGGCGGCAGCGCCGGTAATGGTGGTGAAAACGGCGTTGCTGATGCCGATCTCGCCCTGATCCGTAAGGACTTTAACCATAAACAAACTTCCTTTCTTCGTAGGATATCGGTTTGCAGAGTAACGCAAAATGGTAGTAATAAAACATATTAGCACTTCATTATAATATAGAATCGCCAAAAGTACAACCCCCAAAATTTCACCCCCACCCATAACGCCCCAATTTTACCAGATTAACCCCACCCAATATACCCCCGCACCCCTATAAAACCCCATGTCATTGCCACGGCTAGTGCGCACACTGGCCGTGGCAATCCGTACCCCCGTCC
>CAKTZK010000054.1 GCA_934635515.1 uncultured Oscillospiraceae bacterium
CCTCATGCGCCGCCAGTACGGCAAGCGGCCCCTGCTGGTGGCTTGCGACGTGTACCGTCCCGCCGCCATCACCCAGCTGCAGGTGGTGGGTCAGCAGCTGGATATTCCTGTTTTTGAAATGGGACAGGGCGACCCGGTGCAGATCGCCCGGGAGGCGCTGAAATACGCCTCGGACCACGGAAACGACATCGTGTTCCTGGATACCGCGGGCCGCCTGCACATTGATGAGCAGCTCATGGACGAGCTGAAGAATATCAAGGAAAGCATCCATCCCCACGAGATCCTCCTGGTGGTGGACGCCATGACCGGCCAGGACGCTGTCAACGCCGCCACCGCCTTCGACGAGGCCCTGGGCATTGACGGGGTGCTGCTGACCAAGCTGGACGGCGACGCCCGGGGCGGTGCGGCCCTGTCCATCCGGCCGGCCACGGGCAAGCCCATCAAGTTTGTGGGCACCGGAGAAAAGCTGGACATGATCGAGCTGTTTCATCCGGAGCGTATGGCCTCCCGCATTCTGGGCATGGGCGATATGCTCACCTTCATCGAGAAGGCCGAGCAGCAGTACGATGAAAAGCAGGCCAAGAAGCTGGAGGAGAAGCTGCGGAAAAACCGCCTGACCCTCTCGGACTACCTGGATCAGCTGGAGCAGCTGCAAAAAATGGGCGACCTGAGCCAGATCGCCTCCATGCTTCCCGGCAACCTGGGCAAGAGCTTTGACGCCAGCCAGATTGACGAGAAGCAGATGGCCCACAGCAAGGCCATCATCCAGTCCATGACGGTGAAGGAGCGGGAAAATCCCCAGATCCTCAACGCCTCCCGCAAGCGGCGCATTGCCGCCGGATGCGGCCTGGAGGTGGTGGATGTAAACCGCCTGCTGAAGGCCTTTGAGGCCATGCAGCAGATGACCAAGGCCATGACCAAGGGCAAGATGCGCGGCATGGGGGCCATGATGGGCGGTATGGGCGGCTTCGGCGGCGGCAGTATGCGCAGCTTCGGCCGGAAAAAGCGTTTCAAGTAAGGCCCCTTGACCGAGAGAACTGTCATTGCGAAGCCGGTGCGCACACCGGCTGTGGCAATCCGCTCTTTCGTGAATTGCAGAAAAAACGAAGTTTTTTCGCCAAGTTCGTAAATAAGTGCGACTGCATTTATCATAAAAAATTTATTTAATATTTTGGAGGAAAAAGACCATGGTTAAGATCAGACTGAGAAGAATGGGTGCTAAGAAGGCTCCTTTTTACCGCGTAGTGGTGGCCGATTCCCGCTATCCCCGTGACGGCCGCTTCATTGAGGAGATCGGCACCTACAATCCCTGCGTGTCCCCCGCCGAGATCAGCATCGACGCAGACCGTGCCCGTGAGTGGATCAAGACCGGCGCACAGCCCACCGACACCGTTCGTGCCCTGCTGAAGAAGGTCGACGTTCTTTAATAAGAAGGTGCGGCCATGAAGGAACTGCTGCTCTACATCGCCAGAAACCTGGTGGATCATCCTGACCAAGTGACGGTCACGGAGGTCGGCGAGGCGGACGACCTGACGCTGGAGCTGCGTGTGGCACCCGAGGATATGGGAAAGGTGATCGGCCGCCAGGGCCGTATTGCCAAGGAGATCCGCACCGTCGTGCGGTCCTATGCCCAGCGCACCGGCGTGAAGGTTTCGGTCGATATCGTAGATTAAAAAAATACCCGCAAGGCCATTGGCTTTGCGGGTATTTTACATTTCGGCGTACAGAGGATCAGAGGCCCAGGCCCTTGACCCAGCTTTCCACATCGGCGGTGGATACGCCCGAGGAAAACCGCTGCCCCTCCTGCCAGAGGCCGGTGCCGGCCAGCTGAGCCAGGGCGCTGCCGCTCTGCCCCATGCCGGAGGAGGCGGAGGTGGCAAAGGGGATCACCGTTTTGCCGGTGAAGTCGTTGGCCTTTACAAAGCTGCTCACAGGCCAGGCGGCAATGCCCCACCAAATGGGATAGCCCAGGAACACGGTGTCGTAGTCGGCCCAGTTTTCCACGGCTGTGGTGGTCAGAGCTATGTCCCGCAGGCTCTCGTCGTCGTGCTCCCGCACAACGCGGCTGGTATCATCGTTGTAGTTGAGGTCCGCGGAGGTGTAGGGCTCCGCCGGAAGGATCTCAAACAGGTCCGCGCCGGTGGCGGCCGCAATGTCCTGTGCTACGCGCTCCGTGTTGCCGGTGCCGGAAAAATACACCACCAGGGTCTTGCCCGCTGAGGTCTCCTGTCCGTCCTCTCCTTTGGCGGTGTCCCCGGCGGAGGAAGGCTGGTTATCGGCGGAAGGGGTTTGGGGCTTGCCGGCACAGGCGGTTAGGCTGCCCAGCATTACAAGAGATAAAATAAGTGCAATAAGCTTTTTCATGGCTGACGGTATCCTCCTTATCCATCGATAGTATCTTGACAGCAGCGCCCGAGCGCTGTATCCTATGATTAAAGCTTGGCTATAGTCTATAACTTAAAGCATACTTTCAGTCAAGCCTTTTTTGAAAATTTTTGGAGGATTTTTTATGGTCTATACGGTGGGGGAAATGGCAAAGCGGCTGGAGGTGCCGGCGTCTACGCTGCGCTACTATGATAAGGAGGGCCTGCTGCCCTTTGTGGAGCGCTCCTCCGGGGGTATTCGGATGTTCCGGGACTCGGATTTCGAGTGGCTGCAGGTCATCGGCTGCATGAAAAAGGCGGGCATGTCCATCCGGGACATCCGGCAGTATATCCAGCTGGCGCTGCAGGGGGACGACACCATTGATACCCGGCTGAAAATGTTCCAGCATCAGCGGGAGGTGCTGGTGCAGCAGATGGCGGAAATGCAGCACACGCTGGAAACGGTGGAGTACAAGTGCTGGTTTTATGAGACGGCCAAGGCCGCCGGTACGGTGGATGTGCCCATGAATATGAGCGATGAGGAGGTGCCCCGGCGCTTCCGGGCCATACGGAAGGAGCTCCACGGCGAAGAATAAAAAAGGATCCGGTGTCCCAGGGGACACCGGATCCTTTTTATTTTCAGTCTTCCCGGATAAACCCGGCAAAACCGGCGGCTTTCAGCCGCTGGAGCATTTTCTCCGCGTTTTCACGGACCGAGAACGCCCCCACCTGCACCCGGTAGAGTTTGTCGGTGCTGCGGGTTTCGGTTTGGGGCTTTGCCTGGGCTTTGAATGCAACGCCCAGATAGTCACAGATGCCCCGGGCGATGGCCTCGCCGATGTCGACCGTGTGCTCCACGATCCACTTGGCAACGCTGGGCACGTCGTGAAAATCCACCTCCACATAGGCGGTGGGAGCGCTGGGCACACGTACCTCATAGAGGGACGCGTCCACCCGGATGCTTTCGCTCAGACCCGGCGTGATAGGAGCCAGCCGGGCAAAAATGGCCTTGCAGGCCTTCATGCCCTCGCCGCCGTCGCTGAAGCAAAACATCCTTGTGCCGCTGACCTTGCCGTTAAAGGCGTTGGTGTGGATGGGCACGTGGAGATCGGCACCGAAAGCGTCGGAAGCCTTGACCTTCTCCTGCATGGAGGGCATGTGCCCCAGCTGCACGGTGATGCCGCTGCGCACCAGGGCAGCCCGGCAGCTTTCGGCAATTTTGCCGCACTGCTCGGCCTCGGTGGTGCCGCCGTAGGCGTAGCGGTTGTCCGTCTGGTTGCTGGGGGACAGATAGACCTTAGCCACGGTCATCCGCCTCCTTTGCCTCCGGCAGGCCCGCCACGCTGGTCAGCAGGGACAGGATCCCTGCCAGAAGCGACGCGCTGCCTACCATCAGCCAGTTCACATCGCCCATAACGGCGCTGGTGCCGATGGTGGCCACAGCGGTCTGGGCAATGGTCTTCACCGCCCGGATGGCGGCGCATTTCACCAAGCATTTCCAGTTTCTTTTCATTTTTTCTTCCCCTTTCTGCACCCCTTGGGGCGCAGCTTCACCTGGGAGGACGGGCTCCTGCGTAAAACTGCGCCCCTTATAGGGTATTCTGCTTTGGGGCTCCGCGGGACAAAAAGTTTCCGGGCTGTTGCTACCCTGGGGGCAACAGGTCCTTTTTTCCTTTTTGGCGGGAAGGAATTGATTTTCCGGGCATCGTGCATTATAATAAATTAACTATGCAATCGTATCACAGGAGGGATCCGGTAATGACCGAATATCGCAAAGAGATCATGCGCCATGTATATCTCACGATTTTGCCTGCCCGTAAATTTAAGACCAGCTGCCTGTCTGCCCAGTTTGTCACGGCGCTGAACAGGGAAAGCGCGTCCTATAACGCCCTGTTGCCCGCAGTGCTGAGCCGGGGCACCATGCGCTGCCCGGACATAGAGTCCCTGTCCGCCGCCATGGATACCCTCTACGGCACCACCGTCACCACCACCGTTCGCAAAAACGGCGAGCGCCAGTGCGTGGGCTTTGTGGCCAGCTGTATCGACGACCGCTTCGCCCTGGGCGGAGAGAAGCTGCTGGAGCCTATGACGGACCTGGTGGGGGAGATGCTCTTAGACCCCGTGACCCAGGGGGGCCACTATCTAAAAGAATATGTGGAGAGCGAAAAGGTAAACCTCATCGAGAGCATCCGCGCTATCCGCAACGACAAGCGGGACTGGGCGAGACTGCGGCTGCTGCAGGAGATGTGCGCCGCAGAGCCCTACAGCATAAGCCGCCTGGGCGACGAGGAAACGGCCCGGAGGATCACAAACCACACCCTCTACCGCCACGGCCAGCGGCTGCTGTCCGATGCCCGGCTGGAGCTGCTCTACTGCGGCAGCGCCGAGGTCTCCCGGGTGGAGGAGGCGGTACTGCAGGCCTTTGCCGCCCTGCCCCGGGGGAACGCCGAGGAGCTGCCCCCTATGCAAACCTTCCCCGTCCCGGAAAAGCCCCGCTTTATCACCGAAGAGATGGATGTGACCCAGGGAAAGCTCTCCATGGGCTTTCGCTGCGGCAGCGATGATGCGCCGGCCATGATCCTGGCAAACTTGATTTTCGGCGGATCCGGGAACTCCAAGCTGTTTCTCAATGTCCGGGAGAAGCTGTCCCTGTGCTACTACGCCTCCAGCTCCTACGCCCGGTCGAAAAAAATCCTCACCGTATCCTCGGGCATTGAGCCCAAGGACTACGACCGCACCCTGGAGGAAATTCTGCACCAGCTGCGGCAGGTGCAGCAGGGACAGTGGGAGCCCTGGGAGCTGGAGAGTGCCAAGAGCACGGCCCTGAACTCCCTGCGCTCGGTGGCGGACTCCCAGGGGGCGCTGGAAAACTTCTACCTGAGCCGCGCCGCCGTGGGCCAGCAGGAGACCCCGGAGGAGCTGATGCAGAGCCTGGAGGCGGTGACGCCGGAGCGTATCTGCCAGGCGGCGCAGAGCATCAAGCTGGACACGGTGTACTTCCTCACGGGAAAGGAGACGGCACAATGAGTGAAAAAATCTATCGCCGGGTGGGAGAAAGGGTGGTATCCAAGACCCTGCCCAACGGCCTGCCGGTATATGTGGTGGTGAAGCCTGGATATGCCCGGAAATATGCGTTCTTTTCTACCCGCTACGGCGGCATGGACCTGCGCTTTCAGTTAAATGGTCAGTGGCTGGACACCCCGGCGGGCATCGCCCACTATCTGGAGCACAAAATGTTTGATACGGAAGACGGAAACGCCCTCCAGGAGCTGGCGAAAAATGGGGCCGAGCCCAACGCCTTTACCTCCAACGCCATCACCGGGTACTATTTTGATTCCACGGAGCATTTTCAGGAGAATCTGCGGATACTCCTGTCCTTTGTGTCCGTTCCCTATTTCACCGGCGAGAGCGTGGAGAAGGAGCAGGGCATCATCGGCCAGGAGATCGGCATGATCGAGGATAATCCGGAGTGGCAGGTGTATAAGCGCCTGATGCAGGCCCTGTACCGCACCAGCCCCGCCCGCATCAGCGTGGCCGGGTCCGTGGAGAGCATCAGCCATATCACCGCCCAGACCCTCTACGACTGCCACAAAGCCTTTTACACCCCTGCCAATATGTGCCTGGTGGCCGTGGGCGATCTGGATCCGGAGGAGGTATTCTCCCTGGCGGAGGAGGTGCTGCCCAGGGAGAGTGGCCCCGCCATCCCCCGGGACTACGGAGAGGAGCAGGACCTGACGCCTCTGGAGCCGGAGGTTTCGTGTGAGATGGAGGTCTCCATGCCCACATTTTTGCTGGGCTTTAAGTGCCCGCCCATGAGCGGCGGCCAGGAGCAGATGCGCCGGACCCTCATCGGAGAGCTGGCCTGCGATGTGCTGCTGGGGGACTCCAGTCCGCTGTATGCCCGGCTTTACAGCGGGGGACTTATCAACGGCACCTTCGGCTACAGCTTCGACACACTGCCGGGGGCCGCATACGCTTATATCGGCGGCGACAGCAACGATCCCCATGCGGTGGTGGAGGCGGTCCTGCAGGAGGCGCAGCGCCTGGTAAAGGAGGGCATCGACGAGGACTATTTCCGCCGCATCATCCGGGCCAACTACGGCTCCACCCTCAAGAGCCTCAATTCCTTTGAATCCGTAGCCATTTCCCTGGCTGAGGGCTGCTTTGACGGATATGATCCCCTGCTGTTCCCGGAGATGTTCGACTCCATCACCCGGGAGGACCTGCTGGACTTTATCCGCCGGAACCTGGTCCGGGAACATACGGCCCTGTCTATCGTTTATCCGAAGGAGTGATACTATGGATATGAATACCCTTATCATGACCGACAGCCCCATCCGATTTCCGGGGCTTTTCGGCGATTGGACCTTTACCGCCAGCTCCAAGGCCCTGAATATCGGCCACGGGGTCTACTGGTATGGCATCCTCATTGCCGCGGGCCTGTTGCTGGCCCTGCTGCTGGCTATGAAGGAGCGCACCAAGTACGGCATCAGCGAGGATAACCTGTACGACGGCATCCTCTGGGGCATCCCGGTGGGCATTATCGGGGCCCGGGTCTATTACGTGCTGTTTTACCTGGACAACTTCAAAAAGGCCGACGGCTCCTTTGACTTCGGCAGCGCCATCGCCTTCTGGGACGGGGGCCTGGCCATATATGGCACGGTCATCGCCGTGGTCATCCTGGCCCTGTGCCTCTCCCGGCGCAAGGGAAAGCGGGGTTTTAAGTTCTTTGCCATGACGGACCTGGTGGTCATGGGCCTGCTGGTAGGGCAGATCGTGGGCCGCTGGGGCAACTTCATGAATCGGGAGGCCTTCGGCGCGGAGACCACCGTTCCCTGGCGTATGCAGCTGACCACCAAGGCGGGCACCCTTATCGAGGTGCACCCCACCTTTTTCTACGAGAGCTTCTGGAATCTCATTGGCCTGCTTTTGATCCTGTTCGTAGTGTCCAGGCACCGGAAGTTCGACGGGGAGAACACCTGGTTTTACTTCCTGTGGTACGGCCTGGGCCGCTTCTGGGTGGAGGGCCTGCGCACGGACAGCCTGTATCTCTTTGACTGGCAGCTTTTCGGCCAGCCCATCCGGGTGTCTCAGGCCCTCAGCGCCGTGATGGTGCTGGTGAGCCTGTTCATGCTGATCTGGAATCTCAAGGTGCGGCCCCATAAGCCCGAGGAGCTGTTTGTGAATCAAGTGGCCGCCCGGGAAAAGGCAGAGCAGGAGGAAAAGGAGGGCTGACATGAGCGCTGTGATATTGGACGGCAAGGCCCTGGCGGCGAAGCTCAAGCTGGACCTGCGCCATAAGTGCAGCCGGCTTTCCCGGCCGCCGCACCTGGCCGTGGTGCTGGTGGGAGACGATCCCGCCTCGGCGGTCTATGTGAAAAACAAGGAAAAGGACTGCGTGGAGTGCGGTATCATCTGCCAGGACCACCGCCTCCCGGCGGCCACCACCCAGAAGGAGCTTCTGGACCTGGTGGAAAGGCTCAACCGGGAGGACGCCGTGGACGGCATCCTGGTGCAGCTTCCTCTGCCTTCGCACCTGGACGCACGGCAGGTGCTCCGGGCCATCGACCCGAAAAAGGATGTGGACGCGTTCCACCCGGAGAGCGTGGGGCGGCTGTCTCTGGGCCAGGCGGGATATCTGCCCTGCACCCCGGCGGGAATTCTCACTCTCCTGCGGGCCTACGGCGTGAATCCTTCGGGCAAGCACTGCGTGGTGGTGGGCCGCAGCAACATTGTGGGCAAGCCCCTGGCTATGCTCCTTTTGCAGGCGGACGCCACGGTGACAGTGTGCCACAGCAAGACGATAAATCTGGCCGTCCTGTGCCGCCAGGCGGACATTCTCATCAGCGCCGCCGGCCGCCCCGGACTCATTACCGCCGACATGGTAAAGCCCCATGCGGTAGTGGTGGATGTGGCTATGAATCGCGGCCCCGACGGCAAGCTCTGCGGGGATGTGGACTATGGCCCCGTGTCGCAGATCGCGGACTACATCACCCCGGTGCCCGGCGGCGTGGGCCCCATGACCCGGGCCATGCTCATGGAGAACACCTACCAGGCGGCCCTGCGCCGCGAAAACGGCTGAGAGGAGGGCACCTATGCGCTCGGATATTGAAATTGCCCAGAGCACGACCCTTTTGCCCATCGCCCGGGTGGCGGAAAAGCTGGGCCTGGGAGAGGAAAACTTAGAGCACTACGGCAGGTATATGGCGAAGCTGCGCCTGCCTCCGGAGAAGCTGGAAAACCGGGGCAAGCTGGTGTTGGTCACGGCCATCAACCCCACCAAGGCCGGGGAGGGCAAGACCACCACCAGCATCGGCCTGGCGGACGCCCTGAACTGGCTGGGGAAAAAGGCGGCGCTGTCCCTGCGGGAGCCGTCGCTGGGGCCGGTGTTCGGCCTCAAGGGCGGGGCCACCGGCGGGGGATTTGCGCAAATTGCCCCCATGGAGGACATCAACCTCCACTTTACCGGCGACCTCCACGCCATCGGCGCGGCCAATAACCTCCTGGCCGCCATGGTGGATAACCACATCTACCAGGGCAATGCTCTGGGCATAGATCGGGTGGTCTGGCGGCGGTGCGTGGACATGAACGACCGCCAGCTTCGCTCCGTTCTCTCCGGCGTGGGCGGAGGCACAAACGGTGTGCCCCGGGCGGAGCATTTTGACATTACCGTGGCCTCGGAGGTCATGGCGGTTTTCTGCCTGGCGGAGGATTTAAGCGACCTGAAGGCCCGGCTGGGCCGGATGATCGTGGGCTATACCAAGGCGGGAAAGCCCGTGACGGCCCACGACCTGAAGGCGGAGGGGGCCATGGCGGCGCTCTTAAAGCAGGCGGTGCTGCCCAATTTGGTGCAGACCCTGGAGGGAAACCCCGCCATCGTCCACGGCGGCCCCTTTGCCAACATCGCCCACGGGTGCAGCAGCGTCGCGGCCACCCGGGCGGCCCTGGCCCTGGGGGACTACTGCGTCACCGAGGCGGGCTTCGGCGCGGACCTGGGGGCGGAGAAGTTTTTGGACATCAAGTGCCGCCTGGCGGGCCTTACCCCCGACGCGGCGGTGGTGGTGGCTACGGTCCGGGCCTTAAAACTCCACGGCGGCGCGGAGGGGGACCTTTCCCGGGAAAACCTGACGGCCCTGGAACGGGGCCTGCCCAACCTGCGGCGGCATGTGGAAAACCTGCAAAAGGTCTACGGCCTGCCGGTGGTGGTGGCGCTGAACGAATTCACAACCGACACCCCGGCGGAGACGGCCCTGGTGCGGCAGCTGTGCCGGAGCATCGGCGCGGAGATGGTCACCTCCCGGGTGTGGGAGCAGGGGAGCGCCGGGGGTATAGAGCTGGCGGAAAAGGTGGTGGAGCTTTGTGAGCGGCCCCATGACTTCCGCTTCGCCTACGACCTGGAGGAGACATTGGAGGAAAAGCTTCAAGCCCTGACACAGAAAATTTACGGTGGCACGAGTGTGCAGTTCACCCCTCAGGCCCGGGCAGAAATACAGGACCTGGAGACCCTGGGCTTCGGCAAGCTCCCGGTGTGCGTGGCCAAGACCCAGTACAGCTTTTCGGACGACCCTAAAAAGCTGGGCGCGCCGGAGAACTTTCCCATCACGGTCCGCTCTGTGCGCGTGTCGGCCGGGGCCGGGTTCATAGTGGCCCTGACGGGAAGCGTCATGACCATGCCGGGCCTGCCCAGGCACCCGGCGGCGGAGAAGATCGACGTCACTGACGATGGGCGAATCACTGGCCTGTTTTAAGCATTTTCATAAACGAAAAAATGACAGAGGCAACCAAGTCCTCTGTCATTTTTCATTGTACTTGTCGGTGCTTATTTCCCGGCCAAAGCCCGCTCCAGCCAGATGG
>CAKTZK010000055.1 GCA_934635515.1 uncultured Oscillospiraceae bacterium
ACATGGATGCATACGAGCTGGGCGTGGCCTCCGCCAAGATCTATGACTTTATCTGGGACACCTACTGCGACTGGTATATCGAGCTGACCAAGACCCGCATGAACGGCGACGATCCGGCGGCCAAGCTGGCGGCGGAGAATGTGCTGTGCTATGTGCTGCTGCGCATCCTGGAGCTGCTGCACCCCTTTATGCCGTTCATTACGGAGGAGATCTGGCAGGCGCTGCCCCATGAGGGCGAGTATCTGATCTGCGCGCCCTGGCCCGTATACCGTCCGGAGCTGGATTTCCGGGCAGAGGAGCAGGCCATGGAGGCGGTGAAGGATGCCATCTCCGCTGTGCGCGCCCGCCGCTCTGAGATGAACGTGCCGCCGTCCAAAAAGGCACAGATGATCATTGCCACCGACCATGCGGAGGATTACCGGCTGGGTGAGCACTTTATTAAGCGCATGGCCTATGCCAGCGATATCAAGGTTACCGACACGGCTCCCACGGATCTGACCGGATTGGTCACGGTGGTGACCCACGGCGCCAATGTCTATCTGCCCCTGGCGGAGCTGGTGGACTTTGAAAAGGAGCTGGAGCGCATTGCCAAGGAGCGCCAGAAGGCTGCCGAGAATCTGGAGCGTATCGAGCAGAAGCTCAGAAATGAGAAATTTGTTTCCAAGGCTCCGGAGGCCGTTGTAAACGCCGAGCGGGAAAAAGCGGAGAAGGCCCGGGCGCTGATCGCCAAGCTGGATGAGTCCGCCGCTGCTATGAAGGGCTGATTTATTTAAGAGAAGCGACGGCTTGTGACAAAGAAATACAGCATAAAAAAGTATAATCACCGTAGGCAATCGCCTACGGTGATTTTTTTACAGGAAGTGATGACATGCAGATCAAAGCAGAGAGCGCGGACCGGAAGCTGGTCCTTCACCTGCGGGGTGAATTGGATCACCACGCTGCCCGGCCGCTTATACAGCGTATTGCCCGGGAGCTGGAGTACGCACTGCCGCTGGAAACGGAACTGGACTTTTCCGGGGTAACATTCATGGACAGCTCCGGCATTGCCGTTGCGCTGCACACGATGCAGCAGATGAAGCAGCTGGGCGGCAGAATGTGCATAAAGAGCCCATCGGCACAGGTGAAAAAAGTATTTGCGGCTGCGGGACTGCAGAAGCTAATGGGACTGGAGGAAGTACATGAGAAGTGAAAATCAGGTCGCGCTGGAATTTCCCAGCCGCAGCAGCAATGAAGCCTTTGCCCGTGTGGCGGCAGCGGGCTTTGCCATGCAGCTGGACCCAACGCTGGAGGAACTGGGGGACATCAAAACCGCCGTTAGTGAAGCGGTGACCAATGCCATCATCCACGGCTATCCCGAGAGCATCGGACGGATCGTTATGAAGCTGCGCATCCGGGAGGGAAATGTGCTGGAGATCATAGTGAAGGACTGGGGGGTGGGCATTGCCGATGTGGAGCAAGCCCGTAAGCCTATGTTTACCACCGGCAATGACGAACGCAGCGGTATGGGATTTACCATCATGGAGAGCTTTATGGATGCCATTAAGGTCAGATCCGTTCCCCAAAAGGGGACTACCGTTACACTGAAAAAACGAATTTCCACCCGAATGGGAGAGAAAAAATGAGCGAAAACAGGCTGGCTCTGTTGGACAGGGCGCAGTCGGGCGACAACGAAGCCTGCGGAAAGATGCTGGAGGAAAACAGTGGCCTGATCTGGGCCGTGGTGCGGCGCTACTATGGCTGCGGGGCGGACCCGGAGGACCTGTATCAGCTGGGATGCATAGGATTTATTAAAGCTGTAAAGGGATTTGACATTACATATGGGACGCAGTTTTCCACCTACGCCGTGCCCAAGATCGCCGGGGAAATTCGCCGCTTTCTCCGGGATGACGGACTGGTGAAGGTAGGCCGGACTCTGCGGGAAAAAGGACAGAGCATCTGGTCAGCCCGGCAGAAACTGCGCGCCGCTTTGGGGCGGGAGCCGAAGCTGTCGGAGCTGGCGGCAGAGACCGGCTGGAGTGCCGAGGAGATCGCCACGGCGGAGCTTGCCACCGCCTCGCCGGAGTCCCTGCAGCAGGAGACGGGCGAAGGGCTGACGCTGGAATCGACTTTGGGTACGGAGGCGCCGGAGGAGGCGCTGGTGGAGAAGATCGCCCTGCGGGAGGCTATTCGGACACTGCCCGAACGGGAGCGGGAGACCATCTATCTGCGGTTTTTCAAGTGCATGACCCAGGAGCAGGCAGCGCGGATCCTGGGGGTGTCGCAGGTGCAGGTATCCCGTCTGGAGCGAAAAGGAGTGGCGCATCTGCGGGAGATGCTTCGGGAATGACGGATGTTTCGGATTGGAATTCCGTCATGGTGCTCCGATAGCGTTTGGGCAGAAAGGTATTTTGGCAGCGCTCGTTACGCCGCTCTTCTATGGAAATGGTGTAAAAAAACGTTTTCCACAGTTTTCGATATTCTGCCTCCTGAGGGCTGGGCGGCGCAAGCGTTAGGGAATCCATGTACACGATGCGGGAACGCCCGTCCTTGTAGAGGAGCAGCTCACCGTGGGTGCGGTCGTAGAGGAAGAAGACTTCGCCGGCATAGCGGCTGCAAAAATGCCGGCGCAGAAAAGGAAGAACGCGGTTTTTGGGTTCGATCTCCGCACCTAAAATACCGTCATAGTCCGAGAAACGAACAAAGCCCCGTAGCTTTTCCAGCTCACCCGACAGGTGGCGCACGGCCTTATAGAGGGGATAACAGGCCGGGTCCGAAGGAAAACGGAGAAACTGGGGGCCATCGGCGTAGAGCTTTTGCACGAAGGCGTACAAGCATGCTTCTTTGTTATCCATACAGGTGTGAAAGGCTCTGTAGAGCAGACGAGCGGCTTTGACGGAGCGATCTGATATGCTTCGGAGAACACGGTCGCTGTGGCTCGGATCCGTTTCAACGGAGCGGACGGAATAGAGGGTGAGAACGGGAAATTCCTCATTGCCGGCAAAGGCAATGGGGAATTCTTTGTTTACATAACTCTCATATATACAGCAGAGAAAGCCCTCATAAGTGCCATCATATTCATAAACCATGTCGATCCAGGACATTTTTCTCACTCCGATGTGTCAAAAAGGGATAGCTGCGGGGCGGCGGAGAGCGGCAGGGCGTCCCGCTCCACGGCCTGCAGCTGACGGGTCAGGGTCTCGGCGGAAAAGTGCAGGCCCTGACGCATGCGGCCGCCGCATAGGATAAAGAATTGCGCCCGCTTCAGCACGACCCCCATTTTTTTCAGGTCCTCAAAATGCAAGGGACCCACGCGGCGGGCGGAGAGGATGCGCCGGGCCCCGGTGGGGCCGATGCCCGGGACGCGCAGAAGCTGCGTTAGGTCGGCGGTCATGATCTCCACGGGGAACTGGTCCGGATGAGTGATGGCCCAGTAGCACTTGGGGTCCATATCGGGGTCAAAGTTTGGGTGGGTATCGTCTAACAGCTCCTCGGCCCGGAAGCCATAAAACCGCATGAGCCAGTCTGCCTGGTACAGCCGGTGCTCCCGCAGCAAGGGCGGCTTGGTATGCAGGGCGGGGAGCAGAGCATTTTCCACCACCGGCACGTAGGCGGAGTAGAACACGCGCTTGAGCCGATAGCGCTGGTACAGGGACTGGGTCAGGTAGAGAATATGCCGGTCGCTGTCCTGGGTGGCGCCCACGATGAGCTGGGTGCTCTGTCCGGCCGGGGCAAAGGCGGGAGCATGTCGGTACTTCACCAGCTCCTCTTTATTCTCCCGGCCCCGGTCGCGGATCAGGCGCATGGGGGAGAGAATGGCGGCCTTGCTCTTATCCGGTGCCAGTGTAGCCAAGCCCTCCTGAGAGGGCAGCTCAATGTTTACACTGAGGCGGTCGGCCAGGTAGCCCAGCTGCTGCACCAGCGCCGGGTCCGTGCCGGGAATGGCCTTGGCATGGATATAACCGTTGAAGCCGTACTCCTGGCGCAGAAGGCGCAGCACCTCGATCATGCGCTGGGTGGTGTAATCGGGGTCGCGCAGGACGCCGCTGGAGAGGAAAAGCCCCTCGATATAATTTCGGCGGTAGAACTGAATGGTAAGCTCAGCCAGCTCTTTTGGGGTGAAAGCGGCGCGGCGAGTGTCATTGCTGCGGCGGTTGACGCAGTATTTGCAGTCGTACACGCAGCAGTTGGTCATGAGTACCTTCAGCAGCGTGATGCAGCGCCCGTCGGCGGAAAAGCTGTGACAGCAGCCGGCGATAGAAGAGGATGTATTGCCGATCTTCCCAGGCTGGGAGCCGCGCCGGACACCGCTGGACGTACAGGCGGCATCGTATTTAGCCGCGTCGGTGAGGATGGCCAGCTTATCCAGCAGATCCATATCAGGCGGCCTTGCGTCTGCGGCGGGGCTGGTCGACCCGGTCTACCAGGCGCATGAACTGGCCGGAAACAGCGGCGGCACCGATGAGGGTGATGATCCATCCGAAAGTAGTCATAGTTTGTTCCTCCAGGTAAAACTTTTGTTCTATTCAGATTATAAATCGAACAAGCGTTCTTGTCAAGAAGAAATCGAACAAAATTTCTAATTTTTTATTTCGGCGGTTGACCACGGGACACATTTGTTATAAAATAGGGATGAAAAACAGAGAGCGAGGCTGACATGAACGAATTAGAAAGACGATTTATAACCGCCCGGCGCAAGGCTATCGAGCTGGATTACAAGCGGCTCAATCCCATGCAGCGGGAGGGCGTGCTGACCACCGAGGGGCCGCTGCTGCTGCTGGCGGGAGCGGGCTCCGGCAAGACCACGGTGCTCATTAACCGGGTGGCCAACCTCCTGCGCTATGGACGGGGCAGCGACACGGAGGAGATCCCCATCCCCATTTCTGAGGACGAGGTGGCATTTCTGGAGCAGTACATACAGGATCCCCAGGAGGAGATGCGGCCGCTGATGCAATACCTGTGCGCCGTGCAGCCGGCCCGGCCCTGGGAGGTGCTGGCCATCACCTTCACCAACAAGGCCGCCGGGGAGCTGAAGGAGCGCCTGGAGCGGATGCTTGGGGAGGAGGCGCTGGATGTATGGGCGGCCACCTTCCACGCCGCCTGCGTGCGCATCCTGCGCCGGGATATTGATAAACTGGGCTTCGACCGCAACTTTACCATCTACGATACCGATGACTCCAAGCGGGTCATCAAGGATATTCTCAAGGATCTGGGCCTGGAGGAAAAGCAATTTCCTACAAGGGAGCTGCTGTCGGTGATCTCCAATGCCAAGGGAGACATACTCTCCCCGGATGAGTTCTGCCAACTGTGGGAGCAGCGGGGAGATTGGAGAAAAATCAGGGTCGGTAAAGTATATAAGCTTTACAATCAAAAACTCCGGGAGGCCAATGCCCTGGACTTTGACGACATCATTCTGCACACGGTTACACTGCTGCAAAGCGACCGTGAGGTGCGCGCGTACTATCAGAATAAGTTCCGTTACATACTTATTGACGAGTATCAGGATACCAACCACCTGCAGTTTCTCCTGGCGGGCCTGCTGACGGGCGGTCACGGGAATATCTGCGTGGTGGGCGATGATGACCAGAGCATCTATCGCTTCCGGGGAGCGGACATCACCAACATTCTCAGCTTCGAGCAGCGCTATAAGAACGCCCGGACCATCCGACTGGAGCAGAATTATCGCTCCACCCAGAACATTTTGGACGCAGCCAACGCGGTGATCCGCAACAACGAGGGCCGCAAGGGCAAGACCCTGTGGACTCAGAACGGCCCCGGTGACCCGGTGACCATTAAGACCTGCTACAACGAGAGCGACGAGGCAAACTTCGTGGTGGGCGACATCATGACCGGCTACAACCGGGGTGCCAACTGGAAAGATAACGCCATTTTGTACCGCATGAACGCCCAGTCCAACGCCCTGGAATATGCCTTCAAACGCAACGGCGTGCCCTATAAAATTGTGGGCGGCGTGAAGTTCTTCGACCGGGCAGAAGTGAAAGATATGCTGGCGTACCTGTGTGTGGTGTGCAATCCGGCGGATGATCTGCGTCTGCGGCGGATCATCAATGTGCCGTCCCGGAAGATCGGCGGGGCGTCAGTGGAAAAGGCCCAGGCCATTGCGGCGGCGGAGGGGAAGCCCTTATTTGAGATCGTCTGCGCCGCCCGGAATTACCCGGAGCTGAAGTCCGCCGCCGGGCGGATGGAGGACTTCGGGCAGATAATTCTGGAGCTGCGGAAGCTGTGCGACGAGCTGGAGCTGGTAGAATTTTACGGGCAAGTCTGCCAAAGGACCGGCTATGTGCAGATGCTTCAGGAGAAAAATGACATGGAGAGCCGGGGGCGGCTGGAGAATGTGCAGGAGCTGGCCTCCAGCATCAGCGCCTTTTTGGAAAACGACCCGGACGACCCGTCCCTGGCGGGCTTTCTCAACGATGTGGCCCTGTATACCGACTTGGACGGCCAGTCCGACAGCGACAACTGCGTGACCATGATGACCATGCACAGTGCCAAGGGACTGGAATTTGACCATGTGTATGTCACCGGCATGGACGAGGGCGTGTTCCCTGGGAATCGCGCCATGGGCGAGCAGGAGGAAATGGAGGAGGAACGGCGGCTGTGCTATGTGGCCATGACCCGGGCCCGCAAGACCCTGACCATGACCAATGTGCGCCAGAGGATGCTCTTTGGCCAGACGGAGCCGAAGATGCCCTCCCGATTCCTGGAGGAAATTCCGGCGGAGAATATGCGCTGGATCGGAAAGCCGGAGCCGCGCAAGGCGCTCCAGTGGGACGATAGCTGGAATGATGACTGGTCCGGCGGCTGGGGAAGCACAAGCCGCGGAACCTATAAAACACAGGAGATCAAACAACAGACAAGGCGAGAGCCTTTACAGCGTTCGGCGGCGGCCCGGCGAGCACCGTCGGCCACTTCTGCGCCGCTGATGCAGCTGAAGGCCGGGGACCAGGTGCGCCACAGCGCTTTCGGCCAGGGCATGGTGCTCAGTGTGCGGCCTATGGGCGGCGACGCGCTGATCGAGGTGGCCTTTGACAAGGTGGGCACCAAGAAGCTGATGCTCAAGGCCGCCGGGGCCCATTTGACCAAGCTGTGAGAGGGAGGAAGCCATGCAGATAGAAGGACTGTCCTGGTATCCGGGACACATGACGAAAACCAAGCGGATGATCGTGGCGGAAATGGGCCACATGGATGCTGTGTGCGAGATCTTGGACGCACGGATCCCCATTTCCAGCCGCAATCCCGATGTGGACGAAATGACGGCGGGGAAGCCCCGGCTGGTGGTGCTGAATCGCGTGGACCAGGCCGACCCCAAGGAGACGGCCCGCTGGGCGGTCTATTTCCGGGGAAAAGGCTATGCCGTGCTGGAGTCCAACGCCAAAAGTGGCGTAGGCACGGCCCAGTTTGCCGCCGCCGTGCGGGAGCTGCTGAAAGACAAGCTCCAGGCCTACGCCGACAAGGGCCAGGTGGGCCGCGTGGTGCGGGTGATGGTGCTGGGCATCCCCAATGTGGGCAAATCTACCTTTATTAATAAGGTAGCCAAGCGCAAGACCGCCAAGGCCGAGGACCGCCCCGGCGTCACCCGCAGCAAGCAGTGGGTGCCGGTGGACAGCACCCTGGAGCTGCTGGACACCCCCGGTATGCTCTGGCCGAAATTCGAGGATGTGAATGTAGGCATGCACCTGGCCTTCACCGGCGCCATCAAGGATGATGTGATGGACATTGAGGAGCTGGGCAGCTACTTGATGGAGTACCTGGGTAAGCACTACGCCCAGGTCATACAGGAGCGGTACAAGGTGGAGCCTGAGGAGGGCGAAATGGGCTATGACCTGCTGACCCGGGCCGGGCGCAAGCGGGGCTTTCTCATGCGGGGCGCGGAGGTAGACACCGAGCGCATGAGCCGGGTTTTGCTGGATGAATTCCGGGGTGGCAAGTTAGGACGCTTTACACTGGAAACGGTGGAGGATGTGAAATAAATGGCTGAAAAAACGGACCTGTGGCAGATAGAGCGGGACCTGATGGAGCAGGGCGCGGAGATTATCTGCGGCTGCGACGAGGCGGGAGCCGGACCCCTGGCGGGGCCTGTGTACGCGGCGGCGGTGATCCTGCCGCCCTACTGCCAAATCGAGGGCCTTAACGACAGCAAAAAGCTCACGGAGAAAAAGCGGGAGGCCCTGTACGAGGTCATTACCCAAAAAGCCGTCTGCTGGGCCGTGGCGCGGGTGAAGGCGGCGGAAATTGACGCCACGGACATTTTAAGCGCCCGGATGAAGGCGATGCAGCAGGCTATCGACGCTCTTACGATTCGGCCCGAGGTGGCTCTCATCGACGGCAACCGGGACAAGGGACGCAGCGCAGCCATCACCACGCCCCACAAGCTGGTGGTGGGCGGCGACGGCAAGAGCGCCAACATCGCCGCCGCGTCCATTTTGGCCAAGGTGAGCCGGGACCGTTTCGTGTCCGGGGAACTGGACCAATGCTACCCGGAGTATCAGTTTGCCAAGCATAAAGGCTACGGCACCAAGCTGCACTACCAGATGCTGGACGCTTACGGCCCCTGCCCGGAGCATAGGCGCAGCTTCCTGAAGAAGTGGGAGGAAAAGCGCACATGAGCCGCAGCGTGGGAACCTGGGGCGAGGCGCAGGTGGCAAATTACCTGCGACAGAAGAAGTTTCGCCTGGTGGCGCATAGCTACCACTGCCGCTTTGGAGAGATCGATCTCATTGCCATGGACGGAAATACCCTTTGCTTTATAGAGGTGAAGACCCGGAGCAACCTGGCCGTGGGTCTGCCACGGGACTATGTCACCGCCGCCAAGCAGGAGCGCATACGGAAAACGGCGCTGTTCTACCTCAGCGAAAAGGACCTGGACTGCCCGGTGCGCTTTGATGTGGCAGAGGTCTACCGGGGTGCTGACGGCGGCCTGGCGCGCATAACCTATATGAAAAATGCATTTGAGGTGGAGACAAATTGAAAATACCGTATTTTGACGCCCACTGCGACACCATCTACCGCTGCGAGGAGACCGGTCGCGGCGAGGCCCTGGAAATGGAGACGGACCGGGAGGCCCAGGAGGCTTACTACGCCGCCTGCGGCTGCCTGCGGGAAAACGGCGGACACATCGACCTGGTGCGGGGCCAGGCATTTGCCCGGTACGGCCAGTTTTTCGCCCTGTATTGGGACGCGAAAAATGCCCCGGCAGACGGGATGCTGGCCCAGTGTCAAAGGCTGCACGACCGTTTTCTGCGGGAAATGGAAAAAAACCGGGACTGCATCACCCATTGCCGCATCGGCGCGGAGGTGGACGAAGCGGTGCGGCAGGGGAAGATGGCGGCCCTTTTGAGCATCGAGGGGGCCGACCTGCTGGACTGTGAGGAGCGGAACTTGGAGCTGGCCCACACCTGGGGCGTGCGGCTGCTGAATCCCGTTTGGAATCGGGCCAACAGCCTCTGCGGCACCAACTGTGAGGAGCCGGAGCGGGGCCTTTCCGAAAAAGGCAAAAACTTCCTGCGCCGCATGGAAGCGCTGGATATTTACCCGGATATGTCCCACATCTCCGACGCGGGCTTTTGGGATACGGTCAAAACGGCCCATGGCCCGGTGGTGGCATCTCATTCCAATGCCCGGGCCCTCTGCCCCCATCGGCGCAACCTGACCGACGACCAGTTCCGGGCCATCCGGGACAGCGGCGGCGTGGTGGGCCTGAATCTCTATCGGGATTTTGTAGGCCCCCAGGGGACCATGGAAGAGCTGGTGGCCCATGTAGAGCATTTTCTGGACCTGGGCGGGGAAAAGACCCTGTGCCTGGGCGGCGACCTGGAC
>CAKTZK010000056.1 GCA_934635515.1 uncultured Oscillospiraceae bacterium
CATGTTGGCATAGCGCCGGGCCAGACCCACCATGTCCATCAGCTCCGCGGCGCGGTTATAGATGTCGGCCCGGTGGGCGTAGGTCTTATGGATGATCATGTACTCGGCAATGACCTCGATAACGGATTTGCGGGGGTCAATGCTGGCGTAGGGGTCCTGGAAGATGATCTGCAGATCCTGGCGCAGGGGACGGAACTTCCGCTGGCTGATCTTGGTGACATCCTGGCCCTTGTAGATGATCTGGCCGGAGGTGGGCTCCACCAGGCGGAGGATGCTTCGGCCCAGGGTGGACTTGCCGCAGCCGGACTCGCCCACAACGCCGATGGTCTCGCCCTCCATGATATCCAGATTGATGCCGTCCACCGCGTGGAGGGTGGCACCGCCGTTGAGCTTAAAATAGGTTTTCAGATCCTTCAGCTGGATCAAGGGAGTGGCGTTATCCATTCATATCCTCCTTCCTGCTGCCGTCGGGGTTAAACCGGTGGCAGCACAGCTGATGGGTGCCGGAAACGGAGACGCTGGGATGCTCCCGGCGGCAGAGGTCGGTGGCGTATTTGCATCGCTCGGCAAAGACGCAGCCCTCCGGCAGGTTGGTGGGGTCGGGCATCAGGCCGGGGATGGCGTTGAGGCGGCGGGACTTGGACTTCAGATCCGGGATGGAGCCGAACAGACCCTCAGTATAGGGGTGATGATTCTCGCCCTCAAAGATGTCCTGCACCGTGCCGGACTCCACGATCTCGCCGGCGTACATGACGCCCACATCGTCGCAGATCTTGGCCACGATACCCAGGTCATGGGTGATCATCAGCATGGAGGTGCCCAGACGGTCGCGCAGGTCCTTGATCATCATAAGCACCTGGGCCTGGATGGTCACATCCAGGGCGGTGGTGGGCTCGTCGGCGATGAGCAGATCCGGCTCGCAGGCCAGGGCGATGGCGATGATAACACGCTGCTTCATGCCGCCGGAGAACTGGTGGGGATACTCCACCTTACGGGACGGGAGGATGCCCACCATCTGCAGGGTGTTTTCCACACGCTGCTCCACTTCCTCCTTGCTCAGGTGGGGGTTATGGATCTTGATGGTCTCTGCGATCTGGTCGCCTACGGACATGACGGGATTCAGGCTGGTCATGGGGTCCTGGAAGACCATGGCGATCTTATCGCCCCGGTACTGGCGCATCTCCTCCTCGGGCATATTGAGAATGTCCTTATCGTCGAAGGTGATGCTGCCGCTGGTAACATGGCCCACGGCCGGAAGCAGACGGATGATGGAGCGGGCGGTTGTGGTCTTGCCGGCGCCGGTCTCGCCCACCAGGCCGAAGGTGCTCCGGCGCTTGATGGCGATATTGATGCCGTTGACGGCTTTTACCGTTTCCAGATCGGTCTTATAGATCACGGAAAGGTCCTTGATTTCCAAAATGTTATTGTTGTCGTTCATGTAAGACACCTCGCTTCCTCCGTTAAGATTTCAGGTGCGGATCCATGGCATCCCGGAGACCGTCGCCCACCAGGTTGACGGAGCAGGCGGTGATGACAATGGCCAGGGCGGGGAAGAGCAGCATGTGAGGCGCTACACGCATGTACTCACGGGCATCGGAGATGATCTGGCCCCATTCGGGAGCGGGTGGCGGCATGCCCAGGCCCAGGAAGCCCAAGGTGGACTCATAGAGGATGATCTTGGCCACGTTCAGAGTCGTGTTGACAATGATGACGCCCATGGCGTTGGGGAAGATATGGGTGAGGATGATGCGGGCGCTGCTGGCACCGCCGGCCTTGGCTGCCTCCACATACTCAAGGTCTGACAAACTGAGGATCTGGGAGCGGACCAGGCGCACATAGTTGGTGAAGTAGGCCAGGGTCAGGGCGATGACCAGATTCACGGTGCTGGCGCCCAGGGCGAACACCACGGCCATGGTGAACAGGATGTCCGGCACGGACATGAAGATGTCAAGGCCGCGCATGATGATGCTGTCCACCTTGCCGCCGAAGTAACCGGCGATGGCACCCAGGGCGCAGCCTACCACGCAGGAGGACAGGGTGGCCAGCACCGCGATGGCGATGGAGGTACGGCCGCCGTAGAGCACACGGGCCAGCAGGTCACGGCCGTAGGAGTCCAGGCCGAAGATGTGCTCGGCGGAGGGGGTGGCCAGCTTTTCGGAAAGATTCTGCGTTACGGCGGAATCATAGGTGGCGAAAAGGTTGGCGAAGATCAGGAAAAACGCGATGAGGCACAGCATCACAAGGCCGATCATGGAGCCGCGATTCTTGCGGAAGCGGCGCCAGATCTCCTTGGCCTGGCTCTGTTTTTTGAACTTGATGGGCTCGGCAGCGGCAGCCGCGGTCGTTACTTTTTCACTCATACGGCTACCTCCTTATCCTTTAATGCGGGTGTACTTGGCCTTGATGCGGGGATCTACGAAGGCGTAGATGATATCCACCAGCAGCATGATCACCGTGAAGGTAATGGAGATCACGATGGTGCCGGCGATGATGACCGGCTCGTCCTTATAGGCGATACGGTCAACGATCAGCGCGCCGATGCCGGGGACGGAGAACAGACGCTCTGCCACCACGGCGCCCATGATCAGGCCGCCCATGTTCAAGCCGATGTTGGTGATGACCGGCAGGAGGGCGTTTTTCAGAGCGTGCTTCCAGATAACGGTGCGCTCCTTGGCACCCTTGGCCCGGGCGGTATCGATATAGTCGGCGCGGATGGACTCCAGCATGGAGGATTTGGTGAACCGGACATTAAATGCCGTTACGGGAATGGCCATGCACAGCGCCGGCATGATATAGCTTTTCCAGGTGGCTAAGCCATAGGATGGCAACCAGTTTAGTTTCAGAGAGAAGATCAGCAGCAGCGACATACCCAGCACGAAGGACGGGATGGCCGCCAGCAGAAACGCCAGAACAGAGGGGACATAGTCCCAGACGGAGTATTGCTTTACCGCGGTGAGGATGCCCAGGGGCACGCCTACCAGGGTGGAAATGATGATGCCGATGACGGACAGCTTCAGCGTGACGCCGAAGCGGGGCAGCACCTCGTCTGCCACGTCCTGTCCGGTAAAGTAAGAGGTGCCGAAGCTCTGGTCAACGACCAGATTCTTTACATAGCGGGCGTATTTTACCAAAAGAGGATCATTATAGCCCAGCTCTTCATTCAGCTGGTCCACTGCTTCCTGAGGAGCGGACACGCCGAGAATAGATCTACCGGGATTGCCGGGGGTAAGATTCAGCACGAAGTAGATGATGAAGATAACACCCAGGATCGTCGGTATCAGGAACAAAATGCGTTTGAGTACATACCGATACACAGCATATCCTCCTTTCATTTAAATTGAGCGGCAGGACAGGCGTGCTGCCCTGCCGCTTGGTTTTAAGAGGGAATAGGGATTCGCGGAGGGAAGTTAGCTGGCGGAGACCCAGCTGAAGTTTCTGACCTTGTAGTAGGTGGGAACGGGGGTGCCCACATCCAGATCATCGGCCCAGACGATAGCCACGGGACGGTTGATCAGGGGCAGAATGGTGGCGGTATCCATGATCATGGACCACAGCTCGGTGTAGTAGGTCATGCGCTCATCCTGCTTGGCAGTGCCGGCACCCAGGGTAACCAGCTCTTCCATGCGCTGCCAGTTGAACTTGTCACCGATGGTGTAGTTGATGACATACATACCGACAGACTCGCTGTGGACCTGCTGGCGGATGTTGTTGAAGTCGTAGTTGCCGGAGTCGCCGTAGACGCAGATGTCATAGTCCTGAGCCTGCCACTTTTCAACGGCCATGGACACATCCAGCATCTCCACCTTGGCATGGATGCCGACGGCTTCCAGATCAGCCTGGAGCACCTGGGCGGTCTTGGAGTTGTGGGCGGAGCTGGTGGTCAGGATGGTGCCCACATCCACACCGTCGGGATAGCCGGCCTCGGCCAGCAGGGACTTGGCCTTCTCGGGGTTGTAGGCATAGGTCTCAAAGCCGGTGGTGGGCTGGGTGGGGCAGTACTCGGGAACCATGTAGGTGTCGGTGGCCTTGCCGTAGCCCTCGGCCACAGCCAGATTCACGTCTTCCTTGTTGATGGCATAGAACATGGCCTTGCGGACCAGGTCGTTATTCAGAACGGTGGCGTTCTTGCTGGCATAGTTGATGCCCATCCAGATGATGTTGTTGCCGGTGACCATGGCGCTGTGAGCGTCGCCGGCCTTCTTATACAGGGAGTCCCAATCGGAGAGGGCGGCTTCCTCGTAGTAATCCAGCTCGCCGTTCTCATAGGCGATGACGGCGGCGGCGGAGTCAGCGAACACGCGGTACTCAACCTTCTTGATGTTGGGAGCGCCCTGCCAATACTTGTCATAGGCGGACAGCTTGGCGCCGGTGGAGACATCGTACTCGGTGACATAGTAGGCGCCGGTGCCGGCGGTGTTGGGGATGGTGCCGAACTTATCGCCCTGCTGGGTCACTTCGTTCTCCTCCACGATCTTCACGCGGAACAGGGTGTGCGCGATGGGGGCGTAGGCATACTTCATGTGAATGACGAAAGTCTGATCATCGGGAGCTTCCACACTGTCGATCATGGTGGTCAGGTAGGTCATGTTGGCGTTCTTGAAGGCACGCTCATAGGTGAACACGCAGTCGGAAGCGGTGAGAGCCTCGCCGTTCTGGAAGGTGATGCCGTCCTTGAGGGTGATGGTGTAGGTCATGGAGTCGTCGCTGACCTGAACGTCCTTGGCCAGCTCGTTGTAGTAGCCGCCCTCGGCTTCGTTCATGCCGTACAGACCCTCATAGATCTGGTCATAGAGCTTGATATCGTGGGTGTTATTGCTGTTTGCGGGGTCAAGGGTAGTGAATGCGGTTTCGGCTCTGAGGACCAGAGTCTTTTCACTGGGATCGGTGTTGTCGTCGGTTTTCTTGCCGCAACCGGCCAGAAGACCCAGAGTCATGACGACTGCGAGGCAAAGCGCGATAATCTTTTTCATACTCTTACTCCTTTATTTTAGTGGGTGAGCAGCCCGGCGGGCTTTCACGCGCCGACCCGCTCTGCGGCAGGGCCGCCCCTTACGGGTGAAATGAGGGATCAGTATTTCTTGCCTTCTTTATAGCTGGGGAGGTCTTTCTTTTTCTGATAATTGGGCATCTTGCAGCGAAACGTGCACTTATCGTCGCCCCGGGTGAGGATCTTCTCCTGCACCACTACGGTGTCCTCGTGATAGGCGGTCCACATGGCGTGGTGGATCTCCTCGCAGTAGACCACGGCGGCATCCATCAGGTCGTATTTCTTCCACAGGTCGTACATACCACATTCGTCCAGATCGGAATAGAAATCGTCCTTCTCGAAGATCTGACGGCAGGTCTCCTGGTCGTCATCGCCGGGCAGGTCCGCGTAAACGTGGAGGTTCTGCATGTTCAGCTCCAGGCCGTAGTGCAGCTGACGCTCCCGCTGGGCGGTGCCGCGGATCTTTCCAAAGTCGCGCAGGGCCCGGCGGACCACCTGCTCACCCTCAGCGCCGAAGGAATCGATCACGCGCTGGGCAATGAAGCCATAGATGAGGGTGTAGAAATCCTTCATGACGGCGACCTCGCTCTTGTTATCGTCCATCTTGAAGTCGGGCACTTCCTTTACATAGGCATCCTTCTGGAAGGACGCCGTATCCACTTTCTTCTCTTTGCTGTCCATCTTTTCAACCTTCCTTTCCGCCAGGCCAGAGTCCTTTTTCTCTGCGCCGATTGGCTTTTGCTGTGTCTTTTTCTCATAGAGCGGCGGCCCTTGGACAAAGCGCACAAGTTTTACCAAAACCGCTGCATTGTTAACTGTCGATATTATACTGTCGACAATTTTCTTTAGTTTAATCAATTTTTTTCTATATGTCAATCTTCTATTTGCTGAATAATTTTCCTGTTTTTTGTGTATTTCGCAGATTTTGAATGTGGTTATATCCCCCTAACTTGAGATGATAAAATTTGCTATTTTGCCTGTTTTTGTTGCAAATATGCAGATTCGCATGTTTAAAAATGCGTTGATTTGCGATTTTTTGCCGTAAAATACGGGAATTTTCAGCGTGATAATTTTTCCTTTTTTTAGGTAAACCGCGGGTAATTAACGTTAAAAATCGATATTTTGCATATATGCGGCTTTTTAATACTTCTATGTGTTTTCTTAATGAAAACGGTACTTTAGGCGGCACACGGTTGCGTACATTTTTCCGAATTCCCGGTGAGGAGACGTGCGAATTCCCGCCTATAAGGAGGAGAGAGGCATCGGTTATGTGCACAAAACAAAAGATCCCCGCCCAAGGCGGGGAGAAAACAGGAAAGGACGGACTCGGCGGAGTCTTCGGTGGCTGCCGAAGACCCCGCTGGGTCCAGGGAAGAGGAAGTAAGTAAGCAAAATTTAGTCCAGCACGGTGCCGCCGGCGAAGCGGATGGCTCCTTTGGCAAGCTCCAGTGTGGGGTCGATGGCCGGGAAATTCAGATGATACAGTTCCACGGCCAGGGGAAGCTCGGTGCAGCCCAGGATCATGGTCTCCGCGCCCTGCTGCTGCAGGCGGCAGACGGCGGCCTCTACGGCTGCGGTGTCATAGACGGCGGCACCGGCCTTTACGCCGCGATAGATCATGTCCATCACGGCCTGCTGGCCCGCCTCGTCCGGGGTGAGCAGGGTGAGGCCGAATTTCTCGGCGACGGCTGCGTACACACCGGTCTGCACGGTACCGTTGGTGGCCAGGAGCCCCGCCTTGCGGATGCCCCGGCGCTGCATCTCCTGACACGTCAGCTCCAGCATATTCAGCAGAGGGATGTGCACGGAGGACTGCACCTGGGCGTGGAAGCAGTGGGCCGTATTGCAGGGCATGATGAGACAGTCGGCACCGTCAAACTCCAGCATCCGGGCGCTTTTTTGCATCTGGGGCAGGGGATCCTCCCCGCCCTGGAGCAGGGCGGCGGTGCGGTCGGGGATGGCGGTGTTGTTGTCAATGATCACATGCAGATGGTCCTGGTCGCAGGCGGCCCGGGTATGGGTGACGATCTTGCGGAACAGGTCCGCCGTGGCCAGAGGGCCCATGCCGCCGATGATGCCGATGGTTTTCTTATTCATAGGCATGACTCCTCAAAAGGCTCAGTGCAGAGCGGCCAGGGCCTGGGCAATGCGGTCAAAGCCCCGCTGGATCTCGGACAGGGAATTGGTATAGGCGATACGGATGGCGCCGGGGGCCATGAAAGCGCCGCCGGGCACCACCGCCACATGGTACTGCTGCAGCAGATACTCGCTCATGGCGAAGGAATCGCGGATGACATGGGTGCCGTCGGTCTTGCCGTAGTACCAGCTGACATCCGGCATCAGGTAAAAGGCGCCGTCGGGCTTGGTGCAGGTGACGTGGGGCAGCTCGCAGGCCCGCTGGTATGCGTAGTCGCGCCGGGCCACGAACTCGGAGACCATCTGCTGCACCTCCGGCTCGCCGTGCTCCAGGGCCTCCAGGGCGGCCCACTGCACAAAGGTGGTGCTGTTGGAGGTGACATGGCTCTGCAGGGCGCTGATACCCTTGGCCAGGGCCAGGGGAGCGGCGGAGTAGCCGATGCGCCAGCCGGTCATGCGGTAGGCCTTGGACATACCGTTGATGACGATGGTGCGCTGGTAGATCTCCGGAGACAGGGAGGCGATGGAGATATGGCGGGCCTCGCCGTAGAGGAGCTTTTCATAGATCTCGTCAGCGACGACGTACAGGTCCTTCTCCACGGCCAGACGGGCGATGGCCTGGAGGCTCTCCAGGCCGTACACGGCGCCGGTGGGGTTATTGGGGGAGTTGAGGATGATGGCGGCGGTCTTATCGGTGACGGCCTGGCGGATGGCATCCAGATCCAGCTGGAAATCCGGGGTGCAGGGCACGCACACGGGCACGCCGCCCACCAGCTTGACCATCTCCACATAGCTGACCCAGCCGGGGGTGGGGATAATGACCTCGTCGCCGGGGTTGGTCACGGCCATGACGGCGTTGAACAGGGCCTGCTTGGCACCCGTGGAGACGCAGATCTGCTCCGGGGCATAGGTCAGGCCGTTGTCCCGCTGCAGCTTGGCGCAGATCGCCTGGCGCAGCTCGGGGATGCCGGCGGTGGCCACATAGGTGGTCTTGCGGGCGTCCAGGGCGTCCTTGCAGGCGTCGCAGATAGGCTCCGGGGTCTTGAAGTCCGGCTCGCCGATGTTCAGGGCCACCACGTCGATGCCCTCTTTCTTCATGCTGCCGATGAGCCCCTCCAGCTCACAGGTGGCGGAGGGCGTAATATTTCCGACAATTTTACTGATCACATGGGCCTCCTAACTCAAATAAAACGGATCATTCCACGTAAATAGCGAAGTCGGGGCACATTTTCTCGCACTTTTTGCACTTGACGCACTGGTCCTCCCGGACGGCGGCGGCATAGTTATAGCCCTTCTTATTCACATGGTGGGTGATTTCAAACACTTGCTTGGGACACAGAGTGACACACATGCTGCAGCTCTTGCACAGCTCCTGGTCGATATATACGGACATAGCTCAGCCCTCCTTATTCAGTAACAAACGGACCTGCTCCGCCAGCTGGGTGGGGCTGGTCACTACGTGGACACCTGCGCTCTGCAGGGCCGCGATCTTGGTGGCGGCGGTGCCTACATTGCCGCTGACGATGGCGCCGGCGTGGCCCAGGCTCTTGCCGGTGGGGGCGTTGCGCCCCACGATGAGAGACACCACGGGCTTGGTGACATGGTCGCGGATATATGCGGCGGCTGCCTCCTCAGATCCGCCGCCGATCTCACCCAGCAGCACGATGACCTGGGTCTCCGGGTCCTGCTGGTACAGGGCGATGGCGTCCTTCTGGGTGAAGCCCCACATGGGGCCGCCGCCGATGGCGACAACGCCGGACTGGCCAATGCCCCGGTCGGTGAGGGTCTTGCCGATCTCATAGGAGAGGGCGCCGCTCTTGGAAACGATGCCCACATGGCCCTTTTGGAAGAAGCGGACCGGATGGGCGCCTACCTTGCACACGCCCGGGGCGATGACACCGGCGCAGCCGGGACCTACCAGGGTGGTGCCGTGGGCCTTGGCGTAGGCGATGATCTCCACCACATCGTGCAGGGCGATCTCCTCCGTGGTGAGGACCAGGAGGCGGATGCCGGCATCGATGGCTTCAAAGCAGGAGTCCTTAGCCACACGGGGCGGGACGAAGCAGATAACGGCGTCAAAATCGTGGGCGCGCTTGGCCTCGGCCACGTAGTTATACACGGGGATGCCGTAGACCTCCTGGCCGCCCTTGCCGGGGGTGACACCGGCGACGATGTTGGTGCCGGCGTCCAGCATGGCCTTGGTCTGCAGGGAGCCGGACTTGCCGGTGATACCCTGGACCATGACGCGGGTATTTTTATCGATGAGGATAGACATGCTTCAGCCCTCCTTTACAGCGGCGGCCACGGCGGCCACGGTTTCCGTGAGATCGTCAAAGGTGGTCATGCCGTGCTCGTGCATGATACGGATGCCCTCCTCCTGCATGGTGCCGCACATCCGGCAGAACACCGGCACGGTGACGTTGTGCTCCCGGCAATAGTCGGTGAGGCCCTTGGCCATGTTGTCCATGCGGTTGAAGCCGCCGATGAGCACGACGATCACGGCGGAGATATCCGGGTGGTTCTGCAGGGTCAGCTCCATGGCCCGGTACATGACCTCCGGGGTGGTCATGCCGCCCAGCTCGCAGAAGCTGGAAACGGAGAGACCGGCGTCATGCAGCAGGTCC
>CAKTZK010000057.1 GCA_934635515.1 uncultured Oscillospiraceae bacterium
GTATAGAGCTTTACGGTCTCGGGGCCGATGTCCAGGCCCTGCCAGCCGTCGGGAATTTCTCCGGCGGGGACCACCCGGGTATCAGCGTCCGGGGCAAAGCGGTCGGCAATGACGGTGTCCACGGGCAGAAGGAGCTTTACGCCCTTGTTCGCGGCCTTTTTCACCATGTCATTGGCATACTCCGTCCACTCGCTCTCCAGGAGGGAGTCGCCGATCTTGCCGCCCTGGGCGGCGGAGAAGGTATAGGCCATGCCGCCGCCGATAATAATGGTATCGGCCACCTCCAGAAGGTTATTGATAACGCCGATCTTGGAGGAGACCTTGCTGCCGCCTAAGATGGCCGCCAGCGGGCGCTTGGGGTTTGCAAGAGCGCCGCCGATGATGCGCAGTTCCTTTTCGATGAGGAAGCCGGACACGGCGGGCAGGTACTGGGCGACGCCGGCGGTGGAGGCGTGGGCCCGGTGCACCGCGCCGAAGGCGTCGGACACGTAAATTTCCGCCAGGGAAGCCAGCTTTTTGGCAAAGTCGGGGTCGTTTTTCGTCTCGCCCTTTTCAAAGCGGGTGTTCTCCAGCAGCAGCACCTGGCCGGGCTGGAGGGCGGCGGCCTTGGCGGCGGCATCCTCCCCCACCACATCGTGGGCGAAGAGTACCTCCTGTCCCAAAAGCTGGGACAGCCGCTCCGCCACCGGGGCCAGGGTCAGCTTTTGCAGGGATTTTTCCCATTTCTCCCGGGTAAGAGAGGCGGGGTCCTTGCCCTTTTCGGCCTGCTTTTTCACCCATTTATCAAAGTCAGGCTCGGGCTTACCCAGGTGGGAGCAGGCGATAACGGCAGCGCCGTGGTCCAGCAGGTAGCGGATGGTGGGCAAGGCCGCCACGATGCGCTTGTCGCTGGTGATGGCGCCGGTCTCCTTGTCCTGGGGAACGTTGAAGTCGCAGCGCAGGAGGACTTTTTTGCCGGAAACGTCTACATCGGCAACGGTTTTTTTGTTGTAATTCATATCATGATCTCCTTGATGGATTGTGATGACGGAGAAAAAGGGGGCGACCCCTCCGGCGCTTCGCGCCACCTCCCCTTACGCAGGGGAGGCTTGAGACGGGGGACGCGGATTGCCACACCAGTGACGTGGGTCACTGGCTCGCAATGACAGGCTGCAAGAAGCGCGGTGCAAATCCAAGCGGGCCGATGTGGGCATCGGCCCCTACGGATGCACGGCGAGAGAAGTGGCATGTCGACCCCTCAGTCACGGCTTTGCCGTGACAGCTCCCCTTGGCAAGGGGAGCCTTTGTTGGGGACGGGGGATACGGATTGCCACGGGCGCTTTGCGCCCTCGCAATGACACTGTTATAAGAGTTGCGATGCAGATCTTGGCGGGGCGATGAGGGCATCGGCCCCTACGAAAGGACAAGGGGTGCCTGCGGGTAGGGCGATCACACCCGGCCGAATGACGGGGACGTTATTTTTTCATTTCGCCGGTGCCCAGGAGACCGGGGAAGCCGTTTTGCCGCAGGGCTTCGTAGGTGAGAATGGCTACGGAGTTACTGAGGTTGAGGCTGCGGGCCTCCTCTCTCATGGGCAGGCGGATGCAGCGGTCATAATGGGCCTGACGGAACGACGCCGGCAGGCCGGCGGTCTCCTTGCCGAAAAACAGCCAGCAATCCGGAGAAAATCGGGCCTGGGTATAGTCCTGCGGGGCCTTGGTGGTGGCCAGCCACAGATCGTTTTTCGCCTCAGGATGGGCGGCAAAAAACGCGTCCAGATCCTCATAGTCCGATACCTGGACCAGGTGCCAGTAGTCCAGACCCGCCCGGCGCACGGCCCGCTCGGAGATATCGAAGCCCAGGGGGCGGATGAGGTGCAGGCGGCTGCCGGTGGCGGCGCAGGTGCGGGCGATATTGCCGCAGTTCTGCGGGATCTCCGGCTCCACCAATACAATATTCAACATGACTGCGCCGATGCCCCCTTATAAGATGCTTCGCCTATTGTAATGCAAAGAAAATGGAAATTCAACCGTAAAATAGGATTTTTTGCGGAAAAATTCTGTAATTATCGTTTTTTACACCCGGAGAGTGCAAAATTTTTCTATATTTGCGAAAATGCAACGATGTTTTTTGGCACCCTAAAAATTTTTTTTGCTTTTCGGGGAAAAACACTGGATTTTATGAGAAATGCTGTTATAATGAAAGGGAAAACAGAACGGAAAGGATGTGTGGTCCCATGGGATGTAAAATGGCACGGCGCCGAATTCCTTTGGGCCTATATTTTTAAAAACCGCTGACGCTTGGGCTTGCTATCTCCACCGGTGATGCCGGGGAGGGGCGGCCGTATAAAGCGTTTGGCGGTTTTTATTATGAAAGGACCGGTCCGCACCGCCCATCCGTTCGTATACAGCGAGAGAAAAGTTTTCGGACAATGAAAGAAAGTGAGTGTGTTTCAAAATGATTTCTCATGGCAAGGACATCAAGATCTTCACCGGCAACTCCAACCCCGCCCTGGCAAAGGAGATCTGCAAGATCATCGGCACCAAGCTGGGCGACTCCGAGGTGACCCATTTTGCCGACGGAGAGGCCTCCGTCTCCCTGTATGAGACCGTGCGCGGCAGCGATGTCTTTCTCATCAACTCCACCTGCAAGCCGGTAAACGACAGCCTTATGGAGCTGCTCATCATGATCGACGCCTGCAAGCGCGCCTCCGCCGGCCGCGTTACCGCCGTGGTGCCCTACTTCGGCTACGCACGCCAGGACCGCAAGGCCAAGAGCCGCGACCCCATCAGTGCCAAGCTGGTGGCCAATATGATCACCGCCGCAGGGGCGGACCGGGTGCTGACCATGGACCTGCACGCCGCCCAGATCCAGGGCTTCTTTGACATCCCTGTGGATAACCTGCTGGGTAACCCCGTCTTCGTTGACTACTACGCCAAGAAGTTCGGCGGCGCCGTGGAGGACATGGTGGTGGTGTCCCCCGACGTGGGCAGCGTGGCCCGCAGCCGCACCTTCGCCCAGAAGCTGCACATGGGTCTGGCCATCGTGGACAAGCGCCGCCAGAAGGCCAACCAGTGCGAGGTGATGAACGTCATCGGCGATGTGGCCGGGAAGGACTGCATCCTCTTTGACGACATGGTGGATACCGCCGGGTCCCTGTGCAACGCCGCCCGGGCCATCGTGGAAGTGGGCGGAGCCCGGAACGTATACGCCTGCGCCTCCCACGGCCTGCTGGACGGCCCCGCTCTGGAGCGCATTGCCGAAAGCCCCATTCAGGAGCTGGCCCTGTTGAACACCCTGCCCACCAGCTTTGGCGAGAGCTGCGACAAGATCAAGTATCTGTCCGTGGCGCCTATGTTTGCCGAGGCCATTGAGCGCATTTATCAGGAAATTTCCATTGCCAAACTCTTCGGCTGAGCCGGGGAGAGGAGAAATCGGCTGTTCAAAACACTTAAATTGTGGTATAATGGTCGGGCGAGTCATCTCGCCCGACCAAAACTTTTGCAGGAGCGTGAGGGTATGTTTTTGAAGCAGAGCGGCTTTACCTGGCTGGTGGTGGGCCTGGGGAACCCCGGGGCGCGGTATGAGAGCACCCGGCACAACATGGGATTTTTGGCCGTTGACCGGCTGGCAGAGCGGGAAAAGCTGCGCTTTAACAAGCTGCGCTTCAAGGCCTGGACGGCGGAGTGGAAGCTGGGGGAGGAGAAGGTGCTGGTGATGAAGCCCCAGACCTACATGAACCTCTCCGGCGAGTCCGTGGGCGCGGCGGCGAGATTCTATAAGATCCCGGCAGAGCATATTCTGGTGGTGTCGGACGACATCGACATGCCGGTGGGCAAGCTGCGGTTGCGGGCTTTCGGGTCTGCCGGGGGACACAACGGGCTGAAAAACATCATCCAGCACCTGGGCAGCGACCGCTTCCCCCGCATTAAGGTGGGGGTGGGCTCGCCCAAGCAGGCGGGCTACGACGTGGTGGACTGGGTCATCGGTATGCCCGTGGGCGAGGAGCAGAAGGTGCTGCTGGACACCCTGGACCGGGCGGCCCAGGCCATTGCGGCGGTGATCACCCTGGGGATGGACAAGGCGATGAATAAGTTCAACTGAGCTGGCGAAAAGGCTTGCAGTCTGCGGGCGGCAAAATCCGGAAGATTTTTCGACAGTCGTGCAGTTAAGGAATATTTAAGTTAGGTTTGATAGGATAGACGGAAAGGAGGGGACAACTTGAGCGGGCTATTGCAGGAGCTGCTGCTTTTGCCGGAGGTGGAGCACATCCGCCGGGAGCTGGCGGGCGGCTGCCGCAGTGCGATGATGACCGGGCTGTCCCCTGTGCATAGGGTGCAGCTTTCGGCGGCGCTGAGCCGGGCCATGGAGCGGCCCCTGGTGCTTGTGTGTGCCGACGAGCGGGAGTGCGAGCGCTTCGCCGGGGACATAGAGAGCCTATTGGGGGTGCAGGCCCTGCGCCTGCCGGGCCGGGAGATGCATCTGCGCCCGGCGGCGGTGGCCAGCCGCCAGTGGGACTACCGACGTATTGCGGCGCTGCACCGGATGCTGGCGGAGCAGCCGAGGGTGATATTGACTACCGCAGAGGCTTTGTGTCAGCGGTGTATCCCGCCGGAGGTGCTGGAGAGTGCGGTGCGGGTATTGGAGCCGGGACAGCGGTACGACCTGGCGCAGCTCTGCCGGGATTTAACGGACGCCGGGTACACCCGGTGCGACCAGGTGGAGGGCCCCGGGCAGTTTGCCCTGCGGGGCGGCATACTGGATGTGTTCTCTCCGGAGGGGGAGCAGCCCATCCGGTGCGACTTCTTTGACGACGAAATCGACGCCCTGGGGCGGTTTGACCCGGGTACCCAGCGGCGGACGGAGAATATTGAACGGGCGGTGCTGCTGCCGGCGGCAGAGGTGCTGCCCGCGGTGCGGCCGGAGGCGGCGGAGGACCTGGAAAAGGCCGCCCGGCACTACGAGAAAAAGGAAAAGACCGCCCAGCTTTGCGCCGCTCTGCGCGCCGACGCGGCGGCGCTGCGGGCGGGGGTCATCCCCGGGGGCAGCGACCGCTATATGGCGGCGGTGTATGAGAAATTTGCCTGCGGGGCGGACTACCTGCCGAAAAATGCGCTGGTGTGCGTCAGCGAGAGCGGGCGGGTGGCCGAGGGGCTGAAGCAGTGGCTCTGGCAGCGGCACCAGGATATTGTGACGGCGGAGGAGAGCGGCGTGCTGGCCGGGGAGTTTTCCCGGCTGCAATGGGACGAGGCGGAGCTGGTTCGGTTTTTGGGAGATTTCCCGGTGTGCCAGATGGAGAGCCTGCCCACCAGCCGGTTTCTGTTGGAGCCGAAAGCCATGGTGCAGGTGGCGGCCAAGCAGCTATCCGTATACGGCGGGAGCCTGGAGACGGCTGTTACCGACCTGACGCACTATCTGACATCCGGCTACCGGGTGCTGGTGCTGTGCGGGGGCCGGGTCCGGGCGGAGAATCTGCAAAGGCTGCTGCGGGAGCGGAAAATTCCGGCGGCGCTGGACTTTTCCGGGGATGCCATGCCCAAGAAGGGGCAGGCGCTTATCTCCCTGGGGACGCTCAGCGCAGGCAGCGAATACCCGGGGCTGCAGCTGGCGGTCCTCACCGAGGGGCAGCTGACGGCCCGGGTCTCCGGCAAGGAGCCACGGCGGAAAGCCGCGCCCAAGAATGACCCCACAAGACAGAAGCTCCAGTCCTATGCCGACCTGACCCCCGGCGACCTGGTGGTGCATCAGCACCACGGCATCGGGCGATTCGTTGCCATGATGCGCCTGCCGGTGGACGGGGTGGAGAAGGACTATATCAAGATCGCCTACGCGGGCAGCGACTGCCTGTATGTCCCGGCCACCCAGCTGGACCTGGTGAGCAAGTACATCGGCACCGGGGAGGACACCGGCCACACGAAGCTCAACAAGCTGGGCGGCACCGAGTGGGCCAAGACCACCTATCGGGCCAAGGCGGCGGCCAGGGACCTGGCTAAGGGGCTTATAGACCTGTACGCCCGGCGGCAGCGGCTGGAGGGCTTTGCCTTCTCGCCGGACTCCCCGTGGCAGCAGGAGTTTGAGGAGGCCTTCCCCTACACGGAGACCGACGACCAGCTCCGGTGCATTCGGGAAATTAAGGACGACATGGAGCAGCCCCGGCCTATGGACCGGCTCCTGTGCGGCGACGTGGGCTACGGAAAAACGGAGGTGGCCCTCCGGGCGGTGATGAAATGCATACTGGACGGCAAGCAGGCGGCCATTTTGGTGCCCACCACGGTGCTGGCCCAGCAGCATTATGCCACCGCTGTCAGCCGATTCCGCAGCTTTCCCGTGACAGTGGAGGTGCTGAGCCGGTTTCGCAGCGGCAAGCAGGCTAAGGACATTCTGGAGCGCACGGCCCAGGGCAAGGTGGACCTGCTCATCGGCACCCATAAATTATTACAGAAAAATGTGGCGTTCCACGACCTGGGGCTGCTCATCATCGACGAAGAGCAGCGCTTCGGCGTAACGGCCAAGGAGCAGCTCAGACAGCGCTCGGCCCAGGTGGATACCCTGACCCTCTCGGCCACCCCCATTCCCCGAACCCTGAACATGGCTCTTTCGGGCATACGGGATATGTCCGCCATCGAGGAGCCGCCCCGGGACCGCCAGCCGGTGCAGACCTATGTGATGGAGCACGACTGGGGCATCCTGGCCGAGGCTATGCGGCGGGAAATTGACCGGGGCGGACAGGTGTATTACCTGCACAACCGGGTGGAGAACATCGAGTCCGCCGCCGGACGCATCCGCCAGCTGCTGGGGGACGAGGTGTCCATCGGCATCGCCCATGGGAAAATGAGCGAGAGCCAATTAAGCCGGGTGATGCAGGACATGGCGGATGGAGAGATACAGGTGCTGGTGTGCACCACCATCATTGAGACCGGCATCGACATTCCCAATGTGAACACCCTTATTATAGAGGACGCGGACCGCATGGGTCTGAGCCAGCTGCACCAGATCCGGGGCCGCATAGGCCGCAGCGCACGCCGGGCCTACGCTTACCTCACCTACCGTCAGGGAAAGATTCTGACGGAGGTGGCCAGCAAGCGGCTCACGGCCATACGGGAGTATGTGGAGTTCGGCTCCGGCTTTAAGATCGCCATGCGGGATCTGGAGATCCGCGGGGCGGGCAACCTGCTGGGGGCCGAGCAGTCGGGCTACATGACGAGCGTGGGCTACGACATGTATCTGAAGCTCTTAAACGACGCGGTGCTGGAGCAGCAGGGAAAGTCCGCCGAGATACGGCCCGAGTGCGCCGCCGATCTGACGGTGGCGGCCTATATACCGGAGCACTACATCCCCCAGGCCAAGCAGCGGATGGACCTGTACCGGCGCATCGCCGCCATACGCACGGCGGAGGACTCCGGAGACATCTTAGACGAGCTGCTGGACCGCTTCGGCGACCCGCCCAAGGCGGTGACGGCGCTGCTGGACGTGGCGCTACTGCGCTCGGACGCGGCCAATGTGGGGATATGCGACATCTCCCAGAAGGGAAATCAGCTTATTTTCCGGTTTACGGACCGGGTGGACCCACCCAGTCTTCTGGCGGTGTGCTCTATGGCGTCCTATAAGGGCAGGCTGCTGCTGCACTCCGGCGGACAGCCGTATCTGTCCCTTTATCTGAAAGAAAAAGAAAATGCCCTGCAGGCCGCCTCGGCCCTCACCGAGAATCTGCGGCTGAAGCAGGAGGAAAAGACTGCCGATAAAGCGGAAAAAAAATAACGGGCGGCAAGCCCCATACAGAAGGAGAAAAAATATGAAAAAGCTACTCATCCGTTTCTTTGCGGGCCTGCTGGCCTCGGTGCTGCTGGTGACGGGCGTGTCCCTGCTGGGCAATATGCCCAACGGCAAGCGCACCGACGGCATTTTCTACGAAGCCAGCGGCATCCATCCCGACGCGGTGCTCATGACCGTGAACAAGCAGTCCGTTACGGCGGAGGAATTCCTGTACTGGCTGGCCTACGACTGCGACTACCTGGCCTCCTACATGGGCGGCAACGTGGACTTTGACACCGCCGTCAGCGGCAGCATGACCTACGGCCAGTATGCCCTGGAGGACGCCCAGCGGACGGTGACCCTCTACGCCGTGGTGCGCGACTGGGCCCAGAAGGCGGGCATTACGCTCTCGGAGGAGTCCCAGGCCCAGCTGGACGCCCAGCGCCAGCAGTATGTGACCTACTACGGCGGCGAGGAGGGCTACGCCAAGCAGCTGCAGCTCATGGGTCTCACGGACGAGGGCTTCCAGCAGATCAACCGGGTGTATTTCCTCTATGCCCAGCTTTACAGTGCCTACTGCACCGAGGGCGGCGTCCTCTACCCCGCCCAGGAGGAGATCGGCAGCTTCGCCAAGTCCCATGAATACTACACCTTCCTGCCCCTGCACTGGTCCGTTACCGGCACCGAGGACACCGACGCAGCCACCCTGGCCCAGGCGGAGGCTGCCGTAGCACGCCTGCGCAGCGCCGAGGATAAGGAGGCCACCTATCTGGAGATCGCCCAGGAGATGGCCCTGCAGGCCACCGCCGCCGGAGAGACCGCCGCTGCCGCCGACCTGGGCAGTGTCAATGCCGCCGCCCTGGCCGCCCTGGCGGAGGGAGAGGTCAGCGATGTGGTGCAGACCCAGAGCGGCTACTATGTGTTCGTGCGTAAGAGCCTAAACACGGCCGCCGTGGTGGACAAAATGTTCAACGCCACCCTGGACCAGATGCGCGAAAACGCCGGCGTGCGCTTTAACTGCCGCAGCTACGACAAGCTGGATGTGACCAAGTTCTATACCAAGCTGCAGACCCTGCGCAGCCAGCTCACCGCCGCCGATACCGGCAGCGATACCGGCACAGACACCGACAGCAATGCCGGTACGGATACCACGCCCCAGTCCTGAGAAGCCGGGGCAGCTTCGTCAAAACAACGAAAGATACAGGCAGTTCATTGCCATAAGTAACAATTTTTGCCGTGAGAGATATTTTTGTATCTTTTGTCCATTGACTATTGTTAAAAAAATGACTATTATGGAGTTGCTTCCAAGATATAAGCAAAGCCAAGCATTCAATTTTATCATATTATCAGGAGGAACAGTTTCATGAAAGATCTGTATGTCGTTAATTGCTGCAGAACAGCCATTGGCTCCTTTGGCGGCTCTTTGAAGAACACGCCTGCTGCCGAGATGGGCGCCATCGTGGTGAAGGAGGCCCTCAAGCGCGCCAACGTCGCGCCGGAGAATGTGGACGAGGTCATGTTCGGCTGCATCCTTACCGCTGCCCAGGGCCAGAACGTTGCCCGCCAGGTCTCCATCAAGGCCGGCATCCCCTATTCTGTTCCCGCTTACACCGTGGGCATGGTCTGCGGCTCCGGCATGAAGTCCGTCATCGAGGGCGCACGCTCCATCCTGGCCGGCGACGCTGACGTGGTGGTCTGCGGCGGTACCGAGAACATGAGTGCCGCTCCCTATGCCTCCCTGGACGCCCGGTGGGGCGCTCGCATGGGCGACAAGAAGATCGTGGACACCATGATCAAGGACGGCCTGTGGGATGCCTATAACAACTATCACATGGGCACCACCGCCGAGAACATCAACGACATCTGGGGCA
>CAKTZK010000058.1 GCA_934635515.1 uncultured Oscillospiraceae bacterium
GTGGACTTATGGTGGACCTGAAGGGATTCGAACCCTCGACCTCTCGGATGCGAACCGAACGCTCTCCCAGCTGAGCTACAAGCCCGGATATGGAAAAATGGGGTGGAACAAACTCGTTCCACCCCATTATTATACACACTTTTGCGGGAAATGCAAGTGTTTTATTCCACTTTCGGCAGCTTTGCCATCACGGCGGCGCAGCGGGGGCACAGGGCCTCGTGCTCGCCCACGGCCTTTACGCTGTGCAGCACCTTCCAGCAGCGTCCGCACTTGGTGCCCTGGGCGGCTTCCACGGTCACCTTCACCTGGTCGCCCACGGTCAGCTTCACCTGGGACACGATGAACAGGTCTGCCACCTGCTCCTCGTCCATTTCCGCCAGGAAGGCATCCTCCTCCGGCACGGTCAGCTCCACGGCGGCCTCCAGGCTCTTGCCGATGACCTTGTCCGCCCGGGCCTGCTCCAGCGCGCCGTTCACAGCGCTGCGCAGGGCGGCGATGCGGCCCCACTTGGCCATCTCCTCGCCGGAGAGGGCATACTCGGTGTAGGGCTGCACCATCTCGTTAAAGAGGACATTCCGCCCGTCATCCTCGGCCCGGTGGGGCATGGCCAGCCACACCTCGTCGCAGGTGAAGGCCAGGATAGGCGCGAACATCCGGGTCATGGCGTCCAGAATGAGGTACAGCGCGGTCTGGGCGCTGCGGCGCTCCGGACCATCCGCCTCGTCGCAGTACAGCCGATCCTTGAGGATGTCAAAGTAGAAGCTGCTCAGGTCCACCACGCAGAAGTCGTTGATGGCGTGGGACACGGCGTGGAACTCATAGTTGTCATACCAGCCAAAGACCTTGCCGATGAGGTCGTTGAGCCGGGTCACGGCCCACTTGTCCAGAGGCAGCATCTCCTCGGGCTTCACCAGGTCGTTGGGGTCGAAATTCACCAGGTTGTCCAGGCAGAACTTGCAGGTGTTGCGGAACTTCAGGTAGTTCTGGCTCAGCTGCTTGAAAATTTCATCGGAGCAGCGCACGTCCACGTGGTAGTCGGAGGAGCCCGCCCACAGACGCAGCAGGTCGGCGCCGTACTTGTCGAAGATCTCGGCGGGATCCATGCCGTTGCCGAGGGACTTGTGCATGGCCTTGCCCTCGCCGTCCACGGTCCAGCCGTGGGTCACGCACTCCTTAAACGGTGCGCCCCGGCCCAGGGCGCCCACGGCCACCAGCAGGGAAGACTGGAACCAGCCGCGATACTGGTCCAGACCCTCAATGTACATGGTGGAGGGCCAGAAGCCCTGGTCCCGCTCCATAGCGGCGAAGTGGGTGGAGCCGGAGTCAAACCAGCCGTCCAGGGTGTCCGTCTCTTTTTCAAAGCCGGCCTGCTTGCCGCAGTGGGGGCAGGTGAAGCCGCTGGGCAGGATGTCCTCTGCCTCCATGTCAAACCAGGCGTTGGAGCCTTTCTTTTCAAACAGGGACGCCACGGCCTCGATGCTCTCCTCGGTGCAGATGGGCTTGCCGCAGTCCTTGCAGTAGAACACGGGGATGGGCAGGCCCCACCGGCGCTGGCGGCTGATGCACCAGTCGGTGCGCTCCAGGATCATAGAGCGCATACGGTCCTTGCCCCAGCCGGGCACCCACCGCACATCCTCGCAGGCGGCAATGGCCTCGTCCTTAAAGGAATCTACCGAGCAGAACCACTGGGGGGTGGCCCGGAAGATGATGGGCTTCTTGCAGCGCCAGCAGTGGGGATAGCTGTGGACGATCTCCTCGCTGGCAAAGAGGGAGCCGGCCTTCTTCATGTCCTCCAGGATGATGGGATTCGACTCGTCGGTCCCCATTCCGGCGTACTTGCCTGCGTAGTCGGTGTGGCGGCCCTGGTCGTCCACGGGCACCACCATCTCCATGCCGTAGCGCTTGCAGGTCTCGTAGTCGTCGGCGCCGAAGCCGGGGGCGGTGTGGACGCAGCCGGTACCGCTGTCCATGGTTACATAGTCCGCCAAAACCAGGCGGCTGGTCTTGGGCAGGAAGGGATGGCTGGCCAGCATATTTTCATAGAAGGAGCCAGGATGGGTCTCCACGATCTCATAGCTGTCGAAGCCGCCGATCTTCATGACCTTCTCCACCAGGGCCTCGGCCATGATGTACATTTCTCCATTGGGGGCCTTCACCACAGCATAGCTCTCATCGGGATGCAGGGCGATGGCCAGGTTTCCGGGCAGGGTCCAGATGGTGGTGGTCCAGATGACGAAGAAGAGCTTGCTCCTATCCAGGTGGCTCAGCTTGCCCTGGTCGTCATTCATGGGGAACTTCACATACACCGTGGTGCAGGGGTCGTCCTTGTACTCGATCTCGGCCTCGGCCAGGGCGGTCTCGTCGTGAGCGCACCAATACACGGGCTTGAGGCCCTTGTAGATGTGGCCGTTCTGATACATCTTGCCGAATACCCGGACCTCCTGGGCCTCAAAGCCCGGGTCCATGGTCTTGTAGGGATGCTCCCAGTCACCCACCACGCCCATGCGCTTGAAGCCCTCCCGCTGCACATCGATGTAGTGGTCGGCAAACTCATGGCAGGCGGTGCGGAAATCCGCCACGCTCATAGCCTTGTGGTTGAGCTTGTTCTGCTTGATGATGGCGCTTTCAATGGGCATACCGTGGTTGTCCCAGCCGGGGATATAGGGGGTGTAGTAGCCCCGCATGGCGTACATACGGGTGATGAAGTCCTTCAGGGACTTGTTCAGGGCGTGGCCCATGTGCAGGGCGCCGTTGGAGAAGGGAGGGCCGTCGTGCAGGTTAAAGAGGGGCTTGCCCTCATTCTTTTTCAGCAGCTCATTGTAAAGGTCCAGTTCCTCCCAGTGCTTGAGCATTTCCGGCTCCCGCTTGGGCAGCCCCGCCCGCATGGGAAAGCCGCTTTTGCTCATGTTCAGTGTGCTTTTGTACTCCATGATGTACCTCCATATATGTGTATTTAGAAAACAAAATTGAAAACAAATTAAAGAAACCAGCCCCAAAAACTGTCATTGCGAAGCCAGTGCGCACACTGGCTGTAGCAATCCGTTCTCCTTGGCCCCCTTGCCTAAAGGGGGCTGTCGGCGAAGCCGACTGGGGGATTCTTCCCCGCATGAACTAACAGCAAACGTGAAGCCCTTTACCCCGCATGGAATCCCTCCACCAGCCTGCGGCTGGTCCCCCTCCCTTTAGGCAAGGGAGGCTTTTTTCGTTGGCTCCCCTGCGTAAGGGGAAATCGCCGCAGCGCCGCCAGTGGCGGATGAAGCAAGGCGATTTCGAGGATGTGCCCCGATTGGCGGTCACGATAGTGGCCGGGAATCGGCTGGCACGACGGCGGGCAGGGTGGTGCGAAGCGCCGGAGGGGTCGACTTACCGCACCCCCTGTAACCCTCCGTAGGGGTCGGCGTCCCCGACGACCCGCTCTACCGCACTCCAGGCTGAAAGCCTTTTGGCAGAAAAATCAAAGATTTTTCGCCAGCAATAAAAAATCGCCTTCGTCTCCCTATAAGAGACAAAGGCGATGAAATAACCTCTGCGGTACCACTCTTGTTGCCGCCGTAGCGGCCACTCAGCTCCCACCATCCGTGGGCGAAGGGAGATAACGGCCTTCCGCCGTCCGTGCCTACTAAAAAACCGTTTCGTTCAGCCGGAAGCTCCGGGGTGATATTCGCCGCAGACCCGGTCTCCGCCTCGCACCAAACCGGCGGATCTCTTCATACCGATGGTCTGGGGGTACTTGTCCCCATCCATGCATTTGCGCTGTATTCCCTGTCATTTTACCACAAAAGCCGGTTTTGTCAACAGAAAAATTACCAAAATTCTGTTACAGGATCCCCGCCAGAGTCAGCAGACCGATGAGACCCATGCCGCCGTAGAGCACCGCCATAATGGCCAGCAGCACGGATATTACGCTGTATAGCTTGCTTTCCTTCTTGCTGGCGCGGAATCGCCGGGTGTAAAACAGCGCCGCGCAGGCCAGACCCAGCAGTAGGGAGGTGAGGTAGTTCATCAGCAGGCTGTCCTTCCATACCGTGGTGCGCAGGATCAGCGCCGCCACCAGCGCCGTGAACAAGATCCCCAGGCAGATCTTGAGCCAGGTGGGCAGCTTCGCCTTTTCCGTCTGGCCCACCTTCAGGGCGGCCTTTTCCCTCTGGTAGTCTCCGCCGCCGTAGTTGGAGTTGTTTTTCTTGTGGTGCTGGTTTTTGTTGGGGTTGCCCTTGGCCTTGCGGATGGCCTCCTGCTGGTTGCGGTAGGGGTCGTAGGGCATTTTATTCTTTGCCATGTTCGTGTTCTCCTTGATCTTCGTTGTATAAATAGCGGTTCAGCAGAGCCAGGGCGTAGTCCGCCGCCTGCTGCCGGATGCTCTCCCGGCTGCCGCGGAGATGCAGGTGCGTCACCTCTGTGCCGGTGGGGGTCGCCAGGCCGATGTAAACCGTCCCCACCGGGTTTCCCCGGTCGTCTCCGTCGGGCCCCGCCAGCCCCGTCACCGACAGGGCCAGGTGGCTGCCCGCAACGCGCCGGGCGCCCTCCGCCATGTGCGCCGCCACCGGCTCCGAAACGGCGCCGAAGGTCTCCAAAACGTCATCGGGAACGCCTAAAATTTTGTGCTTGACCCCGTTGGTGTAGGACACCACGCCCCCGGGGAACACCGCCGATGCCCCCGCCACATCCGTGATGCGCTTGGCGATCAGCCCGCCGGTGCAGCTCTCGGCGGCGGAGACGGTGAGGCCCCGTGCTTTCAGGGTTTTCACGGCGTGCGCCTCGGGGCTTCCCATGTCCGTGCCGTAATAATTTTCGCCCAGCCGCCGCCGCGCTTTCTCCAGCAGCGGGGCCATGAGAGCCTCGCATTTTTCCGCCGTTTCCGCCTTGGCCGTCAGCCGCAGCTGTATCTCTGCCCCCTTGGCGTAGGGTGCCAGGCTGGGATTCTGGGCGGCGTCCATCAGGTCGCCCAGAAGCTCCTGGACCTTGGGCTCCGTCAGGCCGAAAACATGCAGCGTGTGGGATAGGATCACGCCTTCCTGCCTGGCTTTCAGGTAGGGGATCAGGGCGTGGTCCGTAAGATACCGGCACTCGTGGGGGACTCCCGGGAGCATAGCCACCGTCACGCCCTCTGCCACGAAAACGCAGCCCGGGGCGGTGCCCACGGGGTTATGAAACACCGTACACCCCTCCGGCAAAAACGCCTGTTGGCGGTTGCACGCCGGCATCTCCCGGTGAAAAACATTCTTGAAGTAGGCCGCGATCTCGTCCATGACATCTCCATGAAACGCCATCCCCAGACCGAAGGCGGCGCAGACGGTTTCTTTCGTCAGGTCGTCATAGGTAGGCCCCAGGCCGCCGATGAAAATCAGCAGATTGCAGCGCTTTCGGGCGATGTCCGCCGCCTGGCGCAACCGTCCGGGATTGTCTCCCACCGTCGTGTGGTAGAGCACATCCACCCCCACGGCGGCCAGCTTTTCCGAGACATACTGGGCGTCGGTGTTGGCCACGTTTCCCAGCAGCAGCTCCGAGCCCACGGCGATAAGCTCCGCTTGATAAGTCATAAAACCCGCTCCTTACAGCTTGACCTTGACCACTTCCCGCTGGCTCATAGCCCGCTCCACCAGACCGTCGATGTCCAGCACGCTCTCGATCTCCCGGACCTCCTCCACATGGGGCTTGGTCTTGGGGTGCCGGGGAGTGAACACCGTGCAGCAGTCCTCGTAGGGGAGGATGGAGGTGTCAAAGGTGCCGATGTGCCGGGCGATGCGAACGATCTCCTCCTTGTCCATGCCGATAAGGGGGCGCAGGACGGGCAGATCTGTCACATCCTCGCTGACCCGCAGGGCCTCCATGGTCTGGCTGGCCACCTGGCCCAGATTCTCGCCGGTAATAAGGGCCCGGCAGTCAAATTCCTTGGCCAGCTTATCCGCAATGCGCATCATAAACCGCCGGGTGATGAGGGTGAAATACTCCTCCGGGCACTGCTTGCGGATCTGCTCCTGAATCTCCGTCAGGGGCACAATGTGTACGCTCATGCGGCCGCACCAGGGGGTGAGCTCCTGGGCCAGCTGCAGGACCTTCTGCCTCGCCAGGTCGGAGGTGTAGGGGGGCGCGGCGAAGTGGAGCATCTCCAGCACCACACCCCGCTTTGCCATCATGTAGGAGGACACCGGGGAGTCGATGCCGCCGGAGAGAAGGCTCAGGGCGCTGCCGCCCATGCCCAGGGGCAGGCCTCCGGCGGCGGGCTCGGCGGGGGCGTGGACATAGGCCGCGTCCTCGCGGATCTCCACATACACCGTCAGCTCCGGGGTGTGGACATCCACCTTCAGATGGGGAAAGGCGTCGTGGAGCATCCCGCCCACCCACTGGCTGATTTGGATGGAGCTCATGGGGAAGGACTTGTCCGCCCGCTTGCTCTCCACCTTGAAGCTGCCGGCCTTGCGGAGGCTGTCCCCCAGATAAGCCTTGGCGGTTTCCAAAATGGCTTCCTTGGTCTTCTCACAGGGCACCGCCCGGGCGATGGCGATGAGGCCGAACACCTGCTTGCAGGCGGCGTAGGCCCCGGTAAGGTCGCACTCGTCGGAGGCGGGCTCCACATAAATGGTGCTCTGGCGGGAGTAGATTTTGAACTTGCCGAACTTCTGGGTCCGGCGGCGGATGTTCGACATGAGCTTGGTTTCAAAGCTGTGGCGGTTGAGTCCCTTGAGGACCACTTCGCCCAGCTTGCAGAGGATGATCTCGTGCATGGGGTTTCTCCTTATATTATACGTAGTGGTAGGGTATGCGGATCGCCACGGGCGGCCGCTCCTGCGGGCAATTTTGCCTATTACTTTAATATGTTGCTGCTGCGGTACTGGATGGCCTCTGCGATGTGCTCCGGACGGATGACCTCCGAGCCGTCCAGATCTGCGATGGTCCGGGCCACCCGCAAAATGCGGTCATGGCTGCGGCCGGTGAGACCAAGACGGTCAAAGGCGCTGCGCATGATGGACTCGCAGGGTCCGTCAAGAGCGCAGTATCTGCCGATCATGGACGGGGCCATGTAGGCATTGCAGGAGACCTCGGTCCCCGCGTAGCGCTGCTGCTGGATCTTCCGGGCGGCGTTGACCCGCATTTGCACCTCCTGGGAGGACTCGGGTGTGTCCTTGCGGCGCATGGACTCATAGTCCACCGACGGCACCTCGATGTGCAGGTCGATGCGGTCTAAGAGCGGCCCGGATATGCGGCGCATATAGCTCTCCACCTGGCGCGGAGAGCAGGTGCATTTGCGCTCCGGGTGGCCGTACCAGCCGCAGCGGCAGGGATTCATGGCGCACACCAGCATGAACCGGCTGGGGAGGGTCAGAGAGCCGGAGGCCCGGGTGATGGTCACCACCCCGTCCTCCAGGGGTTGGCGGAGGGTCTCCATGGCGGATTTATCGAACTCCGGCAGCTCGTCCAGAAACAGCACGCCGTTGTGGGCCAGGGAAATTTCCCCGGGCTTCGGCACTGCGCCGCCGCCGGTGAGGGACACCGCCGAGGCCGTGTGGTGGGGGCTGCGGAAGGGACGGCTGGTCACCAGGGGATGCCGGGCCTCCGTAAGCCCGGCCACCGAATAAATCTCCGTCGTCTGGAGGGATTCCTCCCGGGTCATATCGGGCAGAATGGAGGGCAGCCGCCTTGCCAGCATGGATTTTCCCGACCCCGGGGAGCCGATGAGCAGAATGTTGTGGCCCCCGGCGGCGGCAATTTCCAGGGCCCGCTTCACCGTCTCCTGGCCCATGACATCGGCAAAGTCCGGCTGCTGCCGCCGCTCCCGGGGCTGGGGCTGCCAGACGGGAGCGGGGGAGAGGAGGGCCTGACCCCGCAGGTGCGCCACCAGCTGCTCCACGGTCTCCACCGGGTACACGGTGAGGCCCTGGGCCAGGGTGGCTTCGGCGGCGTTTTCCGCCGGGAGATAGAGCTGGCGGATGCCCAGCCGGGCCGCCGCCATAGCCATGGGCAGCACGCCGCTGATGGGCCGCAGCCGCCCGGTGAGGCTCAGCTCGCCGATGAAGGCCGCGTCCGCCGGCAGGGGAGGGATCTCCTCCGACGCCGCCAGGATGCCCAGAAAAATAGGCAGGTCGTACACCGTGCCCTCCTTGCGCTGGGACGCCGGGGCCAGATTCACGGTGATGCGGCTAACCGGGTACTTGGCCCCGCAGTTTTTCACCGCCGCCCGGACCCGCTCCCGGGCCTCCTTCACTGCCGTGTCCGGCAGGCCCACAATATCGAAGGCGGGCAGGCCGCCGGAGAGGAAGCACTCCACGCTCACTTCGTATCCGCGGATGCCGCCTAGGCCCAGAGAGCGCACGGTCACCACCATTTGGCCCACCCCTTTCATAAATATCCGGCGAAGGATCTTCGATTTTTCTGCCAAAAGGCTTGCAGCCCGCCGCGTGCGTGATTTTAACACACCGGATGTAAAAATTTCACACCGACAGCCCGGGGGAGGCCCTCCCGCCTGCAGACTGCGGCACAAATGACACCATAATTTGCCCCTGCAGGGGGCAAATCCGGCAAGGCCGCGCCGGACTGCGTACCAAATCACCCTCATCTTACCACAAAACCACGCCGCATGAAACAAAATTATAAAAAAAGTTCCCATCCGCTGTGAGAATTTTTGTGCATGACAATGAAAAACTTTCAAAAGGGCGAAAGATACAAAAATGACGTTTACAAGTCCTGCGAATTATGTTAGTATGAACAATGTGAAAGATTCCCGCAAGAAAACACGATAAAACGGATGAATAAATGGAAGGAGCAAACAACATGGTTAGAAAAATGAAGTCCATGGATGGCAATAACGCCGCGGCGCATGTATCCTATGCGTTCTCGGAAGTGGCAGCCATCTATCCCATCACCCCGTCGTCTCCCATGGCCGACTTTGTGGACCAGTGGTCCGCCAACGGCCAGAAGAACATCTTCGGCACCCAGGTCAAGGTAGTGGAGATGCAGTCCGAGGCCGGCGCGGCCGGCGCCGTTCACGGCTCTCTCGGCTCCGGCGCTCTGACCACTACCTATACCGCCTCTCAGGGCCTGCTGCTGATGATCCCCAATATGTACAAGATCGCAGCCGAGCAGCTGCCCGCCGTGTTCCATGTGTCCGCCCGTACCGTGTCCACCCAGGCGCTGAACATCTTCGGCGACCACAGCGACGTGATGGCCTGCCGCCAGACCGGCTTTGCCATGCTGTGCGAGGGCAACGTGCAGGAGGTCATGGATCTGTCCCCGGTGGCGCATCTGGCCGCCCTGTCCGGCAAGGTCCCGTTCATCAACTTCTTCGACGGCTTCCGCACCTCCCACGAGATCCAGAAGATCGCCGTGTGGGACTACAAGGATCTCGCCGATATGTGCGACATGGACGCTGTCAAGGCGTTCCGCGAGCACGCCCTCAATCCCGAGCATCCTCACATGCGCGGCTCTCACGAGAACGGCGATACGTTCTTCCAGCACCGCGAGGCCTGCAACCAGTACTATGACGCCCTCCCCGAGGTCGTTGAGAAGTACATGGGCAAGATCAACGAGAAGCTCGGCACCGACTACAAGCTCTTCAACTACTACGGCGCGCCCGACGCTGA
>CAKTZK010000059.1 GCA_934635515.1 uncultured Oscillospiraceae bacterium
CACCTGGTCATTGCCACCCAGCGTCCCTCCGCCGACGTCATCACGGGCCTGATGAAGGCCAACATCCCCAGCCGCATCGCCTTTGCCGTGGCCTCCTCCATGGAGTCCCGGATCATTCTGGACACCCCCGGCGCTGAGAAGCTGGTGGGTAAAGGCGATATGCTTTACGCCCCTTTGGGCGAAGGCAAGCCCCGGCGCGTCCAGGGCTGCTTCATCACCGCGGAGGAGATCGAGCGGGTGGTGGACTTTGTAAAGGAAAAGGGCGAGACAGCCTACTCCGAGGACGTGATCCGCCAGATCGAGCAGGTGGTGCAGGAGAAGGACAAGAAGGGCTCCCCCGCCCCGGATGCCGCCCCGGCGGACGACGGCGACGAGCTGCTCCCCGCCGCCGTGGAGGTAGTTCTGGAAACGGGACAGGCCTCCGTCTCCATGCTCCAGCGGCGGCTGAAGCTGGGCTATTCCCGGGCCGCCCGGCTGGTGGACCAGATGGAGGAGCGGGGCATCGTTGGCCCCTTCGAGGGCTCCAAGCCCCGGCAGCTGCTCATTGACAAGGCCAAGTGGCAGGAGATGCAGATGGGAAGCGAAGAGCCCCAGCCGGAGTTTGACCGGGCCGGGACCATCCGGGACGTATTCGAGAGCCACGACGCCCTGGACTGAAACGAAAAATACGCTGTGCCGGGAGGGCGGGTCATTCCGTCCTCCCGATTTCCTTATATTTATAAATTATATGAAGTCTTGGAAAAAAAGCCTTGACTTTCCGCCGAATGTTCTTTATAATGCTCCAAGCATGTAAAAAAGGAGGGGACAGTTATGGAGTGCCGCTTGAAGAATGTTCAGCTTTTGGCCAACGGCGTTTTCCACCGTGCGGAGGTATTGGTTTCTGACGGAAGAATTGTTTCCATCGGAGATCGTGTTCCCTGCTCTCCGGACACTGTTTCCGTTGATCTTCATAATGCCGTTTTATTTCCCGGTTTCGTTGATGTGCATGTGCATCTTCGAGAGCCGGGATTTTCTTATAAAGAGACCATCCGGTCCGGGACGATGGCGGCGGCCCACGGCGGTTTTGCCCACGTGGCGGCCATGCCCAACCTCAGCCCGGTGCCGGACTGCCCCGCGGCTCTGGAGGAGGAGCAGCGGCTGATCCGGGCATCGGCCGCCGTACACGTGCACCCCTACGGCGCCGTCACCGTGGGCGAGCAGGGGCAGAAGCTGGCGGACCTGGCGGCTCTGGCCCCGGACGTGGTGGCCTTTTCCGACGACGGCAAGGGGATACAGAGCGAGAGCATCATGCGCCAGGCCATGGAGGCATGCAGGCGCCTGGGTAAGATCCTGGCCGCTCACTGCGAGGACAACAGCCTCCTCCACGGCGGATACATCCACGACGGTGTCTACGCCCGGGCCCACGGCCACCGGGGTATCTGCTCGGAAAGCGAGTGGGGGCAAATCGCCCGGGACGTGAAGCTGGCGGAGGAGACGGGATGCGCCTACCATGTGTGCCACGTGTCCGCCAAGGAGAGCGTGGAGATCATTCGGGCGGCCAAGAGCCGGGGGGTAGACGTGACATGCGAAACAGCGGCCCACTACCTGGCCTTTACGGACGAGGATCTGCAGGAGGACGGCCGGTTTAAGATGAACCCGCCCCTGCGGAGCCGGGCGGACCGCCAGGCGCTGATAGAGGGCCTGCTGGACGGCACCATCGACATGCTGGTCACGGACCACGCCCCCCACAGTCGGGAGGAAAAGGGCCGGGGCCTGGAAAAGAGCGCCATGGGTGTTGTGGGCCTGGAGACCTCCTTCGCGGCGGCCTACACCCACCTGGTAAAGCCCGGCATCCTCTCCCTTTCCAAGCTGGTGGACCTGATGCACGGCGCGCCCATGCGCCGCTTCGGCTGCGGCACGGAGCTGGCCGTGGGCCAGCCTGCGGACCTGACCGCCTTCGACCTGGAGGAGAGCTACACCGTGGACCCGGAGAAATTCCTGACCCTGGGACGGGCCACCCCCTTTGCGGGCACGGAGCTTACGGGTGTGTGCAAAATGACCATGATCGGCGGAGAGATCGTATGGGAGGAGAAAGCCAAGTGAACGAGGTTTACTATACTATAGCGGAAAACAGCCACCTGGCCTCCGGCGTGTACCGGCTGCGCCTGGAGGGCGATACATCGGCCATTACCAGGCCGGGCCAGTTTCTGGAGCTGCGTCTGCCGGGCTTTTTCCTGCGGCGGCCGCTGTCCATCTGCGACTGGGACGACGGAAGCGTGACCATTCTTTATAAAGTGGTAGGCGGCGGGACGGACTGGCTGCGCACCTGCCAAACGGGCCAGACCCTCTCGGCTCTGACGGGGCTGGGCAACGGCTTTGACGTGGACGCCTGCGGCGCCGTTACGGCGGTGGTGGGCGGCGGCATCGGCATCGCGCCTATGTACGGCCTGGCGGGGCGCCTGCTGGCAGCGGGAAAGACACCTGTAGCGGTGCTGGGCTTCAACAGCGCATCCGACCGCTTTTATGACGAAGAATTCCGGCGGCTGGGCGTGGAGACCATCGTATCTACCGCCGACGGCAGCTATGGGGTGCGGGGCTTTGTCACCGACGCCCTGCCGGAAAAATATGACCTTTACTGCGCCTGCGGGCCGCTGCCCATGCTCCGGGCCCTGTGCGGCGCGGCGGACCGGCCCGGCTTTCTCAGCCTGGAGGCCCGGATGGGCTGCGGCTTCGGCGCGTGTATGGGCTGCACCATCCAGACACTCTCCGGCCCCCGGCGGGTGTGCAAGGAGGGGCCGGTATTCCGAAAGGAGGAGCTTCTATGGTAAATACAGCCGTCACGCTCTGCGGCATCGGGCTTGATAACCCGGTGATCCCGGCCAGCGGCACCTTTGGATACGGGTACGAGTTCGCGGAGCTTTACGATATAAACTGCCTGGGCACCTTTTCCTTCAAAGGTACAACCCGCGAGGCGCGCCTGGGAAATCCCCAGCCCCGCATTGCCGAAGCACCCGGCGGGATGCTCAACGCCGTGGGTCTGCAAAATCCCGGCGTGGACGCCGTTATCGCCCGGGAGCTGCCCCGGCTGCAAAGGGTATTCCATAAGCCGGTGATGGCCAACGTCAGCGGCTTTTCCGTGGACGAATATGTGGAGGTGTGCCGCAAGCTGGACGCCTGCGAGCAGGTGGGCTGGCTGGAGGTGAACATCTCCTGCCCTAACGTCCACGGCGGCGGCATGAGCTTCGGCACCGACCCCAAGGCGGCCGCCGCCGTCACCGCCGCCGTAAAGGCCGCCGTGAAAAAGCCGGTTATTGTGAAGCTGTCGCCCAATGTAACGGACATCGCCTCCATCGCCCGGGCCTGTGAGGAGGCCGGGGCCGACGCCATCAGCCTCATCAACACCGTGATGGGCATGCGCATCGACCTAAACCGGCGCCGGCCGCTGCTGGCCAACGGCACGGGCGGCCTGTCCGGCCCGGCCATCTTCCCCCTGGCCGTGCGGATGGTCTGGCAGGTGTACGAGGCCGTCGGCATCCCCGTCATCGGCATGGGCGGCGTAAGCTCAGCCCGGGACGTGATCGAGCTGATGCTGGCCGGCGCCACCGCCGTGGAGGTAGGCGCGGCCAACCTGACAGACCCCTTCGCCTGCCAAACTATCATCCGGGAGCTGCCCCGGGTCATGGAAGAATATCATATTACCAATTTAGCCCAGATCACAGGAGGTGCGCACCATGGGTAAAGACGTTATCATCGCGCTGGACTTTCCCAGCAAGGAAAAGACCCTGGCTTTTCTGGACCGCTTCACGGAGGAGAAGCCCTATGTCAAGATCGGCATGGAGCTGTTCTACGCGGAGGGGCCCCAGATCGTCCGGGAGATCAAGGCCCGGGGCCACAGGATCTTTCTGGACCTGAAGCTGCATGACATTCCCAACACCGTGAAAAAGGCCATGGCGGTGCTGTCGTCCCTGCAGGTGGACATGGTGAATCTCCACGCCGCCGGCACCCGGGCCATGATGACCGCCGCCCTGGAGGGCCTGACCCGGCCGGACGGCACCCGCCCCCTGCTCATTGCCGTGACCCAGCTGACCTCCACCAGCCAGCAGAGCATGGAGGAGGAGATCGGCATCCACCGTCCCCTGGCGGACGTGGTCATCGACTACGCCAAGGGCGCTGAGGCGGCCGGGCTGGACGGCGTGGTCTGCTCACCCCTGGAGGCGGGGCAGATCCACGCGGCCTGCACCCCGGGCTTTATCACCGTGACCCCGGGCATCCGCTTTGCCGGCAGCAAGTCCGACGACCAGGTTCGCATCACCACCCCCGCCAAGGCCCGCCAACTGGGCTCGGACTACATCGTTGTGGGCCGTCCCATCACCCAGGCGGACGACCCGGTGGCCGCCTATCGCCGCTGCGTAGAGGAGTTCGTAGGATAAGCCATGAGATGGGATCTGATACTCTTTGACCTGGACGGAACGCTCACCGAGTCCGGCCCCGGCATTATGAAATCCGCCCAGTACGCCCTGCGCGCCTACGGCATGGAGCGGCCCTGGCAGGAGCTGGCCTATTTCGTGGGCCCGCCCCTGAGCGAGACCTTCGCAGACTTCGTTCCGCCGGAGGAGATCGGGGCCATCGTTGAAAAGTTCCGGGAATATTACCGGGCGGAGGGCTGGCTGGACAACAAGCCCTACGCCGGTGTACCGGAGATGCTGACGCGGCTGAAAGAGGCCGGCTGCAGGCTGTATGTGGCCACCTCCAAGCTGGAGTCCCTGGCGGTGCAGCTGATGGAGCACTTCGGCCTGGCGGACTATTTCGACGGGATCTGCGGCGCGCCGGAAAATGACCCGGAGGGCAGCAAAAAGGTCAATGTGGTGAAAGCCGCCCTGAAAAAGGCCGGCTGCGCGGACCCGAAGAGGGCCGTCATCATAGGCGACCGCAAATTTGATATCCTGGGCGGACACCAGGCGGGTCTGGCGGCCGTGGGTGTGCTTTACGGCTACGGGAGCCGGGAAGAGCTGGAAGAAGCCGGCGCCGAGGCCATTGCCGCCACGCCGGAGGAAGTTACAAACCTGATTTTATCAGCCAACTGAAAGGAGCAGCTATGGAAAGTATTGAACGCCGGATCGCAGAGGGCCTGTTATCCATTCGCGCCGTGTTTTTTCGCCCGGATGAGCCGTTCACCTGGGCCAGCGGCATCAAGAGCCCCGTCTACTGCGACAACCGGCTGATCCTCACCGCCCCCGCTGTGCGCACGGAGGTGGAAACGGCCCTGACGCAGATCATCCGGGAGGAATACCCGGAGGTGGAGGTGCTTATGGGCACCAGCACCGCCGGCATTGCCCACGCGGCCATTGTGGGCCACATGATGGGCCTGCCCATGGGCTATGTCCGCTCCTCCGGCAAGGATCACGGCCGCAAAAACCAGATCGAGGGCCGGCTGGAGCCGGGCCAGAAGGTGGTGGTCATCGAGGACCTGATCTCCACCGCCGGCAGTGTGCTGGACGTGGTACAGGTCCTGCGGGAGGCCGGAGCCGATGTGCTGGGCGTGGCCAGCATCTTTACCTACGGCATGGAGAAGGGCCTGACGCGCCTGGCCCAGGCCAACGTGAAAAACCGCAGCCTGACCAACTTCGACGTGATCGCCGCCGTGGCGGCAGAGCAGAACTACATTCAGCCGGCTGACATCGCCCGGCTGCTGCAGTTTAGAAACAACCCCGCAGACGAATCTTGGATTGGAGGAAAAAACTGACATGAAACACCTGATTGACATCCTGCAGCTGAGCACCCAGGAGATCGACGAGCTGGTGGCCACCGCCAACGACATCATCGACCATCCCGATGCCTACGCCCACAAGTGCGACGGCAAGATCCTGGCCACCCTCTTCTTTGAGCCGTCCACCCGCACCCGGCTGAGCTTTGAGTCCGCCATGCTGTCTCTGGGCGGCAAGGTGCTGGGCTTCTCCTCGGCCAACAGTTCCTCCGCGGCCAAGGGTGAGAGCGTGTCGGACACCGTGCGCACCGTCAGCTGCTACTCCGACATCATCGCCATGCGGCATCCCAAGGAGGGTGCGCCGCTGGTGGCCTCCATGCACTCGGAGGTGCCGGTGATCAACGCTGGCGACGGCGGCCACAATCACCCCACCCAGACCCTGACGGATCTGCTGACCATCCAGCGGGAAAGGGGCCGCTTCAACGACCTGACCGTGGGCTTCTGCGGCGACCTGAAGTTCGGCCGCACGGTCCACTCCCTCATCAGCGCCCTGAGCCGCTACACCGGCATCAAGGTGGTGCTGATCTCCCCGGAGGAGCTGAAGCTGCCCAGCTACGTGAAAAGCGAGGCGCTGAAAAAGAACAACATCCCCTATGAGCAGACCACCGACCTGGAGGCCGTTATGCCCCAGCTGGACATCCTCTACATGACCCGCGTACAGCGGGAGCGCTTCTTCAACGAGGAGGACTATCTGCGCCTGAAGGACAGCTACATCCTGACGCCGGACAAGCTGAAAACGGCCAAGCCGGACCTGTGCATCCTGCATCCGCTGCCCCGCGTCAACGAGATCTCCGTGGCCGTGGACGACGATCCTCGGGCCTGCTACTTCAAGCAGGTGAAAAACGGCCGCTACATCCGCATGGCACTGATCCTGAAGCTGCTTGGTATTGAATAAGGAGGGCTACGAACATGATTATTGACGCAATTTCCAACGGTATCGTTATCGACCACATCTCCGCCGGCCGGGCCATGGACCTTTACAACATTCTGGGTCTGGACAAGCTGGACTGCACGGTGGCCCTGCTGAAAAACGTGGTCAGCAGCAAGCTGGGCCGCAAGGACATCATCAAGATCGACCGCATCCTGGACCTGGACTGGGATGTCATCGGCTATGTGGACCCCGGCATCACCGTGAATATCATCAAGGACGGCCAGCGGGTGGAAAAGCGCCAGCTGAAGCTGCCTGAGCGCATCACCAACGTCATCCGCTGCAAGAATCCTCGCTGCATCACCTCCGTGGAGCAGGAGCTGCCCCAGGTCTTCACCCTGACCGACCGGGAAAAGCGCACCTACCGCTGCCTGTACTGCGAGACCAAGGCCGAGCAGTGATGTCCTGCCCGGCGGGAAAATACCGTCTGTAAAAATCGGCCCCCGAACTCCGGGGGCCGATCCGCTTCCCCGCCGGAATATCCGGAAACGCTTTGGCTTCTTCCGCCCAAGCACTCCCCTTTCCCTCTGCCCACACCCTCTTTGTTTTTCTGCCCGGGCTTCCGGGTTTCCGCGAACACGCTCCGCCGTTTTGGAAAAAAACTCCAAACGAACTTTTTCTCCGGGCCGATCTCCACCTTCATGTTGCATAGTTGTCGCTTTTATTCCGTTATTTATTTTGTTAATTATCGAATATACACCTATTTGGGACCTGTATTCCGTTTAAAAAAGTGTTTATATAAAATTATCACTTTCCTCCCCCTTATAAACGCTCTTAGCCACGGAAATCGTTTACAATATGTTCACACACAGGCTATTTTACAATAGCTGGAAAAGGAGGGTACACTATGAAGAAAGAAACTATCAACGATCTGACAACAGAAAAAACAGAACTAAAACGCGAGATAGGTGCCTTTGGTGGTGTCAGCATTATTGCTGGTATCATGATCGGCTCCGGTATCTTCTACCTGGGTGCCTATGTGCTGCAGCGTACGGGCATGAACAGCGGCCTGGCTCTGCTGTGCTGGCTCATCGGCGGTGTCATTTCCCTGTTTGGCGGTCTGGCCTATGCGGAAATGGGCGCGGCTATGCCCCAGTCCGGTGGCCGTGTGGTTTACCTGAATGAGGCCTATCATCCCATCGTGGGCTTCATGAACGGCTTTGTGGATTGGCTCATCGGCGGCCCCGGCTCCGTGGCTGCTCTGGCCCTGGCTCTGATGGGCGTGTTCCAGCCCATTTTCCACCTCAGCGACTTCGGCTGCAAGATTGCCGCCGTTGTACTCATCTTCGGTATCACCGCCTATAACATGGTGGGCGTGAAGCTGGCCTCCGTGGTGCAGAATGTCTCCATGATCGCCAAGATGGTGCCCGTTGCCATCATTCTGCTGGCAGCCCTGTTTGTCGGCCATGTTACCCCCGACCTGTCCCTTGGCTCTGCCAGCGTCTATGCTGCCGAGAACAACACCAGCGTTTTCAGCATGATCGCCCTGGCCGTTGTGGCCTCCCTCTGGGCCTATGAGGGCTGGACCAACCTGAACACCGTGGCCGAGGAAATGAAGAACCCCCGCAAGAATCTGCCCCTGGCCCTTATCATCGGTATCGGCGGCGTTACGATTCTCTACACCCTCTTCAACTTCGCCATCATGAAGGTTCTGCCCCACGAGGAGATTGCCTCTATGATCGACGCCGGTGACCTGTATCTGGGTACGGCGGTTGCTAAGAAGCTGCTGGGCAGCGCAGGTGCCGTGGTGGTTACCGTGGGCATGGTTCTGGCCATGTTCGGCAGCCTGAACGGCCTCATCCTGGCCCAGCCCAGAATGTACTATGCCATGGCCAAGGAGGGCCACTTCTTCAAGAGCTTCACCAAGCTGAATAAGCAGAAGATCCCCTACGTGCCCATCCTTGTCCAGGCTGTCATCTCCAGCGTCCTGGTGCTGCTGCGTAACCTGAGCGAGCTGACCGACATGGTGGTGCTGTGCAATCTGCTCTTCAATGTCATGATCGTTCTGGCTGTGCCCATCCTGCGCAAGAAGTTCCCCAACATCGAGCGTCCCTACAAGGTGTGGCTCTATCCCGTGTCCATCATCTTCACTGCCATTGTGTTCGTGGCCCTGTTCGTCAACTCCGCCATTGATAATCCTTTCCTGGGCGCCCTCGGCTTCATCGTGCCCGCTATCGGCGCCGTTGTTTACTGGATCTTTGACCGTAAGCTGAAGAAGGAAGCGGCGGAGAATAAGGAGAATAATGATGGCTGAGCTGTACTATAATGCCAAGGTCTATGTGGAAAAGGGTCATTATGAGCAGGCAGTTTTGGTTGAGGACGGCATCATCCGCCGCATAGGCAGCAGTGATGCCCTGCTCTCCGAAGCCCCTGCCGACGCCACCCGGGTGGACTGCGGCGGCCGGACCCTGATCCCCGGTCTCAATGATTCTCATATGCACTTTGCCCAGTTCAGCGAGACGCTGAATCAGGCCCGGATCGCCGATGTAAAGTCCATCGGGGAGCTGATCGAGGTGTGCCGCAAGTTTGCCCAGGAGCACCCCCAGCGTGTGAAAAACGGTCTCCATGCCCTCGGCTGGAACCAGGACTATTTCACCGACGGCGGCCGCCTGCCCGACCGGCATGACCTGGACAAGATCAGTACCGACTATCCCATCGTGCTGGAGCGTG
>CAKTZK010000060.1 GCA_934635515.1 uncultured Oscillospiraceae bacterium
AAACATAGCCAGGGTGGAGTCACAGCCGCTCTCCACAGCGCTGCGGATGAAGTTCATCAGCAGGAAGCCATAGATGGTCTGGGTCAGGGGAGCGCCGGAGAAGGCCACCATGATGAAGGGGGCGGGCTTGCCGTTGGCGTAGCACTTTTTCCAAGCGCCTACGGAAGCGGAAGCAGCGAAGAAAGAACCAAATGCAGAGCCCATGGCGGACAGGCCCAGAGCGCAAGCCATACCAATAAATGCGATATTCATAATTGATCTCCTATTCCTTTATTTTTTTATTTTATCGTGTTTTTTAAAGGGATCGTAAGCTATACCGGCCCATTCCATACCCAGCTGACCGGAGAACTCCAACAGATTCAGGCGGACACCGTGGACCACCACGGACAGCAGGCCCATGACGATATTCAGCCCGTGGCCGATGACCAGGATCAGCACGGCGGCGATGACCATGGGGCCCTTGAAGCCGAAGGCCATGTTGTTAAAGCTCTGAGCGATGGCCAGGGAGGCCATGCCCACGGCAAACAGGCGGATGTAGCTCATGATGTTGCCGAAGGCGCTGATGGTGTTGAGGAACACGGTGAAGGTATCGCCCAAGCCCGCTTTCAGGCCCTGGGCAAAGGTCTTATCCGGGGACATGCCGCCGAAAATCACCACCAGCAGGAATCCGGCTACCACCACGCAGGCCACACGGCCCAGGTTTACCTCCTGGCCGATGACCAGGTACAGCACCACAAAGTACAGGGCGCATATAGCCGCCAGCCAGCCCAGATCCGCGATCCAGCTGAGGTTTTTCTCCTTCAGCTTGCGGCGGATATTCATGACGCAGGCCAGGGACAGCTGTACGGTACCCAATATGAAGCAGAACTTCATAATGGTGTTTTGCTGTGTGGTGGCGGATACGTCGAAATAGGCCGGGTAATTGGCGAAGGTGGGGATCACCAGCTTCTTCAGCAGCGGTACCTCCATGGCCTGCTCCAGGCCAAACCAGGTGCCTGTCAACGAGCCCCATATTATGGTGGCAATGGACAGCACCCACAGGAGCTGCACGGCGGTAGAGGCTTTTTTGTTCTTTATGGTCAGGATCAGCGCCGCCAGGAGGAACAGGCATCCGTAGCCGGCGTCGCCAATGATCATGGCGAAGAACAGGGTGAAAAAGCCCAGGAACCAGAAGGAAATATCGTACTCCCGATAGCCGGGCACGGTGCCCAGAATGTCAAATACGGGGACCATCAGCTTGGTGACCTTGTTGCACTTGACCTTGGTGGGGACTTTGTCGTCCTCGGCATCCGGGTCGCCCATGGCCCAGGCCCAATGTGCCTGTGCAGCGGCCTGCTTGAATCGGTCCTCCTCGGCGGCGGGGATATAGCCCTGGAGCCACACCAGGCCGTCCTGGCTTTCGGAGGTGTTGCTGACGGCGGAATACTCGGCGGCGTTCTGCGCCTTGAGCATCTGGTCATGGATGCTGGGCAGATGCTCCGTCGCCTGGGCCAGAAAGGCCTCGCACTGGGCCAGGCCCTGGGTGCAGGCCTGCTGCTCCTGCTCCAGCTGCGCCAGGCCCTTATCCGGGATGGTAAATTCAGTGGCCGAATACTGGGCGGGCAGGGGAGCGAGGGTGGCGAAGGTGGGCATCTTGCTCACGGGGGCCAGGCGGATCATCTGCACATCGGGATCCGCGGCCAGGGCGGTCAGGGTCTTTTTATCGCCCCGATAAATGTGGACATCCCATCCCTGCCGGCGCAGATCTTCCAGCTGGGCGGGGTCGAAATAGCCCCACTCGGCCAGACGCTCTGCCGCGGTATGGGCGGCGGTGAGCTGGTCCTGCAGCGATTTTTTTCGCTCCAGGCAGTCATTCATCTCCTGGAAAAACACCTCGAAGTCCTCGTCGGACAAAACGGAGGCTTCCTGCTTTTCGTGGGGATATTCCTGCAGCAGCATGGACAGGCGGCTCAGAGCCGCGAAGCGCTCGGGGTACTTCTGGTCGGCCGCGGCCTTCTCGGAGAAGTGGACGATGCCCAGGCTGCGCAGCCGGTCCAGCAGGGAGGTCTTCTCAGATTCGGTCGTTACGATATGAACGACCTTCATTTTTTCGATCATCGGCTCACCTCCTGCAGCTTCTTTTTGGCGATCTTGCCGCGCACCACGGCGGAGGTCTGCTGATCACCCAGGTAGATGCCGATGACGCGGATGTTCTCCTTGGCCTCGGGGATCTTCACCTTTTCAAAGAGGTTTACCCGCTGGGCCGTGGAGCGCAGCTCCTGCTGCAGCAGCTCTGCCCGGCGGCGAAGGGTCTTGGCCAGGGCATCCAGCCGGGCGATCTCCCGCAGGCGGACGGCGGCGGTATCTACCCAAAGGGGGTACTCCGCCACATCGTACTGAATGTCCTCGAAGCTCAGGTCCCGGAACACAGGCACCGTGACACCGGCGATATTTTCCTCGCCGCACACCACGTGCTTGGGACGAACCAGGGAATCCAGCCCCTTGCCCTGGGGAAAGCTCTCGTTTTCGGAGAAAACAGCCACCCAGTCATCCAGACCGGCCACGGCGGCCTCCCGCTGCCGCTCTACCTCCTCCAGCTGGGCGGTGATCTGCATCACCACGGACTGGAGCTGCTGCTTTTTCAGCTGCAGGGTGGGCAGGTAGCGCTGAAACTGCTTCAGGCGGTCCTTTTGCACCTTCAGTTCGTTTTTTGTGAGTTTAACAGCCATAGGCGCCCCCTCATTCTGCGGCGGAGGCTTTGGGCCATCTCTCCTGGATGAGGCTGGATTTCAGGCCCGTTTCATTGGGCTCGAAGCACTCGGCCAGGATCTCCCAGCCCAGGTCCAGCGCCTCCTCCAGAGGAATGTTCACGCTCAGGTCCATCAGCTTTGTCTCAAAGAGATGGCCGTATTTCAGCAGCTTTTCATCCCACTCGGACATCATAAAGCCCATGGACTTCTTCTCCAGGCTCTCCTTGTATGCACTGTACAGGCGGATCATACCGTCCATCAGGGCACGGTGGTCGCTGCGGGTCTTGCCGTTGACGTTTTGCTTCAGACGGGACAGGGAGCCGAAGGGCTCAATGTGGCCGTTTTTCAGGTAATACTGGCCCTCGGTAATATAGCCGGTGTTATCGGGGACGGGGTGGGTCACGTCGTCGCCGGGCATGGTAGTCACGCCCAGGATGGTGATGGAGCCTGCGTCCTCAAAGTCAACGGCCTTTTCATAGCGGGCGGCCAGACAGCTATAAAGGTCGCCGGGATAGCCGCGGTTGGAGGGGACCTGCTCCATGGTGATGGCCATTTCCTTTTGGGCATCGGCGTAGTTGGTCATATCCGTCAGCAGCACCAGCACACGCTTGCCGGCCAGGGCGAACTGCTCCGCCACGGCCAGGGCCATATCCGGCACCAGAGTGCACTCCACCGTGGGGTCGGAGGCGGTGTGAATGAACATCACCGTGCGGCCCATGGCGCCGCTCTTTTCCAGGGTGTCCCGGAAAAACAGATAGTCGTCATACTTCAGGCCCATGCCGCCCAGCACGATCACGTCCACCTGCGCCTGCATGGCGATACGGGAGAGCAGCTGGTTATACGGCTCACCGGATACGGAGAAAATGGGCAGCTTTTGGCTTTCCACCAGGGTATTGAATACGTCGATCATGGGGATACCGGTGCGGATCATCTTATTGGGCACGGTACGCCGGGACGGATTCACGGAGGGTCCGCCGATGGGGATCATGTTCTCCGTCAGGGCGGGGCCGTTATCACGGGGCACGCCGGCGCCGTCAAAGATGCGGCCCAGCAGGTGATCGGAGAAGGACACCATCATAGGCCGGCCCAGGAAGCGGACGGGGTCCGTGGTGCTGACGCCCTGGGTGCCGCTGAACACCTGGAGCGTCACCAGGTCCTTGTCCAGCTTGATCACGTTGGCATAGCTGTCGCCCACCAGGGCCAGGTCGCCGCTGCGGACACCGGAGGCGCGGACGGTGACTACGTTGCCCACGATGGACTCAATTTTTGTGTAAACTTTCTGCATATTGACTCCTCCCTCAAAGCGCGGCCTTGCTCAGGTAAAAGTCCTTGAGCCGCTGTTCCTGGGCCTCGAATTCCGGCGAGCGGAACACGGTGTTGTGCCAGTCCAGGAATTCCTGCCGGACCTGGTTGAAGAAGGCGCGGATCTCTTTTTTATCGTCCAGCGCAAAGTCGCGATTCAGCACATCATAGAGCACATCGAATTCGTGGACCTGGCGCTGGGGATCGCAGGCGGCGTCAATGGGATCGAAGGAGTTCTGCTGCAGGTACACAGCGTCCAGCAGCTCGCCCTTCTGATAAACGATGTAATCCTCGGCGGAGGTGCCCTCCTCACCGATGACCTTCATCATCTGGTTGATCTCATTGCTGCGCTTGAGAATGGCACGGGCCTGCTCCACGCGCTCCATATCCACCACGCCCTTGTACTTGGACCAGGAATCGATGGGGTGGATGGCCGGGTATTTACGGGCATCGGACCGCTCACGGGACAGGCCGTGGAACGCGCCCACCACCTTCAGCGTGGCCTGGGTCACGGGCTCTTCAAAGTTGCCGCCGGCAGGGGAGACGGTGCCGCCGATGGTGACGGAGGCGATCTTGCCGCTCTTGAGGCGGACCTTTCCGGCGCGCTCGTAGAAGGAGGCGATAACCGACTCCAGGTAAGCGGGGAAGGCCTCTTCGCCGGGGATCTCCTCCAGACGGCCGCTCATCTCACGCATAGCTTGGGCCCAGCGGCTGGTGGAGTCTGCCAGAAGCAGCACATCCAGACCCATCTGGCGGTAATATTCCGCCATGGTCACAGCCGTATACACGGACGCCTCACGGGCGGCCACGGGCATGGAGGAGGTGTTGCAGATAATGATGGTGCGCTCCATCAGGGAGCGGCCGGTACGGGGGTCCACCAGCTCCGGGAACTCCTGCAGGACCTCCACCACCTCGCCGGCGCGTTCGCCGCAGGCGGCCACGATGACGATATCCACATCGGCGTTCTTGGCCTCCATGTGCTGCAGAACGGTCTTGCCGGCGCCGAAGGGACCGGGCACGCAGAAGGTGCCGCCCTTGGCTACGGGCAGGAAGGTATCGATGGAGCGGATCTTGGTCACCAGGGTCTCATCGGGCCGCAGACGCTCCTCATAGCAGCGGATGGCCTGCTTTACAGGCCAGGAGAAGACCATGGTCAGCTCTTTTTCCTCGCCGTTTTCATTTTCCAGCACCGCCACGGTGTCCCGGACGTTATACACGCCCTTTTCCCGCACGGACTTGACCTTCCAGCCGTCGCCCTTGAGGTCGAAGGGGACCATGATAAGGTGGGTGAACAGGCCCTCGGGCACGCTGCCCACCGCATCGCCGGCGGAGATCGGATCGCCGGGCTTTACAGAGGGGGTAAACTCCCAATCCTTATTGGGGATGGGATCCAGATACACGCCGCGCTCCAGGAAGAAGCCGCACTTCTCGGCCAGCTCCGGCAGCGGGTTTTGCAGACCGTCGAACACCTGGGACAGAAGGCCCGGGCCCAGCTCCACGCTCATCAGCTCGCCGGAAAGCTCCACCTTGTCGCCCACCTGGATGCCATTGGTCATTTCATAGATCTGCATGCTGGCTGTGTTTCCGTTGATGCGGATGACCTCGCCCTTGAGCCGGTCATCGCCCACCAGGACATAGCCAACTTCGTTTTTTCGCACGGAGCCGGAAAAGGTGGCTGCCACCAGATTCCCGTTTACTCCGGTCACATATCCTGTAACTTTGTCCATTTTTGATTCTCCTGTTTCGTTATAGGTCGGAAATCTGCCGACGGATATTGTCCATAAGGCCGCTGAAGACTTGCTTGCCCCGGTCATAACGGAAGCCGCGCTGGCGCTCCAGAAGCTGAAGCTTCATGGCGTAGCCGTACAGGGCGTACTCGTCAAAAATATGCTGGCCGATCATCTCATCCAGACGGCGAAACTCCAGATCCAGTAAGATCTGCTCGCCTGCCAGCGGGTTTTCGGCGTTTACGGCGGCCGTTACAGTCTGCACAAGCTCGGCGGGGCGGTCAGACGGCGGGGTGCAGGGACGGCCCAGCTTTACATTTCGCTGATAGGCCAGCTCCTGGGACAGCGCCTGATAGAATTTGGCCCACTGAGACAGCAGCGGTCCCTTTTGCGCCTGAACGGACAGCTCCTCCAGGGTCTTATACACGCTGCCGCTTACTGCGGACTTGCACATAGCCAGAAACGCCTCGTAATCCATGGGCGGCTCGCCCTGGGTCTTCAGCATGGGCAGACTGGAGATCAGATAATAATAGGAAGCCACAAGGCACCTCCTTACAGACTGGAATCCCGGAAGAAAGGCATGAGCATTTCTGCGATCTCCTCGTCAGAGCAGTCAAAATAGCCGGAGCCGTCTTTGGCAGCCAGACGGAACCCGGCGCCCACCTTCTTGGACGGGCGGATCTCCAGACCGTTTTTCAGTTCCTGCGCCAGCTCCTGGCGGATGCCGTCGGTCACCTGGGCGACCTCCACGGCATAGGCGGAGACATCCTCCCCCTGAAGGGCGGCCTGGATAAGGCGGGCCAGAGTCTGCTGATCCAGCGCCTTGCTGACATCGGCGGCCAGGATCCGCTCGAATTCCTTCTGGATCTCCTGACGATAGGCCAGAACCGCGTCACGCTTAGCCTGCTGGGCGCTGAGCTGGGCACTGTGTTTGAATACCTCAATTTCTGCTTTTGCATCTTCCCGAAGCTTGTCCGCCTCACTCTTGGCGGCGGCAACGATGCTATCGGCCTGGCGCTTGGCCTCGGCCAGGATCTCGGCAGCTTCCTTATTGGCGCTGTCAATTCCGTCCTTTTTGATGGAAGAAACAAGATCTTGAATTTGAAGTTCCATAGTAATCACCTTCTTATTTGGATTTGGCTAAGAGATTTTTGCGCATGGACTCATTATAAGTATTTTTTTATCAAGATGCAAGACATTTGTTAGCATCTTTACAGTTTTCCCCATACAAAAAATGAGTCGAATATTGTATAAAGTCGACAAAAAACGAGGAAGAATTCGGCGATGGGCGTTCTTTACATTTAAATATGTAGAGTAGCCTCTCCGGTTTGGGCGGATTTATACTTGACTTCCGGCGGCGGATACAGTAAAATAACTGCATATTGGAAAAGACTGCGATGGAGAGCAGTACCTTCGGGCATGATGCAAAGAGAGGAAGCGGCGGGTGTAAGCTTCCGTGAGGGCCGGGGGGAAGTCGCTCCGGAGTTCTGCCGCCCAGCGTGAGTAAGCGGCAGCGGCCAGCCGCCGTTATCGGGTTTTGAGTGCGGAGGCACGGCCTCCGAACGCAGGTGGTACCACGGACTGTATTTATGGTTCGCCCTGTTTTGCTTTTACGGCAGAACAGAGCGAACTTTTTTGTTTTGCCGAATATCGGAAAAGGAGAAAATACCATGCGAAAAGAATTGCCCAAGGTCTATGACCCCCGGGATGTGGAGCCGAGGATCTACAAGATGTGGATGGACGGCGGCTGCTTTAAGGCAGAGCCCAACCCGGATAAAAAACCGTTTTCCATCGTTATGCCGCCGCCGAATGTTACCGGCCAGCTGCACATGGGCCACGCTCTGGACTGCACGCTGCAGGACATTTTGACCCGTTTTAAGCGGATGCAGGGCTATGAGGCCCTGTGGCTTCCCGGCTCGGACCATGCGGGCATTGCCACCCAGATCAAGGTGGAGGAGACCCTGCGCAAGGAGGAGGGCCTGACCCGCCATGACCTGGGGCGCGAGAAGTTTTTGGAGCGGGTCTGGGACTGGAAGGAGAAATACGGCAACCGTATCATCCAGCAGCAGATGAAGATGGGCTCCTCCTGCGACTGGGACCGCAACCGTTTCACCATGGACGAGGGCTGCTCCAAGGCCGTGCGCGAGACCTTCTGTGAACTCTACGACAAGGGCCTCATCTACAAGGGCAGCCGCATCATCAACTGGTGCCCCCACTGCCTGACCGCGCTTTCCGACGCGGAGGTCGAGTATGTCGATAAGCCCGGCAACCTCTGGTATATCCGCTATCCCCTTACCGACGGCAGCGGCGATATCATCATCGCCACCACCCGGCCCGAGACCATGATGGGCGATACGGGCGTGGCCGTGAATCCGGAGGATGAGCGCTTTAAGCACCTCATCGGTAAGACCTGCATTTTGCCCATTATGAACCGGGAGATGCCCATTGTGGGCGACGATTACTGCGAGATCGGCTTCGGTACCGGCGCGGTCAAGATGACCCCCGCCCATGACCCCAACGACTTTGAGGTGGGCCTGCGGCACAACCTGGAGGTGATCCGGGTCATCGCTGACGATGGCACCATCAATGAAAACGGCGGCCCCTACGCGGGGATGGACCGCTACGAGTGCCGCAAGGCCATTGTGAAGGATCTGGAGGAGCAGGGCTATCTCATCAAGACCGAGCCCTATTCCCACAATGTGGGCACCTGCTACCGCTGCCACAACGACGTGGAGCCGCTGATCTCCGCCCAGTGGTTTGTAAAGATGGCGCCCCTGGCTAAGGAGGCCATCCGCGTGGTGGAGGACGGCACCATCAAGTTTGTGCCCGAGCGCTTTACCAAGACCTACATCAACTGGATGGAGAACGTGCACGACTGGTGCATCTCCCGCCAGCTTTGGTGGGGCCACCAGATCCCGGCCTGGTACTGCGACGACTGCGGACACATCAATGTGGATCGCAAAGACCCCACCAAGTGTGAAAAGTGCGGCAGCACCCATCTGACCCGGGACGAGGACGTGCTGGATACCTGGTTCTCCTCGGCGCTGTGGCCGTTTTCCACCATGGGCTGGCCGGATACGGACGCCGCCGACCTGAAGTACTGGTATCCCACATCTGTTATGGTCACCGGCTACGATATTATCTTCTTCTGGGTGGCCCGGATGATCTTCTCCGGCATGGAGCAGATGAAGAAGGAGCCTTTCAAGACTGTGTTTATCCACGGTCTGGTCCGGGACGACAAGGGCCGCAAGATGTCCAAGTCTCTTGGCAACGGCATTGATCCTCTGGAGATGGCGGAGCAGTACGGCGCCGATGCCCTGCGCTTTAACCTCATCACCGGCAACAGCCCCGGCAACGACATGCGCTTCTTTGTGGAAAAGTGCGAGGCTATGCGCAACTTTGCCAACAAGATCTGGAATGCATCCCGCTTTGTGATGATGAATCTGACCATCGACAAGGTGGAGCTGCCCGAGAAGCTGGAGCTGGAGGACAAGTGGATCCTCAGCAAGCTGAACACCCTCATCCGCGAGGTGACGG
>CAKTZK010000061.1 GCA_934635515.1 uncultured Oscillospiraceae bacterium
TTTGCTGTATCTTTTTCGATTTTACAGGTCCACCTTTTCGTAGAGCCGGGCCGCCCAGCGACAGGCCAGGATCGTTACGCCCGCGAACACCGCCATGCCGAAAAGCAGGATCGGCAGCTGACGCAGATTGGCCTGGGCATCCACCCGGTTTAGCCATGCAAGGCCCGGGAAATGGGGAAGGGCCTCGGCGATCAGCATCACCGGCCATATCACTATATTCGCCTTCAGGTACGCCGCCCCTACCTTATACCCGCTGCGAAACAGGCTGGTAAAAAACACCAGGTTAAACACCGCGTAGATCACAAAGCCCGCTCCCAGGAGCATAAAATTGGCGTCCATGCCCACGGCGTTGTCCTTAGTGGGCTGCAGTCTGGTCGATAACAGGCAGAACAGGGCCGTCATGAGCACCGAAAGCACCTCTATCAGCACCGCGAACACCACCGCCCCGCGGACGGTGTCCCTCTTTCGGATGGGGAGAAGGGCCGAGTAATAGATGTCCTTCTGCTCCCGCATATTCAGAAAGGTAAAAAACAGGCCCAGGGTCACATAGAAAAATGTCACCGAATAGGGGTAGTTTGGGATCAGCACCATGACCCCGAACAGGCAGAACACCGGAGTCATAGGATGGCACACCAATTTGAGCTGCTTATATAATAGCGTTTTCATCCAGGGGCCTCCTTTCCACGGCAACGATAATATCCTCCAGGGTCAGGGGCGTATCGCCCTGACGGAGATAGGCATAGTGAGCCCGGAAATCGTCCAGGGTGCCGGTATATTGTATCGCGCCGTCCTTGATAAAGGCGATGTGGCTGGCGCACTTTTCCAGGTCGGAGGTGATGTGGGTGGAAAACAGAACGCTGCGCCGGCCGTCGGCGGCGATTTTCCCCAGCAGCTCCGTCAGCTCGTCCCGGGACACCGGGTCCAGGCCGCTGGTGGGTTCGTCCAAAATCAGGAGCCTGGCGTTGTGGCTCAGGGCCAGAGCGATCATATACTTCACCTGCATGCCGCTGGAGAGCTGGTCCACCCGCTTGCTCTCGTCAATGGCGAAAAGGTCCAGATAATGGCGGTACTTTTCCTGGTCCCAATTCGCGTAAAAGCGGCGGGTCACATCCGTGAGGGTGGCGATTTTTTTCTTGGGATAGAAGTCGATGCCGCCCAGGACCACGCCGATGTTTTCCTTGATATATTTCTCATCTGTGGCAAAGCTGCGGCCCAAGATCTCCACCTCCCCGGCGTCGGGATGCACCAGGCCCAGAATGGACTTGAGGGTGGTGCTCTTGCCCGCGCCGTTGCGGCCGATGAAGCCCATCACCGCCCCCTGAGGCACGGAGAAGGTCACATTGTCCAGGGTGAAAGCCGGGTACTTCTTACAAAGGCCCCGAATGTCCATGGCGTTCATTCCTCCGCCTCCTCCGCTTCCGTCTCCTCAAACACCCGGCGCAGCATGGGGTTGAGCTTGTCGGTGGTCTGCAGGGCGATGCCCTTTTTCCGGTCCGCCAGGAGCACCATCTGGTCCCCCGGCTCCAGGCCGAACATCTCCCGGGCGTCCTTGGGTATGACGATCTGCCCCTTGGGCCCCAGGCGCACCGAGGCCATGTAATAACGCTCGTTATCCTTCTTAAATCCCATTTTCTTTCCTCCCTTTTAGTGTAACTTTTCTTACTTTTCCTATATAGTATACCTTTTCTCCGTGGCCGTCAATGGGCTTTTTCCTTTACGGAGGAAAAAAACTGTGGTATACTGGAAAAAAAATCAGGAGGTACAGGGATGGATCTGTGCAACCGAAATGACATACAGGCGCTGCTGCTGCGCCACGGCTTCCGCTTCAGCAAGAGCATGGGGCAGAACTTTCTCATTGAGGACTGGGTGCCCCGGGACACGGCGGAAGCCAGCGGTGCGGACGAAAACACCGGCGTGCTGGAGGTTGGCCCCGGCATCGGGCCGCTGACAAGGGAGCTGTGCAGGCGGGCCGGGAAGGTGATCTCCGTGGAGCTGGACCAGCGGCTGTACCCGGTACTGGCGGAGACCCTGGCAGGGTACGACAACTTCACACTGGTGGAGGGGGACATTTTGATGCAGGACCTCCCGGCCCTGGTGGCGGAGCATTTTGCGGGGCTGCGGCCCATCCTCTGCGCCAACCTGCCCTATAACATCACCACGCCTCTGCTCACCGCCTGTGTAAAGGCAGGATGCTTCACATCCATGACCGTTCTCATCCAGAAGGAGGTGGCCCAGCGCATCTGCGCCCGGCCGGGCACGGCAGACTACGGTGCCTTTTCCCTGCTGATGCAGTACTACACGGAGCCGGAGATGCTCTTCACCGTACCCAACACCTGCTTTCTGCCCATGCCCAAGGTGACCTCGGCGGTGATCCGCTGCATTACCCGGGAAAAGCCCCCGGTCTCGGTGCAATCGGAGGCCATGCTCTGGCGGACGGTAAAAGCTGGGTTTGCCCTGCGGCGCAAGACCCTGGTAAATTCTCTGCAGACCGGCTTCTCCCTCCCCAAGCCGGAGCTGACCCGGATCATCACGGACTGCGGCCTGCCCGCGGACATCCGGGGTGAGCGGCTGAGCCTGGAGGACTACGCCCGACTGGCGGAGGCTCTGTCCGCCGCCATAGGCGAAAGTTGATACACATAAAAAGAGGCAGCGTGTGCAGAAAATGCACACGCTGCCTCTTTTTTCTCGATTTTATTTTCCGCTCAGGTCCACCGCGTGGCGGACAAAGCTCATGGGCGGCACCGGCTGGGGCAGGCGCATTTTGAAAACCATTTGCGGCGTTCGCGGCTCCTCCAGGGGCAGGCCGTCGGCATCCTCCATCAGGGGGACGGTCATCTCAAAGGGCTTTAGGTCCGGGCCCACAAGCTCTACCCTATCCCCTGCCCGGAATTTGTTGCGCAGGCTCAGGGTAGCAAGGCCATCCGCCTCACAGCTTAGTACCACGGCGCAGATCTGCCACTCCCGGATATACCGGGAATTTTCAAAATACTGGCCCGGCTGGCCGTAGAAAAAGCCGGTGGAATAATGCCGGTGGCTCACATGCTCCACCTCGTTACGCCACACCGGGTCTATGGGGCGCCCGGCGGCCACATCGTCCAGCACGTGGCGGTAGGCCCCGGCCACGATGGCGGCATAGTAGGCGGACTTGGCCCGGCCCTCGATCTTCAGGCAGTCCACCCCGGCATCCATCAGGTCGTCCAGGTGGTCTATCATGCACATATCCCGGGAGTTAAGGATGTAGGTGCCCTTTTCGTCCTCAAACACGGGGAAATACTCCCCGGGGCGCTTCTCCTCCATGAGGGTATACTGATAGCGGCAGGGCTGGGCGCAGGCGCCCCGGTTGGAGTCCCGGCCGGTCATGTAGTTGGAGAGCAAACACCGGCCGGAATAGGACACGCACATGGCCCCGTGGCAGAAAACCTCCAGCTCCAGCTCCGGGGAGACCCTCTCCCGGACGGCACGTATCTCCTCCAGGCTCAGCTCCCGGGCCAGGACCACGCGGCTGGCCCCCAGGTCGTACCAGGCCTGGGCGCAGACGTGGTTGGCCACCGACTGCTGAGTGCTGACATGCCGCTGGCAGTGGGGGGCGTACTTCCCCGCCAGGGTAAAGGCCCCCAGATCCGCCAGGATCAGGGCGTCCACCCCGGCGTCATCCAACTGCTCCAGGTAGGCGGGCAGCTGCTCCGTCTCGTCATAGCGGGGCATAGTGTTCACCGTGGCGTGGACGGACACCCCATGCTCGTGGGCAAAGCGCACCGCCTTGGGCAGCTCCTCCGGCGTAAAATTCCCGGCAAAGGCACGCATCCCGAAGGAGGAGCCCGCCAGATACACCGCGTCCGCCCCGTAGAGCACGGCCATTTTCAGTTTTTCCATGTCCCCGGCGGGGACCAGCAGTTCAGGCTTCTTTCTCATCATTCCGGTGCGTACATGTCACTATTTACAAAGGCCAGGTGCTCATCGAAGGTACGGAAGAAGTGGCTGACGCCGTCCTTGCCGTAGGCAAAGTAATAGTAATCCGTTTCGTTGGGATTCACCGCCGCCCGGATCGAGGCCAGGCTGGGATTGCAGATAGGACCCACCGGCAGGCCCTCGTGGAGATAGGTGTTATAGGGGCTGTCCAGGCTGGTGGAGAAGTCCTTGTCCTCCAGGCCCATAAGGGCCATGGCATAGTGGATAGTGGCGTCGGACTGCAGGGCGCGGCCCACCTCGTCATTATCCCCCTCCAGACGGTTGTGGAAGACGGAGGAGATATTGGCCCGCTCCTCATAGTCGCCGATGGCCTCTTTTTCGATGATGGAGGCCAGGGTGATGATCTCCTTGAGGGAGTAGTCGCTGTTTTGGATCTGCGTCAGCAGGTCGCCGCTGACCCGGGTATTAAAGTTGGTAAGCAGCGTATCAATGGCGTACACCGCGGACTTTTGGGTGGAGAACTCATAGGTATCCGGGAACAGATAGCCCTCCAGGCGGTTGATCTGGCCGGTAAGGCTGCTGTCAATGAAGGGATATTCCTCACCGAAATCGTAGTTGGACACGGCGTCTATCAGCTCCTCCTTGGTGGAAACGCCGTTTTCCGCCAGCAGGTCCACGATCTGCTGGACCGTATAGCCCTCGGGGATGGTGATGAGCACCAGGCCCTCCTGGGCACGGCGGCGGGCATCGGGGTCATACATATTGCGCACAAGGCTGCGGTAGTCCATGGAGGTATTCAGCTCGTAGGTGCCGGGGTCGATGTCGTTCTTGGCCCCGGTAAATATCTCATACAGCACGAAAAAGCCCTTCAGCTCAATAAGGCCCGCCTTTTTCAGCTTGGAGGCCACCTTGAAAACGCCGTCGCCCTCTTCAATGGTCACGGTGTAGGTCTCGTTGCCCTTGTCCAGGGCGCACAGATCGTTGGCCAGGATCCAGCCGATGCCGGCCAGCAGCATGGAGCCCAACAGCACCGATGCCACATAGATCTTCCAGTTGAATTTTTTCTTGCCCCGTTTCTTCTTTTTGGGCGACGACGGGCCCGCGTCCACATCGTTTATGATCTTCCGGCGCACCGCTTCGGTGTCCCAGCCCTGGGTATCGGACCGTTTATTTTCACTCATTGTAGTCTGTCCTTTCTGCTTTTTCTCTGCAAAATGAGCCGGACAAGTTCCATTTTCGCCCGGTCCCTCATACAATACAGTACTATATGGGAAGAGAGGTGAAAAGAATGTGCTTTGATAACAACAACTGTTCCTGCATCTGGCTCATTGTGATCCTGCTTCTGCTTTTCTGCTGCTGTGGAAACGGAAATCGGCAGGGCTGCTCCTGCGGCGGCGACTCCTGCTGCTCCTGCTGAAACCACATACGGGAGAAATCGGGGACCTCGTCCCCCTTTTCTCTGCCGCCTTAGGGGACAAGCAGGTCCTCCACCCGCTGCACGACCTCCCGGTGGATGTCCTCCGCCGTGCGCATGGCGCCGTCCCGGCTGCAGTCGATCTTTTCCCAGCCGCAGAGCGAGATGATCAGCTCCGCGCTCTCCCGGCAGGCGGCCAGATACGCCTCGTCCTGCTCATGAATGTCGGCCTTGGTGTGGGTCTGCTGCTCCCGGCGGCGCATCATGCGCTCGGAAATTTCCGTGGGCAGGTCCAGATAGACCACCCGGTCCGGCTTCGGCAGGCCCAGGAGCCTGTACTCAAAGTCGAACAGCCACTCCAGGTAGCCACGGCGCTCCTCAGGGGGAAGCTTGGGCGTCTGGTGGACGGCGTTGGAGGTGGTGTAGCGGTCAGCGATGACCAGGCCGCCCGCCTCATAGTACGCGCCCCAATCCTGACGGTAGCTGGCGTAGCGGTCCACGGAGTAAAAGGTGGAGGCGGCATAGGCGTTCACATCGCCGGGGTGGCTGCCGAAGGCGCCGGAGAGGTACAGCCGGATCAGCGCCGAGGATTCCTCTTTATACCGGGGAAACTCCAGGCGGCGGTAGGCGATGCCCCGGCGGTCCAGCTCCCGGCACAGCAAAGCGGTCTGGGTGGCCTTTCCGGAGCCGTCTGTCCCTTCAAACACGATGAGTCTGCCATCCATGGCGCGCCATCCTCCTTATGCTGCACAAAAATTCATTTTATTATAGCACATCCCGCTCCGTTTGTCACGCAAAAGAAATGCGTAACCGGAGCGGCTACGCATTTCTTTTGCTGTTGAAAAATTTTTGGAGGTTTCCGACAAGAGGATCTCAGTCTGCTGCGCGCATAATTTTTGCGCAAAGCGCAAAAATTCCACACTTGCAGCCTGAGGAGTATTTTGTCCTATTCGGTCATATATTTTGGGAAGATGTATGATATCTTTTCCGCTCCTCATAGATGGTGTTCAGGCAGTAGAGAATTACTCCGGCCCAGATAAAATAGAAACTTCGCAGCTTTCCCGGCGTCAAATATTCGCCCATGATCATGCCGCAGAAGATGCCCAGCGTGGGGCTGAGATACTGGCAGAATCCCGCGGTGGTTAGGGGCAAATACCGCACGCCGGCAGAATAAAGCACCATAGGAAGTGCCGTTACCACACCCGCTCCCAGCAGCATCAGCTGCCGCAGAGGCGTGATGGATGCCATTCCGTTTGCGCCCATGCGGAAAAACAGGATAAACAGCAGCGCCAGCGGCACCATGATCAAAATCTCCGACGTGGTGCTCACCACGGAGTCCACGACCAGGCTTTTCTTTATAGCCGCATAGATGGCAAAGCACACCGACAGTATGATGGTCACATAGGGGATGCCGCCAAAGCCGCTGGTGGAGAGCACGATCCCCACCACCACGACCGCCAGAATGACTATATGCCGCCAGCTGACCTTTTCCTTAAAGAGCAGCGCGCCGAAGAGAAACACCACGATAGGCTGGATATAATAACCCAGGCTGCACTCCAGCACCCGTCCATTCTGCACCGCCCACAGGTACACGCCCCAGTCCGCCAGCAAAAATACCGACGCCGGTATCTCTCGCATCAGCGTCTTTTTATCCCGAAATACCGCCCGGAGCTGCGGCAGCTTCCCCTGCGCCCAAAGAATACACAGGCAGCACACAGCTGCCCAGATAATGCGGCAGGCCAGCATGAAAAAAGTATCCCACTCGCCGCAGATATACCAATAAAGAGGCTGAAATCCCCATATTGAAAAGCACATCAGCATAGCCGGGATACCCTTTTTATAATTGATTTGGTGCATTGGTCGGTCTCACTTCCGTATTTACAGATTTTCAGAACAGTGCTATGATAATAACATTGAGGTGATCAAATGTCAAAGCTTTCCAGGGATTTTTATGTTGGCGACACGGTGTCCATCGCGCGTCAGCTGCTGGGCCGCTGCCTGGTCCGAATCCGGAACGGCCAGCCGCTGGTAGCCCGCATCACGGAAACGGAGGCATATATAGGGGCCATTGATAAGGCTGCCCATGCCTATAACTACCACAAAACGCCGCGCAACGCCACCATGTTCGGCCCTCCAGGCCACGCCTACATTTATCTCATCTACGGGATGCACTGCTGCCTGAACTTTGTCACAGAGCCGGAGGGAGAGCCCTCCGCTGTACTGCTGCGGGGTCTGGAACCGGTTTACGGCGCAGAGCAAATGAGCCTGCTGCGGTACGGGAAGCCTCTGGCGCAGCTCACCTCCTACCAAAAGAAAAATTTTCTCAACGGACCCGGTAAGTGTTGCCGGGCACTGGGCCTGACCCGGGCGGAAAACGGTCTGAATCTCATAGGGGACGAGCTGTTTGTCTGTGACGGGCCGGAGGATATAGGCCTTCCGCCCGCATCCCCGGGCCCATATTCGATACACACAGGCAAGCGCATCGGCATCGACTACGCGGAAGAAGCCGTAGATTTTCCCTGGCGCTTTTGGCTGGAAAGGACAGATTTATGCTGATTTTTGACATGGATGGGACCCTCAGCGACTCCAACGGAGTCTGGAAAGAGGTGGACATCGCGTTTCTGAAAAAGCGCGGTTTTCCATACACAAAGGAATACTACCAGGGGGTGGCCCACACTATTTTTCCCAAGGCGGCGGTATTCACCAAGGCCTACTGTAACCTTTCGGAGAGCACGGACGAGATCATGGCCGAGTGGATGGAAATGGCCGGGGATGCCTACGCCACACGGGTCCCGGTAAAGCCCGGCGTCCGGGCATACCTGGAACAGTGCCGCCAGAAGGGTGAGCGGATGATCGTCCTCACCTCCGCCGTGCCGGAGCATTGCCGCAGCGCCTTGACGCACCTGGGCCTCATGCCCTTCTTTGAGACCATCTTTTTTGCCCACGACCTGGGTCTTGATAAAAAGGATCCGGACATTTTCCTGCTGGCAGCAAAGGAATGTGGCGTGAAACCTGCGGATTGCACCCTGTATGACGATTCTCTGGATGCCTGCCGGGGTGCCAAAGCAGCCGGCATGCGCACCATCGGCGTGTACGACCCCTATTTTGACGTGTCTGAATCCGAAATGCGCAAGCTCTGTGATGGGTACATCCGCAGCTTCACCGAGCTGCTCGAAAAATAAATTCTGCAACACCAGGATAGTACAACTACGCTGTACTGTCCTGGATTTTTTTCAAATAAAATCCAACTCAAAGTCAATTCTCAAATTTGCAGTTTAACTTGCAGAGCAAACAAAAAGAAGACATCCGTTCGGATGTCTTCTCCATGTTGAAGCTACCTATTTTTCCAGGCGCGTCGGTCCGCCAAGTATAGCAGGCAAAAGCGAGCATAACTGACCTGTCACGGGATGGTTGCCCATCCCGACCTTACAAGTTCAACAAAATAAAAAAGAAGACATCCAGAATGGATGTCTTCTCTGTGTTGGCGCTACCTATTTTTCCAGGCCGTCTCCAGCCAAGTATCGTGGGCAGAAGCGAGCTTAACTTCCGTGTTCGGGATGGGAACGGGTGGACCCTCGC
>CAKTZK010000062.1 GCA_934635515.1 uncultured Oscillospiraceae bacterium
AAGGCCATCTCCATGTCCAGCTGATAGAACTCGCCGGGGGAGCGGTCGCCCCGGGCGTCCTCGTCCCGGAAGCAGGGGGCGATCTGGAAATAGCGGTCAAAGCCGGAGGTCATCAGCAGCTGCTTGAACTGCTGGGGGGCCTGGGGCAGGGCGTAGAACTTGCCGGGGTGCTTCCGGGCGGGCACCAGGTAGTCCCGGGCGCCCTCCGGGGAGGAGGCGGTGAGGATGGGGGTGGTGATCTCCAGGAAGCCGTGCTCGGTCATGGCGGCCCGGAGCGCCGCCACCACCTGGCAGCGGAGAATGATGTTCTTCTTCACGGCGGGGTTGCGCAGGTCCAGATAGCGGTACTTCAGGCGGGCGGTCTCGTCGGCCTCCCGGCTGCGGTTGATCTCAAAGGGCAGGCTGTTGTAGCGGCAGCGGCCCAGAATCTCGATTTTATTGGGCACCACCTCGATCTCGCCGGTGGCCAGCTTGGGATTCTTGCTGGCCCGCTCCCGGACAACGCCCTCCACGCTGATGGTGGACTCCTTGTTCAGCCCCTTGATGATGGCCAGCATATCCTCGGTCTCGGCCACCACCTGGGTGGTGCCGTAGAAGTCCCGCAGGACCACAAAGGCCAGATTGCTGCCCACCTCCCGGACATTCTCCATCCAGCCCACGATCTTCACGCTCTTGCCCACATCGGCCAGACGAAGGGCGTTGCAGGTGTGTGTACGCATTTGCATCATGGTATTCTTCCTCCTGTTTTGATAATGAATTGTATAATTTGAGTTGGATATAACTATGAGTTTTCAAAAATGACTCCAAAAGGGATACGATGGGGACTCTTCAACCGGGCGGACAGGGTCGTCCGCCCCTACAAACCCATTCGTAGTGGACGATGGCCCTGTTGCGGTGCCCAAAATTTCTGCGCTGCCTTACGGCGGACGCTTGAAATTTTGACCGCAGCCACTCGCTCGCTTCGCTTCATCTGCCACTGGCAGCGCTCGGCTCGCTCCCCACATCGGCCCGCCCCACCGCACTTCTTGCAATGTGTCATTGCGAGACCAGTGCGCACACTGGTCGTGGCAATCCGTTCTCCCCTGCGGGGACAATCCTTCCGGCGCTTCGCGCCACCTCCCCTTACACAGGGGAGGCTTTTTTTTGGCTCCCCTGCGTAAGGGGAGCTGTCACGGCGAAGCCGTGACTGGGGGATTCCTCCCCGCACGAACCCACTGAAAACGCGAAGCCGTTCACCCCGCACGGAATCCCTCCACCAGCCTCCGGCTGGTCCCCCTCCCTTTAGGCAAGGGAGGCAGGGTTTTCGCGAGCGCTTGGGCCGTCTGCCCTCACTCCAAAATCACTGCGCCCTTGTTCTTCTCCGCCAGGCCGGACTGGATGAGGGCCAGGGTCTCGTCGAAGGGCAGCTTCGTCTGCTCGCCGGTCTTCATGTCCTTGCAGGCCACCACCCCGGCGGCAATTTCGTCGCCGCCCAGGAAGATCACATAGGGCACGCCGATCTTATCGGCGTAGTTCATCTTGGCCTTGAACTTCTTCTGCTCGGTATAGAGCTGGGTCCGCACGCCGGCGGCCCGGAGCCGGGTGGACAGGGAAATGGCCGGGGCCAGGTCCTCCGTCATGGGCAGCACCAGCACATCCGCCGGGGCCGTGGGCAGGTCCGGATTCAGCATCCCCTGCTCGCCCAGGACGTAAAACAGCCGGGTCAGGCCGATGGAGATGCCCACGCCGGGGAGCTGCCGGTCGGTGTAGTACTCGGCCAGGTTGTCGTAGCGGCCGCCGGAGCAAACGGAGCCGATCTCCGGGTGGTCCAGCAGGGTGGTCTCGTAGACGGTGCCGGTGTAGTAGTCCAGGCCCCGGGCGATGGTCAGGTCCACGGCGAAATTCTCCTCCGGCACGCCGAAGTCCGCCAGGTACGCCGTCACGGTTTTCAGCTCCGAAAGGCCCTGGTCGAACAGCTCGTGCCGCCCGGCGTAGCCCTCCAGGGCCGCCAGCACTTGGGCGTTGGACCCGGTGATGGCGATGAACTTGAGAATTTCCGCCGCCTGGTCCTCGGTGAGCCCGCAGTCGGACAGCAGCAGCGCCCGCACCTTGTCCGGCCCGATCTTATCCAGCTTGTCCACCGTGCGCATGATGGCCCCGGACTGCTCCGTCAGCCCCAGCATGGCGTAAAAGCCGTTGAGTATTTTGCGGTTGTTCACCCGGATTTGGAAGCGCTTCAGCCCCAGGCGGGTGAAGGTCTGGTAAATAATGGAAGGAATCTCCGCCTCGTTGGTGATGTCCAGCTTACCGTCGCCGATGACATCAATATCCGCCTGGTAAAACTCCCGGAAGCGCCCCCGCTGGGCCCGCTCGCCCCGGTAGACCTTGCCGATCTGGTAGCGGCGGAAGGGGAAGGACAGCTCGCCCCCGTGGAGGGCCACATACTTGGCCAGGGGTACGGTGAGGTCAAAGCGCAGGGCCAGGTCCGCGTCGCCCTTCTGGAAGCGGTAAATTTGCTTTTCGGTCTCGCCGCCGCCTTTGGCCAGCAATACCTCGCTGGCCTCGATGACCGGGGTATCCAGGGGGGTGAAGCCGTAGAGGGCGTAGGTCTCCCGCAGAATTTGCATCATCCGCTCCATCTGCTGCTGGGGCTGCGGCAGCAGCTCCATAAAGCCCGAGAGGGTCCGGGGCGTCATTTTTGCCATGTTCATCTTCTCCTTTATGTTGATTTTCGATTGACGGAAAGTAAAAAAACGCTCCCGTCCCGTGTATTGGGACGAGAGCGTGCTGCTTCGTGGTGCCACCCAATTTCGGCCCCATGGGGCCCTTTGGTACTCCTGTTACGGGGAGCGGGCCGTGGATGTTTCCATCCCCGCTGCTGGGGCTGTCTTCCCTCTGTGTGCCGGGCGCGCTTTCAGCCGGGGCGCGCCTCTCTGCATCGGCGGTGACAGAGCTACTCCTGCTCCGTTATTGCGGTATTTCACATTATTTTAGTATATCCGGGCGCAAATGTCAAGCGGTGAAGGGGTTGCTTTTCGGATTGACCACCTCGCGCCAATCCAGGTCGCCCCGGGCCAGGCCCAGCACCAGCATCTCGGCGGTGGCGATGTTGCTGGCGTAGGGGATGTTGTTCTTGTCGCACAGGCGGGAGATGTAAATGATGTCGTCGGAGGGAGCCTTGGTGTTGGGGTCATCAAAGCAGAGCACCATATCCAGCTCGTTATAGGCGATGCGGGCGCCGATCTGCTGGCCGCCGCCGTGGTAAAAGCTCATAAAGCGGTGTATGGTCAGGCCCGTGGCCTCGGCCACCATCTGCCCGGTGGTGGCGGTGGCGCAGAGTGTATGCTTGGCCAGGATGCCGCAGTAGGCGGTGCAGAACTGGACCATGAGTTCCTTGCGGTTGTTGTGAGCGATCAGTGCGATATTCATAAATTGCGCTCTCCTTTCTGTGCAGTTAAGGGTAGTTATATAGAAATCTAAAAAGCCTCGCAGAGTTCGCGTCCGCAGACGCGAAAAATTAGAATCATTTTTCACCGCGACATGTGCGTGGGGGAAAATACCTCTCAGGCTGCAAGTGTGGAAATTTGTCGCTTGCGGCAAAATTATGCGCGCAGCAGACTGCAGCTCTTTGGCAGAAAATTCCGCAGGAATTTTCGCCAGCTTATAGTTTCATCAGCGGTATCTTATACCCCGCGATGCGTCTTGCAATGTTATTATAGGCCCGGGCGGCATAGTAATTGTCGTCCCGCAGGGGGATGCCTTGGTTGAGGCAGCGGGGCACATCCGGATCCTCCGGCACCACGCCCAAAAGGGGCAGGCCGGCGGCGTCCATGGCGTCGTCGATGGTGGTGTGCAGCTGGCGCAGCAGCTTTTTTGCTACTCGATTCACCACCAGGTGTACCTTACCGTTGGGAAAGCGCTCCAGGTCCATAACGGTCCGCTGGGCATCCCGCAGGGCTGTCACATCCGTGGTGGTCACCACCACCACATGGTCTGCCTCCTGGGTCGCCATGCGGAAGCCTTGGCCCAGCCCGGCGGGGGCGTCCACCAGGCAGAAGTCGAAGCTCTCCCGGATCTTGCCCATCAGCTCTGACACCTGCTGCGGCTCCACCCGGAAGCCGTCGTAGGCCAGGGGCGCGGCCAGCAGGAAGAGGGAGGGGTACTTGGGGTGGCTCACCACCGCCTCCTCCAGGGTACATCGGCCCGACAGCACGTCGGAAAAATCCATCAGGGCGCTGTCGCTGAGCCCCAGGGCCAGGTCCAGGTTCCGCAGGGTGATGTCGCAGTCCAGACACAGGACCTTTTTGCCCATGGAGGCCAGGGCGAAGCCGATGCAGGAGGTAAATGTAGTTTTCCCGGTGCCGCCTTTGCCGGACACCACGGCAATGATCTTGCCCATTTTGCCTCCTTATTTCAGAGGGGATTTCTTGATTTTCGCAAATGGACGGGGAAACTGGGGCGGCGTGGGCCGCACCTTGCGGATGACCACCACCCGGTGCCGCACCTCCGTGCAGGGGACGGTGTAGTCGAGGATTTTCTCGATTTTTCCGCCCAGTTGGCCGATAGCGCCCCGGGCACTGTCGATTTCTCCATCCGAATCCACGGATTTCATGGCCAGAAACAGCCCGTCCGCCTTCACCAGCGGCATGGCCAGCTCACATAAGACCGGCAGCGCCGCCACCGCTCGGGACACGGCCAGGTCATAGCTCTCCCGGTGCCCGGCGGCGAATTCCTCTGCCCGGGCGTGTACGCAGGTGATGTTGGTCAGCCCCATGGCCGCCGCCGTCTCCTGCAAAAAGTCAATGCGCTTTCCCAGGCTGTCCAGCAGGGTCATTTGGGCCGTGGGCTCCAAAATGCCCATGGGCATCCCCGGAAAACCGGCTCCGGTGCCCACGTCCACGATGGCCTTGCCCCGGCAGTCCGCCGCCGTCAGCAAATAGGCGCAGTCCAGCAGGTGCAGCGTGGCTACATCCTCCGGCTCCGTGATGGCCGTCAGGTTCATCACCTTGTTTTTCTCCAGCAGTCGCCGGGCAAACTCCGCAAGCTGCGGGATGGCTGCCGGGTCCAGGCCCAGGTTCGCCAGGCCCTGTCTCAAAATGGCTTCCAACTTACTTCTGCTCCTTCAGCAGGTCGCGGATCTCTGCCAGCAGCTCCTCGGTGGTGGGACCCTTGGGCTCCTCGGGGGCCGGGGCCTCCTCCTGCTTTTTCAGGTGCGTCAGCTTGTTTACGCCCTTCACCAGCAGGAACACCACGAAGGCCGTGATAAGGAAGGTGATAATGGAGTTAATGACCGCGCCAATGCCGAAGCCGCCGGGGGCCCACTCGGCAAAGGTGCTGTCGGGGATCAGCAGGCCCAGCAGGGGAGTCAGCAGATTCTGCACGATGGAGGTGACGATGGCGGTGAAGGCAGAGCCCACCACAACGCCCACGGCCATGTCCAGCACATTGCCGCGCATGGCGAATTCCTTAAATTCCTGGAAAAATTTCTTCATAACGAGCCTCCTGTCAGTGCTTGGGACGGATGATCTCCGTGCCGCCCATGTAGGGCTGCAAAGCCTTGGGGATGAGGACGCTGCCGTCGGGCTGGAGATTGTTCTCCAGCAGGGCAATGAGCATACGGGGCGGGGCCACACAGGTGTTGTTCAGGGTGTGGCACAGCTGCATTTTGCCGCTCTCGTCCTTGTAGCGGATTTTCAGTCGCCTTGCCTGGGCGTCGCCCAGGTTGGAGCAGGAGCAGACCTCGAAATACTTCTGCTGCCGGGGGGACCAGGCCTCGATGTCGCAGGAGCGGCACTTCAGGTCCGCCAGGTCGCCGGAGCAGCACTCCAGCTGCCGCACGGGGATGTCCAGGGAGCGGAACAGCTCCACGCTGTAGCGCCACAGCTTCTCGTACCAGTCCTTGCTCTCCTCGGCCTTGCAGACCACGATCATCTCCTGCTTTTCAAACTGGTGGATGCGGTAAATGCCCCGCTCCTCGATGCCGTGGGCACCCTTTTCCTTGCGGAAGCAGGGGGAGTAGGAGGTGAGGGTCTGGGGCAGAGCGCTCTCGGGGAGAATTTGGTCAATGTAGCGGCCAATCATGGAGTGCTCGCTGGTGCCGATGAGGTAGAGGTCCTCGCCCTCGATCTTATACATCATGCCGTCCATGTCCGTCTGGCTCATGACGCCCTCCACCACATTGCCGTGGATCATGAAGGGGGGGATGCAGTAGGTGAAGCCCTTGTTTATCATAAAGTCCCGGCCATAAGCCAGCACCGCCTCGTGCATCCGGGCGATGTCCCCCAGCAGATAGTAAAACCCGCTGCCGGAGACGCGGCCTGCGGCGTCCATGTCGATGCCGTCAAAGCGCTCCATAATGTCCGTGTGGTAGGGGATCTCGAAGTCGGGCACCTTGGCCTCGCCGAAGCGCTCCACCTCCACATTGCAGCTGTCGTCCTTGCCGATGGGCACGGCGGGGTCGATAATTTGGGGAATGACCAGCATGATCTTGTTCAGAGCCGCCTCGGTGTTTTCTTTCTTGGCCTCCATCTGGGCCATGCGCTCGGCGCTGGCCTTCACGGCGGCGTTGTTGGCGTCGATCTGGGCCTGAAGCTCGGCCTTTTTGGCCTCGTCCGTACACTTTTTCAGCTGGCCGAACAGGGGACCGTTGGCCTTGGACAGCTTGTTGCGCTCGGCTTTCAGGGCTTCGCCGTCGGCAATGGCCTGGCGGCGCTCGGCGTCCAGGGCAATGGCCTCGTCCACCAGGGGCAGCTTGGCGTTTTGGAATTTCTTGCGGATGTTCTCCTTTACAAGCTCGGGATTCTCCCGCACAAATTTAATATCCAGCATGGATGTTCTCTCCGTTCTGTTTCATGTGAAACAATTTTATTTCAGTTTCAGGGCGTTCAGGGCGTCCAGGAGGTTATTCAGGTCGTCCATCCCGTAGTATTCCAGCTCAATGCGGCCTTTTTTGCGCCCGCTGACGATCTTGCAGCCCCGGCCCAGGTGGGCGCCCAGGGACTTGGCCGCCTCCTCGGCATAGTTTACCTCCAGGCCGCCGGTGGTCACGGCGGGCTGGGCCTTTTCCTCGGCGGTGAGCTTTTTCACCAACAGCTCCGTCTGCCGCACGGAAAGGTCAGACTTTATGATAGCATCTGCCGCCTTTTCCTGCAGGATAGGGGAGAGGGGCAGGATGGTCCGGGCGTGGCCGTTGGACAGCCGCCCGTCCTCCACCATGGCCCGCACCGGGGGACACAGGTTCAGCAGCCGCAGGGCGTTGGCCACGGCGGACCGGGACTTGCCCACCCGCTGGGCCGTCTCCTCCTGGGTGAGGTTGTATTGGGTCATCAGCTGCTGGTAGCCCTCGGCCTCCTCCATGGGATTCAAATCCTCCCGCTGGAGGTTCTCAATCATAGCCAACTCCATGGCCTTGCGGTCGTCGGCCTCCACCACGATGGCAGGCACCTGGTCCAGCCCCGCCATACGGGCGGCCCGCCAGCGGCGCTCACCGGCGATGATCTGATAATAGCCCGACTGGAGCTTGCGCACCGTCAGCGGCTGGATGATGCCGTGCTCGCGGATGGAGTCGGCCAGGTCCGCCAGGGCATCCGGGTCAAACTGCTTCCGGGGCTGGGTGGCGCAGCTTTCCACCTGGGAAATGGGCAGATACAGGCTGCTTTTCTCCTGGCCGGACTCCATCACATTGTCGCCCAGCAGGGCGGCCAAGCCCTTGCCCAAGCCTTTTGCATTGTTCGCCATAGGATTCAGCCCTCCTCCTTTTCAAGGGGATTTTTCTTCAAAAATTCCTCCGCCACGGCATTATAGGCCTCGGCGCCGCGGCAGGTACGGTCGTAAGCGTTGATGGGTTTTCCGTGGCTGGGGGCCTCGGAAAGCCGGATGTTTCGGGGAATGACGGTGCTGTACACCTTGCCGGGAAAGAAGCGCTTGATCTCCTGGGCCACCTGAATAGCCAGGTTGGTGCGTCCGTCGAACATGGTCAGCAGCACGCCCTCGATCTCCAGCTTCGGATTCAGTCCCCGGCGCACGATGCGCACGGTGCCCATCAGGTCGCTGAGTCCCTCCAGGGCGTAGTATTCCCCTTGCAGCGGCACCAGCAGGGTGTCCGCCGCGCACAGGGCATTCAGCGTCAGCAGCTCCAAAGACGGCGGGCAGTCGATGAAAATGAAGTCGTACCGGTCCGCTACCTGGTCCAGGGCCCGTTTCAGCAGGAATTGCCGGCCCTCCAGGTCGATCATCTCCACCCCGGCCCCGGCCAGGGCTTTGCTGCTGGGCAGCACATCGCCGTAGGGGGTGCGGACCAGGACCTTCTCCGTCTCCACGCCGTTGATGAGCACATCGTACACGCCGTTGCTGCGGGTCTTATCCACACCCATGCCGGAGGTGGCGTTGGCCTGGGGGTCGAAGTCGCACAGCAGTACTCTGGCACCCTGGGCCTTCAGGGCGGCGGTGAGATTTACGCAGGTGGTAGTCTTACCTACGCCGCCTTTTTGATTCACGATTGCAACAACTTTAGCCATTTGCCCACTCGCTTTCCGGATTTTCTTTCATATTCATCTTATTATATACCAATTAAGATGGTCCTTTCAATAGAAAACAACAAAAAATTTGAAAAGGGATATGTTTCATGTGAAACAATTTTTGCAAAACAAAAAGCGCGGATGTTTCACATGAAACATCCGCGCTATCATTGGTGCCTTCAGGCGTGGAAATAAACCCCCGGTTCTACCGGGGGAAGAAAAATAGCTTTAGCATGAGTAAAACCT
>CAKTZK010000063.1 GCA_934635515.1 uncultured Oscillospiraceae bacterium
GGATGAGAGTGTCCGTCTCCTGCAAGGCGTCGGCGGCCCTAACCGCGAGCGCGATCTCTGCATTCTGACCCTGTTCCTCAACTGCGGTCTGCGTATCTCCGAGCTCATCGGACTCAACCGCTCCGATATACAGGACGATGCCCTCCGTGTCCTGGGCAAGGGTAATAAGGTCCGCATTGTCTATCTGAATCAAGCCTGCAAGGACGCCCTGGACCTGTATTTGCAGGTGCGCCCTGTGGTGGGCGGCAAGGACCGGGACGCGCTATTTGTGTCCCGAAACCACCAGCGCATCAGCCGCGCCACGGTCCACAACTTGGTAAAAAAGCACCTGTCCGATGCCGGACTGGACAGCACCAAATACTCCGCCCACAAGCTGCGCCACACCGCCGCTACGCTCATGCTGCAAAACGGTGTGGACGTAAAGGCTGTTCAAGAGGTTCTGGGCCACGAGCATTTGAATACCACCGAGATCTACACGCATATTGATAACGAATCGCTGCGAATCGCTGCAAAGGCAAACCCCTTGTCAAAGGTTAAAATACAAGGAAAAATCGAGGAATGACACCCGAAAATTCCCCGTCTCCTCCTCCCTGCCCCCTTCCCTTTCTTTTTAGCCGATTTCCGCAGCCCAAATCCCCGCCGATTCTTGACTTTATGCGGCAAATGATGTACGATAAAGATTGTGTATTTCACTAAATGGAGGTCTCATATGAATACAGCCGAACTTTCCAAAATCTGCCGCCAGGTTCGCCGTGACATCATCAACATGACGGCCAATGCCGGCAGTGGCCACCCCGGCGGCTCCCTGTCAGCCGTGGAGCTTATGACCAGCGTTTTCCATAATCATATGCGCCTGGACCCTAAAAATCCTAAATGGGAGGATCGGGACCGTTTTGTCCTGAGCAAGGGCCACAGCGCCCCCTGCTACTATGCGGTTTTGGCCAGCCTCGGCTTCATTGACCGCGCCGAGTACGCCAATTTCCGCCAGCTCCACAGCATCCTCCAGGGTCACCCGGACTGCAAGAAGGTCCCCGGCGTAGACGCCTCCACCGGCTCCCTGGGCCAGGGCTGCTCCATCGCCGTGGGCATGGCTCTGGGTGCCAAGAAGCTGGGCAAGGACACCCAGGTGTTCACCCTTTTGGGCGATGGTGAGTGCCAGGAAGGCCAGATCTGGGAGGCTTTCATGTCCGCTGCCCACTATCACCTGGATAACCTCACCGTCATCATCGACAACAACGGCCTGCAGATCGACGGCAGCAACGACGAGGTCATGTCTCTGGGCGACCTACCCGCTAAGATCAAGGCCTTTGGTTTTGATTTGTACGAGATCGACGGACACGACCTGGACGCCATCGAAAAGGCCCTGGCCGCGCCCCACACCCCCGGCGTGCCCAAGTGCATCCTGGCCCACACGGTCAAGGGCAAGGGCGTTTCCTTTATGGAAAATCAGGTGGGCTGGCACGGCAAGGCGCCCAACGCCGAGCAGCGTCAGCAGGCTTTGCAGGAATTGGAGGACTGAGACCATGAGTGAAAAAATTGCGACCCGCGAGGCTTACGGCAAGGCTCTGGTAGAGCTGGGCGCCGCCAATGATAAAGTTGTGGTGCTGGATGCCGACCTGGCCGGCGCCACTATGACCAAGCATTTCAAAGCCGCCTATCCCGACCGCTTCTTCGACTGCGGTATTGCCGAGTGCAACATGATGGACATCGGCGCCGGCCTTTCCACCATGGGCCTCATCCCCTTCTGCTCCACCTTCGCCATGTTCGGCGCAGGCCGCGCCTATGAGCAGATCCGCAACTCCATCGCCTACCCCAAGTTCAATGTGAAGATCTGCTGCTCCCACGCCGGCGTGTCCGTGGGCGAGGACGGCGGCAGCCACCAGTGCCTGGAGGACATCGGCCTCATGCGCCTGATCCCCGGCATGACGGTCATCGTCCCCGCCGACGCTAACGAGGCCCGCAAGGCCACCTTCGCCCTGGCCCAGTTCCAGGGCCCCGCCTATATGCGCACCGCCCGCCTGGCTACCCCTGTGTTCGAGGAGGACTATCCCTTCGAGATCGGCAAGGCCAATGTACTCCGGGAGGGTAAGGATGTGGCTGTGTTTGCCTGCGGCCTGATGGTCGCCGAGGCCCTGGAGGCCGCCAAGCTTCTGGCCGCCGACGGAATCGACGCCGCCGTCATCAATATCCACACCATCAAGCCTATTGACGCCGCGTGCGTCACCGAGTACGCCCAAAAGTGCGGCAAAGTGGTCACTGTGGAGGAGCACAGCGTCATCGGCGGCCTGGGCGACGCCGTGGCCGAGGTGCTCATGGGCAAGGTCAACTGCAAGTTTAAGAAGATCGGCGTGAACGACCAGTTCGGTCAGTCCGGCAAGGCTCAGGATGTCCTGCGGGAATACGGCCTCACCGGCGATCAGATTGCGGCGAGCATCAAAGCCGCTCTGTAAAACCCCGTAATAGAGTAAAAAATCCCGACGAAGCCATTCGTCGGGATTTTTGCATATAAACATATAAATATGTATTTTTATGCACGGGGATGCGCTTTTTGATACACATCCTTCAGCTGCTTTTTCACAATGTGCGTATAGATCTGCGTGGAGGAAATGTCTGCGTGGCCCAGCATCTCCTGAATGGAGTGCAGATCCGCTCCGTTTTCCAGCAAATGCGCGGCAAAGGAATGGCGCAGCATGTGGGGCGTGATATCCTTTTTAATCTCCGCCTTCTCCTGGTAATATTTGATGATCTTCCAAAATCCCTGCCGGGTCATGCGCTCGCCGTTCATGTTTACAAACAGCGCCTTCTCCTCATCGCTGGATACGATCCGCTCCCGGATGTGCGTCACATAGTCCTGCAGCGCCTTCACTGCGCCGGGATACAGCGGGATGCTCCGCTCCTTGCCTTTGCTCCGGCAAACCACCAGCCCGGCCGGCAGATTCAGGTCGTCCACGTCCAGGCTGATAAGCTCCGAGACCCGTATGCCGGTAGCATACAGCAGCTCCAGCATGGCATGGTCACGGAAGCCCTTTTCGTCCACGCATTTCGGCTGCTCCAGAAACAGCTCCACCTCTTTGTTGGTGAGGATCTCCGGGTATTTTCTCTGCACCTTTTTCGCCTTCAGCGCGCTGGTGGGGTTTGTTTTTATGTAACCCTTGGTACACATATATGAATAAAACGACTTGGCCGATGCCATAAACCGGCTCATAGTGGCCTGGGACTTCCCCAACTGCTCCAGCCCTGCCAGATATTCCTGCAGCATGGAATTCTTCGCCCGCTTCAAGTCCGATCTTTTCTGCTGCAGCCACTGCTGATACTGCGTCAAATCGCGCATATAGGAGCTGACAGTGTTGGCGGATACATGCTTTTCCGTTTTAAGATAGCCGCAGTATTGATCCAGATAATCCGTCACACTCTCACCTCCTTAAGAAATATATTGCAGCGCAAAGGCCGCCAAACGCGGAACAAACGTCAGTTCACACAGGACCCCCAGCACTAATATGGCCGGGATCAAAAAAAGGAAACGAAATGTCCTTTCCTGCACGGCCCGTCTGCCCCGTACCGCGGTCCTGCTGCTGCGCCCGGCGGATCTCCCCTTGCTGAGCACAGCCAAATACAGCGCACACGGCAAAACAAATAACGCCCGAACGCCTAAAACACATACGGAGATCAGCACACCGTCCCGGCCCAGTGCTATAGAAAAGCAGGTCACAGCATAGGAGAGGAAAAAACCCTCCGCCATAAATAAACCGCAAAAAAAATAAACGGAGTGACGGACCCAGCCCAGTAAAAAAACAGCGCACGGCATCCGATAATAAGCCGCGACCACCCCCAAAATAGAAGCAGCCGTTATAGAACTTCCGGATGCAAGGGCCTGTGCATACTTTTGCAGATAAGAGCTGATCTCCGTATTTACACCGGAGGCTTTACCGGAAAAGATCCCGCCGACCACCCCCAGGATGTACGCGGCACTGAACAGCACCACCCAGGGATCCGGCTGAAATTTTTTCTGGCTCCCGCTTACCAAACGACCTTCTCTCATGTAACACTCACCTCTCTGCATATCTATGAGACAAGCGTGACATTTAGAAGAAAACATCTATACTATAAGCCCAAAAAGCCAAAAGGGCAAGGGCTTTGCGGCATATTTTTATTTTTCTATATTTATGTCAAAATATTATGTAAACTTTATTATGTAAACCGTATAAACTCGACATTTCTCTGTAAGATCGCGGCATGCATTTCCCAAAATATAGGCACCGCCCGCATAGCCGGGCACAATATCTTGCGCTCTTGAAAAAATCCATCGAAACCGGCTTCGGAATTCAAAAAAATCGAAACTTTTTCTATTTTTGTCAGATTTGACTATTGACGCCCTTTGCGTCTTCTTTTCCTCGCCGTTCCTTTCTTTTTACCGGGTCGCCTTCTCCCTTCCGGAAGCATTGCCGCCAGCGCGCTTCCCGCCACTATACAGATCGTAATATACCACCCATTCTCCCCAAAGTTTCGGTCGCTCCCCACGGTCAACGCCGCTCCCCACACAGCAATATACAGCAGCCCGGCCTGAGCCAGTGCGTGAAATATCCGTCCCTGCTGTGTTTTGCTCAGGGCCACTCTGCTCCCTGCCAGAGCAGCAAGCAGCCATACCGCGCATATCCAGGTCCGCTCCCCCTCACCTGTCAGGATCTCCTTGCTCTCCAATACCGCCCCCAGCGCTGCCCCACCTACGCAGATGACAATGCTGAGCAGCAGTCCCAGCCCTACATTTTTGTGGATCCATGTGCGAATCTGCATATAAAAAGCCTCCCCCAATCATGCTGTTTCAGCATATTGGGAGAGGCTTATTTTTATGATGAAATTACTCTTCGGTCTTGTTCTCTTCCGCAGGAGCAGCTTCCTCAGCAGGCTTCTGAGCTTCTTCCTTCACTTCCTCAGTGGCGGGAGCGGTTTCCTCAGCCTGCTTCTCAGCAGTCTTCTTGCTGCGGCGGGGCGCGGCAGCAGCGGCAGCCTGTTCATCCAGCGTGCCCACAGAGCCGATGGCGGACTTCAGGAACTCAACGCGGACACGGTCCTCACTGGTCTCAATAACGACCGTGCGGTCAGTAATGGCGACCACGCGGCCATAAACGCCGCCGATGGTGGTCAGCCAGTCGCCCTTCTTCAGGGAGCTGCGCATTTCCTCGGCCTGCTTTTTGCGCTTGTTCTCGGGACGGATCAGCAGGAAATAGAAGATGGCCAGCATCACAACGATCATCAGAATGGAAGTCATTCCGCCGCCGCTGGAGGTAGTGCTGGAGCTGGACGCATAAGCAATTTCAAACATGGGTCATAATCTCCTTTTTTACAATATGATTGTATTATACAGAATCATGCAGAACTTTGCAAGACCTTTTCCCATCGTTCACAGATTCTTTTTAAACCTTTTGTGCTAACTTCGTGCTGTACTCCGCCCGGAAGGCCGCAAACTGTCCCTCGTCCAGGGCATCCCGGATCTTCTGCGCCAATTTATTATAAAAATACAGGTTATGCATCACGGCCAGCCGCATGGCAAGTATCTCCTCCGCCGCAAAAAGATGCCGGACATAAGCGCGGCTGAAGTTTTTGCACACCGGACAGTCGCACTGGGGATCAATGGGGCCATCATCCAGCTTGTACTTGGCGTTTTTGATATTCAGCGTACCCTGCCAGGTAAAGAGCTTCCCGTGCCGGGCGTTTCGCGCCGGCATCACGCAGTCAAAGAAGTCCACGCCCCGAGCCACACCCTCAATGATATTGCTGGGTGTCCCCACGCCCATAAGATACCGGGGCTTGTCCGCAGGCATGTACGGCTCCACGGCCTCGATGATCTGGTACATGGTCTCCGTGGGCTCCCCCACCGCCAGTCCGCCGATGGCGTAGCCGTCGCAGTCCAGCTTGGCGATCTCCTGCATGTGCCAGATACGCAGGTCCGGGAAGGTGGCCCCCTGGTTGATGCCGAAAAGCATCTGCCCCGGGTTTACCGTGTCCGGCAGGCTGCCGAGGCGGTCGTGCTCCTTTTTGCACCGCTCCAGCCACCGCAGCGTCCGCTCGCAGCTGGCCTTGGCGTACTCATAAGTGGCCGGATTTTCCACACATTCGTCAAAGGCCATGGCGATGTCCGAGCCCAGGTTGGACTGGATGCGCATACTCTCCTCCGGTCCCATGAAGATGCGGTGCCCATCCAGATGAGAGGCAAAGGTCACCCCCTCCTCCTTGATCTTGCGCAGGCTGGCCAGAGAAAACACCTGAAACCCGCCGGAGTCCGTCAGGATCGGCCCGTCCCACCGCATGAAGCGGTGCAGGCCGCCCATCTGCTTCACCACGTCATCGCCGGGGCGCAGATGCAGGTGGTAGGTATTGGACAGCTCGATCTGGCAGCCGATGTCCTTCAGATCAAAGGCACTGAGCCCACCCTTGATGGCCGCCTGGGTGCCCACATTCATAAACACCGGCGTCTGTACCACGCCACCATGGGCACACCGAAACTCGCCCCGCCGGGCATTTCCCTCTTTTTTAATGACCTTAAACATGGATAAACTCCTCAAAATACGAATTCCAATCACATAGGTGATGTAAACCACAAATAGCCCAAAACGATGATCCCGATCACCATAATCGCGGTAATCGCTATGAACGGCGTCCATTTGCTGCTTTTTCTGCCTTTTGTAAACGCAAAAATATCTAACACCAGCAATATCAAATAGAGTATTGCCGCATATCCGGTAAATCCCATATCGTCCTCCTCCAATATCAGTGGATGAACATCGCATCGCCGAAGGAGAAGAAGCGGTATCTCTCCCGCACGGCTTCCTCATAAGCCCGCAAGACATTCTCCCGCCCCGCAAGAGCGGAAACCAGCATGATGAGCGTAGACTCCGGCAGGTGGAAATTGGTGATCAGCGCGTCCAGAACCTTAAACTTATACCCCGGATAGATAAAAATATTGGTCCACCCAGCTGAGGCGCGCATGGTCCCGTCCTCCCCTGCCCAGGATTCCACCGTTCGGCAGGAGGTGGTCCCTACGCAGATGACCCGGCCTCCGTTTTTCTTCGTCTCGTTGATTAGGTCCGCCGTTTCCTGGGGGATCACGCAGTATTCGCTGTGCATCAGGTGGTCTGTAATGTCATCTTCCTTTACAGGCCGGAAAGTACCCAGCCCCACATGGAGCGTCACATAGCCCACCTTCACGCCCATCTCCTGCACCTTCTGCAGCAACTCCTCCGTGAAATGCAGACCCGCCGTAGGGGCCGCAGCCGATCCTACCACCTTGGAGTATACCGTCTGATACCGCTCCCGGTCCTGCAGCTCCTCCTTGATATAGGGCGGCAGGGGCATTTTTCCCAGCCGGTCCAACACCTCCAGAAAGATACCCTCATAGTCAAATTTCACCAGCCGGTTTCCGCCCTCCAGCACTTCGGTCACTTCCGCCGTCAGCTCTCCGTCGCCGAAGCTGAGCTTCGCCCCCTGGCGCAGATGCTTTCCCGGCCGCACCAGGCACTCCCAGGTCTTCTCCCCCCGGTCAATAAGCAGCAGCACCTCGCAGGCGCCGCCCCCCGGCAGCCGCTGACCCAGAAGCCGCGCCGGCAGCACCCGGGAGTCGTTCAGAATCAGGCAGTCGCCCGCTCGCAGATACGCCGGCAGGTCGTAAAAATGCCTGTGCTCCCAGGCACCGCTGTTTTTATCCAGCACCAGCAGCCGAGATGCGTCCCGCTTTTCAATAGGTGTCTGTGCGATCAGCTCCTGGGGCAGATCAAAATTAAAATCACTTGTTTTCATGTTGTCTCATTCCAGTTCTTCATATTGATTCCATTTCATGTTCTTATACTATATCCTTCGCCCATTTTCAAGAAAAAAGGCTCTCCGCCGCAGCGAAGAGCCCTTTCATAGTCCGATTTTACATATATGCTCTGTGGAAGATCTTCTTCCCCTTCTTGATGATCACGCCGTCGCCGCTGAGGGCATCCCCGTCAAAGGCCACATCGATGGACGTGACCTTCGCGTCATTGACGCTGACGCCGCCCTGCTGCACCAGCCGCCGGGCCTCGCTGTTGGACGCGCACAGTCCGCACTCCACCAGCAGCGCCATAATGCCGATCTTCCCGTCCGCCAGCTTCTCCGCCGGGATCTGGGTAGCCGGCATGTGGGTGGCATCACCCTTGCCGGAGAACAGCGCCCGGGACGCCTCCCGCGCCTTGTCCGCCTCCTCCTGGCTGTGTACCAGCTTCGTCAGCTCGTAGGCCAGAATGTCCTTGGCCTCGTTGAGCTTGGCGTCCTTCCAGTCGGCCATGGCGTCGATCTCCTCCAGGGGCAGGAAGGTCAGCATCCGCAGGCACTTGATCACATCCGCGTCGTCCACGTTCCGCCAGTACTGATAGAACTCGAAGGGGCTGGTCTTGTTGGGATCCAGCCACACGGCGCCGGAGGCAGTCTTGCCCATCTTCTTGCCCTCGGAATTCAGCAGCAGATTGATGGTCATAGCGTGGGCGTCCTTGCCCAGCTTACGGCGAATCAGCTCCGTGCCGCCCAGCATGTTGGACCACTGATCATCGCCGCCGAACTGCATGTTGCAGCCATAGTGCTGGAACATGTAGTAGAAGTCGTAGCTTTGCATGATCATGTAGTTAAACTCCAGGAAGCTCAGGCC